>NZ_JBEEAB010000004.1:0-420237 GCF_040120725.1 Actinopolymorpha sp. B9G3 | reverse complement strand
CCAACACCAGCAAAGGGGCGGTGACTTCAGCTTCGGATCCAACCCCGAGAAGCCATCGATCTATCCATGGTTGCTCAAGACCAACACGAAGACCCAGGTAACGGTTGAGCGCAATCCGTACTACTGGAAGGTGGATCCAGAGGGCAGCCAACTTCCCTACATGGACGGCATGGTGTGGTCGGTGGTCACCGACCCAGAGGTATCGCTGCTGAAGGCGACCAATGGCGAGGTCGACTTTGCCTTCGACGAGCCGGTCAACAAGCCGGTCCTGGCCGATGGTCGGCAGAAGGGTGGGTACCGCTTCTTCGACGCGATTCCAGCGCTGACCAGCCAGGTCGCGGTTTACCTGAACCTGACCCACAAGAACCCGGTGATGCGGGAGATCATCAACAACAAGGACTTCCGCATCGGACTGTCGTACGCGATCAACCGAAAGGACATCATCAACGCGGTGATGCAGCGGCAGGCCGAACCGTGGCAGATCGCGCCGCGAAAGGAATCCACTTATTACGACGAACAGATGGCGACCCAGTACCTCGACTACGACGTGGACCAGGCGAACGAATACCTGGACAAGGCGTACCCCAGGAAGAACGCAGATGGGATCCGGCTCGGCCCTGACGGCAAGCCGATTACTTTTCAGGTCGACGTACGCAGCGACATCACCGTCTGGGTCGACACGATGCAGCTTGTCGTCGGCAACTGGAAGGACGTTGGCATCGACGCCAAGGTCAACAGCGTCAGCGCAGAACTGGCCGTGACCCGCGGCGAAGCCAACAGCCATGACGCCGCGGTCTGGCAGGGCGAGGGTGGGCTGGACGCGGTCATCCTGGCCAACCCCTACAACTATCTGCCGACCAACCCGCCGTACTCGTTCTTCGGCGTGCCCTGGTGCACCTGGTACCGCAGCGGCGGCAAGGACGGTGAAGAGCCGCCAAAGGTGATACGAGACCAGCTGGCGATGTACGACCAGCTCAAGGCCGAGCCAGACGTTGACAGGCAGCATCAGCTGATGACGCAGATACTCGCCAGCGTCAGAGACGAATTCCACGGCATCGGAATCGCCGCACCCACCACGTCCTACGGCATCGTCTCAACCCGAACCCAGAACTTCCCCAAGGACAACGTCATGTCCCACGGCACCGTGTGGGTCTACATGGACCCCGCCCCAACCAACCCGTGCCAATACTTCATCGAAGAGCAATAGGACTGCCTGGTGTCGAGCGGGAATGACCCGCCGCCGGGATAGTCCGGGTTGGAGTGAACACCTCGCCGTTGTCGACGCGGCAGGTGCTGTAATCGATCGGGTCGGTGTTCCAAGCGTGGAACTGGACGGGCTCGGTCGGAATGTACGAGGACTGGGCACGTGCCGGTACCCGGGCGGAGCCCGCTGATCAGAACGCCGGCGGTGCTGACCATCGCGGCCGAGATGAGTAATTGGCACCGAGCGCGGACGGCCGTTGCTTGATGGGATCGGTCGTTGGTATCCCTTCAACCCGCCGAGCGCGCACCATCGGTCGCGCACACGCCGCGAACTCCCGAGGCGACGGGCAGGCGGCGGTGAGGATTCGCAGTGGGGACGTTGAAGGGCTTTCATGGACACAGCTTGAAAGCGTGCGTCGAGTGCATATGAGGGAGGTGCATCGATGGATGCGCGGGCGCTCCGGGACCGGATCCGTGGGCAGATTCGTGGCGCTGAATGGCGTCGAGTTCGTGCGGAGGTCATCGAGCCGCCGGAAGGGCGGCCCGACCAGTGGCGTTATGGCGCCCAGCTACGCGGGATCGTTACCGAGTTCCGCGGCACCGACGATACCCCCGCGCCGGGAAGTCTGCGGCCCGGCTCGGTCCGGGTGGCTGGGCCCGCTGGCGAGCTCGCCATCGGCGAGGACGTCTTTGTCGACCAGGTGTAGGGCGCGGTGACGCGGGCCCCGGAGATGGCCGGCCCGTTCGTGGTCGACTATGACTATGGGCTGCTGCGGGTGGACGCGGTCGTCGATGCGGGTGATGGCCCCGAGGTGATTATTGGCAAGAGCCACCTCAGCAACCCGTTGCCGCCGCCGGTCCCCGCGGCGGCTAAGCACCTGGCAAACCTCTTCCTGCCCTACCACGCCAACCCGGCCGAGGCTGAGCTCCTCCCGGTTAGCCGATCGGCCGGTCTACGCTCACACCCCCAGTCGGCCCGGCTGCCCCGCTGGTCGGAATCGCTGCGCGGCGGCAGCGGCCGGATCACCTGCCTTGGTGACAGTGTGACGGTAGGCTACTCGGCCTCCTCTCCAGCCACCGCCTATCCCGCGCTGCTCGGCCGGATGTTGGCCGCGCACGGGCTGTCGGCCACGGTCACGGCGGTTGCCGTCGGTGGGTCGACGTCGACCCAGTGGCTCGGCCTCGACGACCCAATGCCCGGAACCGATTGGGATCGGGTTGCCACAAGCAAGCCCGACTTGGTCACGGTCGAGTTCGTCAACGACGCGCACCTGTCGATTCCCCAGATCGAACGCTCCTACCAGCTACTGCTACGCCAGACCCACGCGTTGGGTGCAGATCTTCTGCTCGTGGAACCGCACTTCAGCCGTCCGGACTGGATGGGGGCGAGCACGATGGACCTGGTCGATGAGCGTCCCTACGTGGGATTCCTCCGGGAGTTCGCGCGGCGGCATGATGTCGCGCTCGCGTCGGTTTCGCCACGCTGGCAGGAGTTGTGGTCGCTGGGGATCCCGTACCTCACCATGCTGCGCAACGGCATCAACCACCCCGACGACCGGGGCCACGCGATCTTCGCCGAGGAGATCGCGGCCGGCCTGGGCGCCGCCCCGGCCGCCACCGGCAGCTAGGACTGGTGAATCCCTTCAAACCATCGGTGCCGAGGTCCCGACAACGGGCAACGAGTTTCGCGACGCCCTGCGGGACGGCTCCAGCCTCACCGGCGTGTGGGTGGACAACGGCAAGGTGGCGACCACCGTGAACGCCGACGCCTATGTGAGGCATCGCGTCGATGTTGCCACCGACCTCATAGCCGATCCTGCCCGAGCTCAAATACCGGCACTGGTCGCGGATCCCAGGGCCCCGCCCGAGCAAGGCGTTCCGCCGCTCGACGACGACGGTGAGCCGCGTTCCGCCGGCTCTGCACATGAGCCTTCTCTTGCTGGACGCGTTGCGAATGCTAACCGAGCAGGATGAAGCCTTGGCCATTTCTGAGACACTCCCGGACTTGAGCAGCCCGGTCGTTGTCCACAGGCCACGCACGGTGGCAGATCACGACCGGTAGTGCACCAGGGCGCTTGCGGTCGCAGTAGATGTGCTGGTCGCGTCCGTGGCAGGCGAGGGCGTTAGCCGCAGCCGCATTCTTGTCATCGGATCTGGGTTCACCCCGCCCTCCGCTTCACGGAAAGCACGCAGCTGTTGACGACCTCGCGAGCTGAGCCTACATTACTGGAGCGCTCCAATCGCGTCACCTGATGGCATGAACATCCCGGACTCGTGAGGGGTCAGACCATGTCAGATCTTGAGTGTGTGCAGTCGCCTCTATCCGTGTCACGTCGCTCCGTCCTGCGGTACGGGGCCGCAGGTGGTCTCGTCGCGGCCTTCGCTGGGATGGTCCCGCCGGGCATCTCTGCAGCTTCACCGCGAGAGGGTCTGAGCCTGGTTCACGGTGGCCGTTCGACGTACGCGGTGCTGGTGGCCAGCGACGAGCCGGCGATGGTACGGCGTGCCGCGCGTGAGCTGGCCGAGTACGCGCGCCGGGTCACCGGCGGGGCGTTCCCGCTCGTCGACGAGGACACGGCACACCCTGGCTTTCCCGACCTGTTGGTTGTCGGCGCCGGCAACTCGTACGCATCGCGCTTCGGCCCTGTCGACACGTCCCAGCTCGGCGACGACGGCTTCGCGGTGCGGACGGCCGGTAAGGACATCCTGATCACCGGCCCCGGGCAGCTCGGCACCCTCCACGGCGCCTACTGGTTCGTCGAGTCCCAGCTCGGCGTCCGGTGGTTCGCCGAGACCTCCGAGACCGTGCCGGAGACGGACGCGGTCGAGATGGACCTCGACGACCTGAACCGCGACTACGTGCCGCGATTCAGGTTCCGCCAGCTCCACTACGGCGAGACGTTCAGCGGCGAGCACCGCCACCACCTGCGACTTAACGGCCGCCGTGACATGTACGAGGTGAAGATGCCGGCGGACCTCAACGTATGGTCCGGGTACTGGCCGGAAGACCGGCCGACCTTCTTCCGCGACCTAGTGACAGACCGCTCCCTTATCTACAACGAGAACCTGCTGTTCATGAGCCCCGCCGCGCGGGAACAGGCGACCGCGACGATCACTCGGCTGATCAACGAGCGCATCGCACGTGGCGAGGACGCCTCCCTCGGCATCATCCAGTGGGACAGCGCCACGTGGCAGGCCGACCCGGACAGCCAGGCGTTCAACGACGCGCACGGCGGGGCACAGGGGGCGGCCATGTTTGACTTCGTCAACGACCTGGCGCGACGGATCCGCCGGGTGATCCCTAACGCCCGACTGGAGACCGAGGCGTACTGGTGGTCGATCAAGCCGCCGGCGGGCATGACGATCGAGGACAACGTGGTGATCACGATGTGCCCGATCATCGCCAACCGCGGGAAGCCCATCATGGATGCGGCAAACCAGCAATGGGGCGACTACCTGCAGGGCTGGTCAAAGATCTGCAAGAACATCGTGCTGTGGGACTACCAGACAATGTTTTCCAGCTACTTGATGCCGTTCCCGCAGTGGTTCGACGGCTTCGAGACGATCCGCCAGGTGGCTCGTATCCCGCAGGTGCAGGGACTGTTCATCCAGGGTGTCTGGAACACCCGGGGCGGCGACATGTCCGCCATGCGCACCTGGGTGCACTCGCGGCTCGCCTGGGATCCGACGCTGGACGTCCGGGCGACCGTGCGGAAGTTCCTCAAGGGCTACTACGGCGCCGCCGCGCCGCACATCGAGGCCTACCTGCAGACGCTGTGGGAGTCCAAGGAGGCGAACGGCGCACTGACCGAGGCTTCCAATTTCATGTCGCCGATCTACAGGCTTGATGTCGTGCGTGCGGCCGACGGCCACCTCGCGGCAGCTGAGGCGGCGGTACGCAAGGACCCCGAGTTGGTCGACCGGGTCGCTGTCGCACGATTCAACCTTGACCACGTGATCTTCATGCGAGCTCAGTCCTACGTCCAAGACCTTCAGCGCGCAGGACAGACCTGGGACATGGACCTGGTGAACCGCAAGGAGCGGGACAAACGAGTACTCTCGCTGTCGGGCATCAGCCGTGTCAACGAGGGGGGCGGCGATGTTGGGAAAGTCGTCGACGGATACAACGTGGATCCGCTCCCTCCAAGCGACGTCCCACCTGGCGAAGTGACCCCGCCGGACTCGGTGAGCGGTCTGCCTGCCGATGAATGGGTCGACTACCAGGAAGAGGTTATCCGCATCGCTGCTCCCTGGATGACCACATTGGTGATTGACGAAATGGCGTCCGATCATCGAGCGCTGCGGATGGATCCCCATGACTCGCAGTGGGGTGTGCAGTTCTGGTTCGATGCTCTACCGCAGGGGTCATCCTGGCGGCTCTTCGTGACCCTCAGAGCCGACACCGGATCGCTGGCCGCAGACACGCCCGTCGTCAACACCGGGATCCACCCGCAGGGCGTCAGCATCACGAAGACAGCCGGCGAGCTGTCCAACGGCGAATATCACGAGATCGAGCTCTCCGGCACCTACACCCACAACCCCGAGCACGTGCTCTACGTCTGGAACCTCTCACAGGTGCCCGGGATCTGGGTCGACCGAGTCTTTGCGATCAAGGCCTGATCACGATGCTCGGCTGGCTTCTTCCACTCCCTCAGCTCGATCGCTACCTCACCGAGCGGCCTTCAACTCCTCGATCCGGTCCGCAACCTGTCCTCTGACGGAAACCGACCACAACCGCGGTCGTCAGCATCGGGCCGCAGATCGTGGGCAAGCGTGTTGACCGACACCCAAAGGGAGGCGCCGAGGTCGTGTGCATCCTCCAGACCCACGACGAGCATGGCCGGCTATACGGGCCGCGTATCAAGCCAGGCGACTTCACCCGTACGGAAACGACGTAAGGAGTAGGAGATGCATACGAAACCGCGCCGTGCGGTAGCTGCGGCGTTGGTCGTCATGGCGGCGACGTGGGGGCTGGCGAACGCTCCTGCCGGCACCTTGGCGGCCCCCTCCGAGCCCTCGCCGTCCGACGTGTCGTCCTACGCCCCGGAGGGCACGACGAATCTCGCCCCGGATGCCACAGTCACGACCTCGTCGAGCTATGAGATGCCGAGCGAGACGTGGGCCATGTCGTACCTGAATAACGAGGTGGCGGGCTCGGCGGACGGCTGGAGCACCAACCCGTACGAGAAGGTCCAGGATCCGGCGACGCCGGCGTGGGTTCAGTATGACCTCGGAGCCTCGCACCACCTTGGCCGGGTTGTGGTGTTCCCGAGGCAGAAGAGCTTCCCGGCCGACTACCGGATCGAGGTGTCGTCCGACGGTGACGACTACCGGAGCGTCTACACGAGCACCGGTAACGCGGACGATCGCGCCGAGCCGGAAGTGATCGACCTGACCGATGTCGAGGGACGTTACCTGCGGTTGTACGTCACTTTGCGCAACGGAGCCCCGAGCGGGGACGGCTATCTGGTGCAGTTGTCCGAGCTGGCCGTCTTCGGCACTCTTGCCGAGGTGATCCTGTCGATCGACAAGCCCGCCCTGCTGCTGGAGACCGGCGCCGTCGAGCCTTTGTCCTATGACGCGCGGGCCCCGGGCGGGCTACCCGAGGTGGTCTGGTCCTCGTCCGATCCCGGCGTGGCCCAGGTGGACGGGGACGGCACGGTGACCGCCGCCGCGCCGGGCGAGGCTGTGATCACCTTGGCCGCCCCGGATCTCGGCGAGTCGACCTCGATCCCGGTCGAGGTGCGGGACCACGTGGAGCGCATGGGAGACAAGTTCGAGATCTCCGCGTTCTGGCCACCGACGCCCGATCACATCAACGACATCCAGTACAGCTATCTGGGCGACGCCGGTATCGACTCGGTCATGGCGAACGACCTGCACCCGACGAAGGAGATCAACCTGGAGATGGCGCGGCTGGCCCACAAGTACGGCCTGAACGTCACGATCAACGACAGCCGCTTCGGTTCCAACCTCCTGAACCTGACCGACGAGGAGATCCGCGACCTCGTCTCCGAATACACCAACGTGCCAGGCGTGGGCGGGTTCTACATCCTGGACGAGCCGTTCGACCCGGACCCGTACGCGCGGGTGTTCAACGCCATCAAGGACGCCGCGCCCGAATACGACGCCCACCTGAACTTCCTCCCCAGCTCGGTGTACGCATCGGAGGCGGAATACGCGCAGGTGATGCAGGGCTGGCTCGACCTCACCGGTGCCCGCGGCTACCTCATGTACGACCGTTATCCGTTCGGGACGGCGGACAACAGCCTGGACTACACGGGCTTCCTGACGAACATGAACACGGTGCGGAAGGTCGGGCTGGCCAACGGGGTCAAGACGGCGCAGTACCTGCAGGCCGTCGGAATCCCCGGTGGCTTCCGCCGGCCCAACGAGACAGAGATCCGCTACGAGGCGAACATGGCCCTCGCGTACGGCTACAAGGGACTGTCGTACTTCACCTGGTTCACCCCCACGAACCGGAGCCAGACCTTCACCGACGCGATCATCACGGCCGACGGGCAGAAGACCGACCTGTTTGAGCCCGTCAAGCAGCTCAACAGCGAGATCCACGCGCTCGGCCCCACACTCATGCGGCTGGACGCCAAAGAGGTGTACCTCAACGGGCAGACCTTCGGGCAGCAGCCGGTGCCGGAGGACTTCTTTGTGCACTCGCTGTCGGACGAGGACCTGACCTTCTCGTACCTCCGCGACCGCGAGAACGGCCGCAACTACCTGATGGTGGTCAACAACAGCTTCACGCAGGAAAGGGACGTCTCGTTGCGCTTCGACGAGGCGATCGGGTCGCTCGAGGAGATCGACCGGCAGTCCGGCAGGACCGTCGGCGTCGCCCTCGATGACGGTGTGCTCGACCGTCACCTGGACAAGGGCGAGGGTGTCCTGTATGCGCTGCCTGACGGCTACGACTACGAGAACGCCCCGGTGTGGAACGCGTCGAACGAGTACCAGGCCGGCGACCGGGTCAGCCATCTGGGCAAGGTCTACCTCGCCGCGTGGTACAGCAAGAACAAGACGCCGGGCGACCCGTACGGTCCGTGGCAGGAACTCGGCATCACCGAGGACGGCGTCCCGGCCTGGACGGCATCGCGGATCTTCACCGCCGGCGACAGGGTCTCCTACCAGGGCGAGCTCTACGATGCGAAGCGGAGGACCCGTAATCAGAAGCCGGGTGACCCCGATGGTCCGTGGCAGGTGGTGTTGCCGCACTACACGTTCGACGGCGATGTGCAGGGCTGGCAGGCGGGTCAGAACGTGGTCGGGATCGAACAGGTGACCTCGATCGCGAACGGCCCCGGGCACTGTTTCTCGGGTGGCTGCCTTCAGGCGGACACCGCCGCGGTACCGGCGACGACGGTGCGAAGTGTCTACCTCGAACCGGACGAGCCCCTCGACATGTCGGAGGCGTCGGCGTTCTCGCTGGCATTCAACTCCTGGGGTTCCGTCCCCGGCGCGACCGGCTACCAGGTGATCGTGACGCTGACCGGTGCCGATGGCACGACGTTGACCAAGACGCTCCCGACGTCTGCGGACTCCTGGACGACGCTCTCGCTGGACCTGACCGGTTGGGCAGGTGCTTCGGAGGTCAGCCGAATCGAGGTCGGGACCAGCGCGGTCGGCACCGAGTACTCCCCCTGGGACAGCATGTTCCAGATCGACAGCGTGACCTGGCGGTAGCCCGACATCATGAGCGCCGGATGCCGACGAGCCTGTTGTCGACACCGTTGACTCAGTGCCACAACGGCGTCGGGGGCGCGGCCACAGGGCCGCGCCGTGACGGTTCTGGGTGGACTGCCACCAGGATCGGTGCCGGTGCTGTCGGATGACCCGCTACGGATATGGCCGCGGCTGTGCGTGCCTTTCTTCTGACCTGTCTTCGACGAGTGCCGGCACCGGCCTGGCCCACCTTGTTGGCTTGATAAGAAGCCTGGCCGCGCATGGCGTGTGACTCCTCACAGATGTGCCGCTTGGTGACTCCACCCAGGCCGGTGCCGACCGTTGTCCCTATGCCTGGAAGGAGAAACAAGGACCTATGCCCATGTTGGCAGAGGTAGTGGATGCCGTCGTTGGCGGCGACACGCACCGCGATACCCATGCTTTGGAACTAACCGCAGCGAGCGGCGTCACCATCGCCACATTGAGCATCGGCAACGACAACGCCGGTTACGCCGAGGCACTGGCATGGATCGCTGAGAACGCGCCCGGGCCGCGGGTGGTCGTGGCGTTGGAGGGCACCCGACGCTTCGGGATCGGGCTCGCGCGAGCGCTCGCAGCGGCAGGCCTGCCGGTGATCCGGGATATGGCCTGGTGAGGTGGCCGGCCTAGGACACTATCTTAGTTTCGGCCTGGACCTTATATGCAGATGGTTCTCAGTGTAGTTACTTGGCACTGGTAACCCCCTTCGTTGGAGGTCGACGACGATGTCTCGCCACACAGCCCCTCACACCGCCGGTCGATACGCCGTCACGTTGTCCGCGGTGGTCGCGGTCGTGATCGGTCTGTTTCTCCCCATCACGTCGGCTGGGGCGGCGAGTTCACCCCGCCAAAACGGCGACCTGCTGATCGTGAACCACAGTTTCGAAGACGGGCTCACCGGCTGGACGCCCAGCGACGGTCAAGGTGAGCCGCTCAAACCGGGCTGCAGCGACGTCGCCAGGACCGGCACGGCAGGGACGGTAGACGGTGCCATGGCCCTTCAATTGACGGGCCATCCACCGTGCGTCAACGTCGGCATGGTGAGCCGCCCGGTCGACGTCAACGTCGGCTGGGAGTACACCGCATACGCCGATGTCTCCGCCCAGCTGACCAGTTCGCTGGCCATCCGCTGGCTGGATGTCGATGGCAGGGTGATCAGCCGTAGCGTCCTCGACCGTGATCGGCACACCGGTACGATGCGCGTCACCGGAGCCGCACCGGCCGGCTCGACTACCGCCTCGGTAGAGGTTGGCGCCTTGGGGCGAGCGAGCTTTGACCGCGTGCGGTTCACTGCTCGAGCCACGGTGGTCGGCCCGCAGGTCAGCAAGCCGACGACCTACCTGTCCAGCACGGCCGGAGTCGACGAGAACGGAGATCCCGTCGTGTGGGGGGTCGGGTCGGGATCCGCGACCAGCCCGGCGGTGCTGGTCCAGGTCGATCCGTTGACCCAGGACACCGAGCGCGTCATCGAGCTGCCGAACGCCGAGGGCGGCTGGACCGTGAAACAGGCACCGGACGGCACCGTCTACGTCGGCACCTACGGCTCGGCGGCGCTGTGGTCCTACACGCCGGGCGACTCCACCGCGACCCGGATCGGGCCGCCCCCGTTCTCGGGCACCGACGTGTTGTACGCCATTTCCATCGACGAGAACAGCGTCGTGTACGGCGGCATTCACTCCGCTGACGGTGGGGGGATCTGGCGCTTCACCCCCGGTGAAGGATTCGGCATCATCGGCCCTCGTCCACTCTCACCGGGCGATGAATACACCCGATCCGGCGGGTACGACCCCCTCACCCGCTCCGTGATCTACGGCACAGGCACCGGGGCGAACATGATCGCCTGCTCGGTCGACGGTGCCGCCAGCTGCGTGGACCTGATCGGGCTCACCAGCCCTGAGGTACAGACGGGCAACTGGACCTACGGGATGACCGTTGACAACGGCTACGCCTTCGCCTGGATCGGTCCGGGCAACAGCGCGGGCGAGGACTATCTGGTGATCTTCGCGCTCTCGCGCGCGTCCGACGGCACCATCCACGCCAGTGTGTTGGACGAAATCAAGGGCGTGGTCTACAACGGCGCGTCGCAGATCCACGACGGGAAGGTCTACTACAACAAGGCACCGAGCCCGGTCCAGATGTTCTCCTACGACCTCGCCACCGGCACGGAAACCCACATCGAGGCCGCCTCGCCGAGCATCTACGCCCGCAGCTGGGACTTCACTGACCTGCAGGACGAGGCCTGGCCGGGCAGGACCCTGGTCGGGATGTCGTCCAACGGCACGGTCCAGCTGTACAACCCGCAGACGGGTGAGTCCATGACGAAGCGTGCGACCAACCAGCCCGTGGTGTCGATCGGGATCAATTCGATCGTCGGCGGCCCGGATGGCCGGATCTGGTCCAGCGGGTACCTCGTCGGCGGCATTGGTGCCTACATGCCGATGCGTGGCGACCAGCACCAGACCTGGAGTGTGGGTGGCCAGGCCGAGGGGATGACCAGCCATGCCGGGCGGGTCTGGCAGGGCATCTATCCGAGCGGGACGATCCAGTCGCTGGATCCGACGGCCGCGACGCCGACCCCGACCGTCAACTGCACGATCGAGCCGCACCAGAGCCGTCCGTACGGCATGCTCGGTCACGGTGACCGGATCTACTGGGGCACGATGGCCGACTATGGCGAGACCGCCGGCGCGTTCGGCTACTACGACCTGAAGGCCAAGTCCTGTACGACGGTGCCCGGGGTGGGCGACCAGACGGTGGTCACCATCGCTGCGACGGGGTCGAAGGTCTATGCCGGCACCATGATCTACGGTGGGCTCAACTCCACACCGAAGGAGGAGCACGGCACGGTTCTGCGGTACGACGAAAGCACCGGCGAAGCCGAGCGTATCCCGCTGCCGGTCGAGGTCCGCTCGGTGAACGCGGCCGTCGCGTCGTCCGACGGAACGGTGTGGTTCTTCGCCGAGGGCTGGTTGCTCGGGCTCGACTCGTCCACCGACACCTGGACTCACCGGGAGTTGATCTTCCCTGACAAGGCGCCGCGAGAGGGGGCCCGGATCTCGGCGCATTACGCCCAGATGATCATCGTGGACGGCACCGTGTACGGCAATGCCGCGGGCCGCGTGTTCGGGTTCGACCCGGAGGCGATGCTGGCCGGTGATGGCGAGATCGAGGTCGTCTACGACGGCACCGGCGGTGGCCTCACCACCGACGAGTACGGCAACCTCTACACGATCTGGAACGCGACGTCACTGCTACGGCTGGTGGTGTGAGGGACCACCGACGCCGACGCCACCCGATTAACCGCCCGGCGTACCACTCATCGCCGAACACCTCCTGACCTCGACCCAGCAACGGTTCAAGTGCCTAAACCGGTCGCGGGCACTACGTCTGAACGACGTTCGAGGTCGGCTTCCCAGGTGACGTGCCCAATCCATCTCGGGCCGCCGAAACGTCGCCGGAAGCCGAATCGGAAGGCGCCACGTACCCCCGGTGCGGTCTGCTCCTGCTCGCCTTGAGCGACAACGGTCCGCAGATGACGTCAAAGCAGACCCGTAGCTTCATGGCGGCGGTCCGGATCGCTGCAGACGGGCGCGGGGGATCTCGAGGTTTGGTCATTTGGCGGGGCTGACGGTTGAGGGCGGTTCGGCTGCGGTCCCCTGCGGTGTGGCCTCGCGACTGTCCGGGGGTGACCTCGTGTCGTGGGTACCACCATGGAGGAGAGGGGCCGCGTGTTGCCCTGTCCCATATGTGTCCCACGACCGAGGGGATGTGGCGGAAACATGCAGGTCAGACGGTGTGCGGTCGCTGCCCTGTAAATCCGCCAGCTTTGCCAACCCCCGGTTCAGACGCCAGGAGCCCTGGCGCGAGATCCAACTTCAGGAGGCGGCGAGACCGTCGCTTGATTGCAGGCCATTAGGACATCGAGTTGCGCTTCCCCTGTGGGCGCCTTGGCATGCGCGCGGACAGGGCCGCGGCCGCGCGTTGATCGGCTTCCGACGTCCAGGCTGCGTACACCCGGAGGGTCGTCGCTCCTCCCCCGCCGTGGCCGAGCCGACCAGCAACGGTACGGACATCGACCCCGGCCATGATGAGCTCGGTCGCGGAGTAATGCCGCAGCTTGTGCAGTGTGGTCTCGATACCCAGTCGTTTTGCCAACCGCTCGTACCGCTGGGTCACCGAGTCGGGGAGCAGCGGCGTGCCGTTATCGGGGTCGAGCGAGAAGACATACGGGTCGTCCGACCAGTCGAACTCCAGCGCAGCCGCCCGAGCCTTGCACCGCTGGAGATGCTCACGCAGGACTTCAACGGTCTCCGCATCTAGCACGATGCGACGCTGCTGATGAGTCTTGGTGTCCTTCTCGGTGACCTCACCGTTGTCGACGTGCAGCGCCCGACGAAGCGAAAGTACGCCGTTGGTCAAGCCGACATCAGTCCAGCGCAGGGCGCACAGCTCGCCACGCCGTGCGCCAACCGTCATCGCGACCCAGACGAATGCACCCCAGTCCGGATCCCGCTTAAACGCTTCCTCCAACAACTGCGCAGCCTCCTCTGCGGAAGGCGGCCGTGGATCCGGATGTGGCAGCGCCGGCGGCTCGGCCTGTCTCGCCGGGTTCACCGCGATCCAACGCCACCGAACCGCACGATTCAATGCCCCGCTGAGGATCCAGTGGATCTGTCGGATGCTCGAGTCAGAAGTCCTCGGCACTTGTGCCGCCGACACGCTCGCGCACACGCGCGGCATGTCTTCGGAGCCGGCGGCCGGCAAGCAGATCCTTCATGCTCGTCGCACTCGTGTGGCGCCGACGTGCGGTGCTCGACGAACCGACGCCCCGCACAGTGCTCCCGGCACCGGCGAAGGTCCGCATAGAAGGACTCCAGGATCTCGGCGTCGAGTCGCCCGACCTGCAGGCCGCCCAGAACCGGGCGAATGTGCTTGCCGATCTTCCGCTCGTATCCCTGCCGGGTGCTGGGCTCTACATCGACAACCTCGAGCCATCGGTCGATCAGCTGGCTAATCGTCGCCGTCGTCCGCGGGTTGCGCCGCTCGTCCACTTGGTTGAGCAATCGAGTGCGTGCTCGCTGAGCCTGCGCCACGTGTCGACGGTCTCCGTGAGATACATCCGCCGCTTCGTGACCGGGTCCACGCCCGAGTACACCCTGACGCGGAAGCGGCGCGACGGCAGCTCGGTGATCGACCCTCGGGTACGTCCGCCTCGACTGCGCGCCTTCGGCATGCGACGCATGCTACGCCAACTCGCACCACGAATGATGTCACGCGATCGAGCTCTAGGTCGCCGGGTAAGGCGTCTGCCCACGTCAGAAGGGGTAGGGCGGGCGGGACTCGAACCCGCGACCCAGGGATTATGAGAGGGCCGGCAACTGCCTGCCCGGTTGTCTCACTCTTGCTGACCTGGCCGTCTGCCTGTCTAGCGTGTCATGCGAGGCACTCGCAGACGGCATTTCATTGACAGAGCCATTGACAGACGTGAGTACCGGCCAGGGGTATTACCGTTACGCGGCGGACGGCTTGGGATTGAAGCCCACCGCAAGCCCGACGTCGAGCGCGTGGGGCGACGCGCCCGAGCACCGGCAGGTTGACAGTTACCTCCTGCCTCGAGCCGCGCGATGGCAGATTGGGTCATGGACACCGTCCGGGCGAGCACGTTCTGACCACACCCGCGCCGCCATGCTCTTGTGCTTGCTGTTGCCCAAAGGCATTCTCTCGGTTGCTTGGTCGTATCGGCGACGGAGATCGACCTAGCCGCCGAGCGCCTCCGTCACGCGCTGTCGCAGGGTATCCAGCCACTCCCTCATCGACCACCCGTCGGTTTCGGGAAGGTAGCCTGAACCGAGTTCACCCACCACCAGGCGGCGGAGCTCGTCATCGCAGGGGTTAGATTTGAGCAGCTCAGTGACCTCTCCGCTGATCTGCCCTGCAATTGGCTCGTTTGCTACGAAGTCATCGACGGCAGCCCAGGCATCCACGTAGTCGTCGGGCCAATCCAAGGTCAGGTAGGCCTGCAGCAGGAGTTCGAGTGCGGGATAGGTCATGGCGTTGGAAATGCTGTCTGAATGCGGTAGCCAATGGAGAGGTTGGCGTCTCTAACAAGCACTGCTCGGACCCCCGTGACGTTGAGGACTGAGGTTGACCCTTGTGCGACAAACCGTCCGGTTCCGCCCGATGTGGTGCCGTCCAGGACCAACCTTGACCCCGATCCGGCGAGCCAGGAGTTGATACCCGAGGCGTTGGTATCGAGCACCCCGCGATAGCACTCTCCGCAACAGAACGGCTACTAACGTCGAAGCACCTGAGATGCCTGGGTTCGATGCCACCCGGGCGAGGAGATCGGCATCGGACTTCCCAAGATGCCGCGCAAGTGTGTCAATGGTGGTCTGGCTTGGGTGGTTGTGGTCGGTCGCGTTGCTGTACTTGTCTGCTGTACCGCGCAGCCTAGGCAACTCGGCGTCGGGGACGGGTGCGCCATACCTTGATCGCCCAGCTGAGGACGTCCATGGCTATGACGCACCCGATCAGGACTCCGAGCAGGCGCGCCCACCAAGGCAGGGAGCTTGTTGCCGAGATGATGGCGACTGCGGCGCCTATCTGCACGTCGCGGGCGAGTTCGGGCCAGATGAGTCGTCCGGTTGGATCACTCAGAATTCGGTCCACGGCTGGGTGGGGGCTTCTACGGCGCTTGGCGAGTCGCTTCTCGAGCTCGCCACAAGGCACAGCAGAGTCAGTATTCCGACGATCGCGAGCACGGCAGAGTGGAACAAGCCGTAACCAACGACGAAGAGCGCCAGGATGCCGAGCACGACGATGACCCAACGCGGGGTCGTCCCTGGCGGCGATGTCATGGCTGGATGGTGGCAGTACAGGAGCGACTTCGGAAGACCTCGCCCGCGACAGAGGGAGCAGAGAGCCTGGTACGGCGCTGCTTGTCCCGCGACCTAGATCGTCTGCTTTTAGAGGCCCAGGCAGGTGGAGCCTGTAAGCCGGTTCACGCGCAGGGTGACCATGTCCGGGTCGGTGATGTACGCCGTGGCTTGGGTCGGTTGGCGTCATGGCTGGCGTCGGCGACGACTTGCACTAGGCGGCGGATCGCCTTCGAGTTCGAGCTCGCCATCGGCTGATTGTCCACTCGGTCGCATCAGCGATCACGACGCACGCCACGATCACTCCCAGCACGCCTGCCCACTGTGGCCTCATGTCGTCGAAGACCGGCGTGAGCGAGACGTAGGTGACCAAGCCAGCGCCTGCAATCCCGTTCCTCGGAAGAAGGCCCGCCTGCCCGGCATGGCCGGTAGCGGCTAGTGCGTCCCGCATAGCCCACGCTGCAGGCGTGCCCACGTGTGGGCAAGAGCAGCGGCGTGTCACACCCAACCGGCCCAGTTACGTCAACGAAGGTGTCGTCTGGCGCGATGATGAAGTCATGTCCGACCGGCTTGAGCGTTGCCCAGCTGCCGGCGTCCACATCGACCAAGATCCTCAAGTGCGGCCCGTGGTCCACGGTAGGGACGGGAAGGTCGAGGATCAGTCGACCTACCATGACGACCCGCAAGGCGGGTAGGCGCCGAGGGATCAGCGTCGGGAGCCAGTGACCAGGATTCTCATCGACGCCGCCTTCCCTTGTCGAGGTACCTCTCTAGCGCAGTCCGCGCAACCGCGGCAAACGTGCCTTCGCGGTGGGCCACTTCAAGGTGGCCATCAGGAAGGTTAACGAAATGCCGCCGGCCCGGTGCGTCTAGGCCGATGCTGCACTTGAATCGCGGTGCTCGACGATTGCGCAAGGATGCTCCTGCAGTCGCTAGTCGCCGCCAATCTGTACTCCTTCTACTACTCCAGAGGGAGCATAGAGGCCAACCGCCAGCGGCGTGATCACACCGCCGTAGTCATCCCGCTCAACCACAAGGTCCTTCGTGGCAAGCCGTTCGACCAGGTATTCAAGTTCCTGGTTCATCAGCTCGATGTCAGCCAATGTCACCTGCGCCGGAGCTACGAATTCCAGCATGATGACCCGGTCTTGGCTTGAGTAGGTAACGAGCACACCGCTGTTAAGGAACTGATCGGACTCGTCGCTTCCGGGGGTCCGCTTGAACGATCTGTACTCGCCAAGGCGCTCCCGTACCTCGTCGCGCTTCTCACCAAGCGTGACGATATTCGTCGACGACTCACTGATGATTCGGAAGTCCAACAGTCTTCACCATAGCCCTTCGATCATCTCAAGAATTGCCTGGTCGTACTTGCCGGGGAACTTCGAGGTGATGTCATCGATGTCCATCTGTATCGCGTCATCGAAGCGTCCCGCATCAACCAAGGCCTTCTGCTCGGCCCTGTATGCCTGTGCGGCCTTGGATCGCCCCCAACTCGCGGTCTGGTAGTGATCGGGCCTGTCCATCTGGATCGCTGGGCCTTCCGCACGCGAGAGGCCCGTTACTGAGTTGGCAGGCATGTGGTGGACCTCTATGCCGTTGCCTGTGGTCAGTTCCCCATACCGGCCACCCCTGAAACCAGCGTTTGCGGCAACACCGGCACGGCCTGCGCTACCGATTGCGCCTACGCCCTTGACTACACCCCCGCCAGGCGTGAGGAGCATCAACTGCCATTCCCAGCTTCCCGGCTCGGGTTCGTCACCCGCCAGAAGCCAATCGGCGGCTCGCTCCTCGGCTCGGTCGAAAGCTTCCGCACACGGCCCGCACAGCGGTTCGGGACGCTGATCCCAGTCGATCGTTGGCGGGCCTTCACCGCCACCGTCGCCGCCACCGCCGCCGTCGTCGTAGTTCTTCTCGATCCACTTCATGACCTCGGGCGATGCCGGACGCCTGGTTGGTTTGCCGATGGGTGTGACGCCATCTGGGGCAAGGGGGGTGCCGTCTTCTTCGACGGCGTAGTGGCCGTCGAGGTCGATGCGGCTGATGGGGTTGCCGGCGGCGAGGTTGTAGCGGTTGCTGGTGTAGGGGTTGGTGGTGAGGTTTTGGTCGGCGAGGGCGCCGTTGTATTGGTCTCTGGTGAGGAATCGGTTGAGGCCGGGGTTGTAGTCGCGGAAGCCGAGGTCGTAGGTCTGTGTGTTGGGGTCGTAGCGTTTTGCGGTGTAGCGGTAGGGGTTGTAGGGCTCTTTGGTGGGATCTTGGGGGTCGGGTTTGTCGATGCCGGTGAACAGGTTCTCGTCGTTGTTGCCGTAGGCGGTGTAGCCGTAGGTGGCTTTGGTGTCGCCGGTTGAGTCGGTGAGGGCGTCGACGTCGGTGTGGGGGCTGTAGGAGTAGTGGGCGTCTTCGGTGGTGCCACCAGTTTGGTGAGTGGTTTGGGTGAGTCGTTTGCCGTAGGCGTCGTAGCTGAAGGACTTGGTGACTTGTCCTGCGACGAATTCGGTGACGAGTTGGTCGGTGAGGCCGAGGTAGTCGTAGCGGGTGGTTTTCTCGCCGGTGGCGCCGACGTTGGCGGTTTTGGATGCGGTGCGGTCGAGCGGGTCGTAGCTGTACGCACTGGTGGTGGTCGACGTGCCGGTGTTTTTGGTGTGGCGTTTGATCCGGTCGAACCCGTCGTAGCGGTAGGACTCGAGCACTGTGTCGTTGGCGGCGGTGATGGTGTCGAGGCGGCCGTAGGGGTCGTAGTTGTAGGAGGCGGTGGCGCCGCTGGTGGTGGCGGTCTCGAGCCGGTTCCGGTTGTAGGTGTAGTTGGTGGTGATGTTCTTGATCGTTTGGGTGGTGACGTTGTTGTTCGCGTCGTGAATGTAGGTTTCGGTGCCTGCGCTGGTACCGGTTTTGACGACGTTGGCGATCCGGTCGAGCGGGTCGTAGGTGTAGTCGCTGGTGGTGGTGAGGGTGGCGGCGTGGTTGTCGGCGTTTTGGCGTTGGGCGATGTCTTGGAGTTTGTTGCCGTTGAAGTCCCAGGCGAGGGTGTGGCCGGTGACGGTGGTGCCGGCGGGTTTGGTCTCGGTCTGGGTGTGGAGGCGGCCGTCGAGGTAGTAGGTGTAGTCGACGGTGTTGCCGTTGGGTTTGGTTTCTTCCAGTCGCTGCATCCGCGGGGTGTAGGTGTAGTTGGTGATCTTCGCGGTGGCGCCGGTGTTGTCGGTGATCTTCGATAGCAGGTCACGGGGGTCGTACTCGAACGTCACCGGTTTGTTGTCGTGGATGCGTTTGCTGAGGTCACCGACTGAGTTGTAGTCGAAGTCGGTGGTGTGCTTCGTGGTGGTGCCGGTCTTCTCGGTGACGATGTTGGTCTGGTTCAGACCGGTGTAGCTGATCGTGTAGGTGTCGATCGCGCTGCCGGGGCTGGTGTCGGTGAGGGTGTCGAGGTTGCCGTTCGGGTCGTAGGCGTATGCGAAGACGGTCTTTTCGTTGTCGGTGTCGCCAGAGTTGTTGCGGACGAGTTTGACCGCGTCCGCGGTCACGGTCCCACCGCCGACCGGTGCTTGGGTGAGGGTGATCTTCTGGTTGGTGGCCTGTTCATCGAAGGTGAGTGGGGCACCGAGTGGGACCCAGCTGCCGGCGCCGGTGGTCTGGTTCGCGGTGCGGGTGGCGGTGCCGGAGGCGTGGGTGATGCTGTAGGAGGCGTTGGTTGCTGCACCGGTGACGGCCGGGTACTTGACATACACCTGGTAGGAGCCGTCTTCGGGGATCCGAAGTTTCCACGTGTAGGTGTCCGACTCTGCGCCTGCCGCACGGGTGCGGTAGTTGTAGCCCTGGTGTCCGGATCCGGTGCTGGAGGTGGCCCAGGTGCCGGTCGACGTGGTGTTCTGGCCGTCAGAGTTGTCGACCAGTACTGTCTGCGCCCCGACAGGTATGCCGTCGTCGGTGCGGGTCTTGACTTTGCCGTCGGGGAAGTAGGTCCAGGCCATCGCCCGCGCCGACGACCCGCCCGCGCTGGTCAACGTCCGGTTGGTCTGCTGGCCGAGTGGGTTGTAGTCGTAGGTGGTGGTGATGTCCCACGGGTCGGTGGTGGTTTTAGTCCAGCCGTTGTCGAAGTAGGTGTAGCTGGTGTCGTTCCGCACCGTCGGCTGCCCGTCCGACGGCGGTGCCGACACCTTCGACAGCCGGCCCACCTCGTCGTAGGTGTAGATCGTCTTGTCGGCCGTGTTGTAGCGAGTGTCGGAGGGGTTGAACGGCGACAGTCTTTCTGCGACCCGGTTGGACTTGTCGTAGACGAATTCGGTCAGGAAGTCGTTGGCCACGCCCGTGGTGGCCATCCCCCGCGGCGAGATGATCTTGGTGGTGTTGCCTACCTGGTCGTATTCGTAGGCGGTGGTGTGGTTGATGGTGCCGCTGCCGGCGTCGGGCTTGTGCGGGACCCGCACCTGGGACACCTTGCCGCGAGCATCCAAGGTCAGGTCGGTCTGGTTGCCGGCTTGGTCGATGGTTCTGTTGATCAGGCCGTCGTTGTCGTAGGTGACCGAGGTGGTCTCGCCGGCGGCGTCGGTGGTGACGGTGCGCTGATGGTTGCGGTTGTAGGCGTACTTGGTGGTGAAGTCGGTGGTGTCGGGGGTGGCGTTCTTGCGTGGGTCGACGACCTCGACCAGGTTGCCTACGTTGTCGTAGCCGTAGGTGGTGACGCCGCCGTCGGCGTTGGTCATCGAGACCAGCTGGTTGACCGGGTCGTAGCCGTAGGTGGTGGTGAAGTCGTTCGGAACGGTGGGGGTGAGGTTCCCTTTCGGCTCCACGGTCTTGGTGAGGTTGCCAACCTTGTCGTAGCTGTAGCTGGTCTTGCGTTCCGGACCGGTGGGGGTGTCCTTCGGTGCGAACAGCTCGGTCAGCTGGTCGGTGGCATCCCAGGTGGCGGTGGTCACCGCTCCGTTGGGGGCCGTGGCGGTGGTGATGTTGTCGTTGCGGTCATAGACCGGTGCCGGGGTGACGATCAGTTGCCCGGCGGCCTGGTCCTTCGGCTCGGTGTGCTTCCCGGGACGTCCGAACACGTCGTATTCCTGCAACCTGTCCTTTTCGGCTGCGTCGGTGACTTTGGTGACCTGCCCGCGTACGTCGTAGGCGTAGGTGGTGGTGAAGTCATCCGCCTCCGGGGTAGTGACACCTTGAGGGTCGGTGATCTTCGTCGGGTAGCCGCTGTGGTGGTAGTCGGCGAAGCTGGTGGTGTTTCCGTTCGCGTCCGTCGACGATTCCAGCTGGCCCCACGTGTCGTAGGCGTAGGTGGTCTGGTAGTCATCGGCCGGTGTGGTGGTGGCGGTGCCTGCGGGGTCGGTCACCGATGTCAGGTCACCCTCGACGTTGTAGTCGAACTCCCACCGACGTCCCTCCGGGGACGTTTTGGAGGCCAGGTCGACGACATACGGGTTTCCAACGGTGACCTCGTCATAGTCGTACCTGGTGCCTGCGTGGCTGTTCTGGTTCGCCTTCGGGTCCTTGTGCTCCGTCGGGTAGCCGGTGTTCGGGTTGTAGATCCATGTCGAGACCGCGCCGTTGGCCTCCTCCAGCCGGTTGAGATTGTTGTCGGCGTCCCAGCCAAGCTTCGTCAGCTCCAGCTTGGCATTCTTGATCTCGGACGCTAGACCGAAACCGTCCAGCAGATAGTCGGTGGCATGGTCCATCGCATCGGTGACGACGGTGCGGATGAACTTCCCCTGCGATCCGTCTGCATCCGCGTAGCTGATGGACGTGGCGTTGTTGCGGCGGTCGGTGATCGTCTTGTTCCACCAGTGGAACGCCGGATCATCGGTGGGTAGGTCGTAGTACGCAAGGGTTGTCGTGTTGTTCTGTGGGTCTTTCACCGACTCCAGCTTGACGTTCTTGTTGCCCTCATCGGCGTCGTAGCCGAACCGGAAGATCTTCGGCTCAGCAGCTCCGGCGCCGTCGACCATCTTCGCCATCAAACCTTCGACGGTGTAGGTGAAGGTGATGGTGCGACCCGAGATGTCGGTGATGGATTCCATCTGGTCGATGATCTGAGGGTCGGTCAGGTTGGTCCCGGGCTGCTCGGCACCGGTAGCGTCGATGTAGGTGTAGTCCTGCTGTCCCTTCTCGTAGTAGTCCAGGGTCAACGTCTCAAGATTCGACGGGTCGGTGATGTACTTCAGGAACTTCGTCGGCTGGTTGTGGGACTGCCGCTCCTCGTAGGTGAACAGCATCTCGTTGCCGTTGTTGTCCACCACCGCCGACTGGTAGCCCTCACAGTCGAAGTAGAACTCTGTGCGGTCAGGCCTCGTCATGCTCCACGCCCGGTCCTGCTCGTCGTTTTGGGCGCAGTCTGCCAACTGCTGCAGGTACAGGTGCACCCCGGCCGGATGGACCCACTCACCCGCCTCGGGATCCCACGTGAAGGTGTGGGAAGTGCCATCCCCGTCGGTCAAGCTGACCTCGGTCGGGTTCGGGTTGGGTTGGAAGTCCAGCGGCGTACCCAACCGCATGAGCGTCGAGGTCTGTAACGACCAGCCGTAACCCATCGAGGACGGTGAGGTGTCCATCGAGTTGTACGACATCCGTACGAACGTGGCCAGCCCGCGGGAGGGGTTGGTGAACGCGTCGTAGGACCAGACGGTGTTCCCCGCGTACAGGTTCGTCACCGCCGCCGACCCGGCACCGGTGTCAGTGCCGGTGTAGGAGTAGAACCGTTCCAGGCCCAGCTGGTTCGAGGTCGGGTCTTCCACCTCAACGCTCTGCTCCAGAGGCAGGATCTGCTGCTCGATCTGCGACAGCCACTGGCCGGTGGTCTTGTTACGCAGCTCCCACTTCAGCACATAGTTGGTCCGTTTGTTGCCGTCATCAGCCTGGATCGGGGTCTGCAACTCCGCCGGGATCGTCACCGTGTCACCGGGCACCAGGTTCTTCGGCAGAGCCGTCTCCGACCGGGTCCCCTCCGTGGTCACATCCGTGCCGTCCGGCAACTCCCAGTGATAGGAGATCACCCAGTCCGCCATCGACCAGTCGGACGTGGTGGCATTCGAGACCGTCACATCCACCGTCTGGGTGCTGTTCGGCAGCATCCGCGACGGCGTGTACGGCGCGTAGTAGGTCGACTCCGTGGTCTTCTCCAGGTACCTCACCACGAACTGCGGACGCAACTCGGCGTCGACATCGGACTCACTCGAGATGAACGTCGCCTGCTGCTGCGGTCCAGACGCCGCCTCGTCATGCACTTTCAACAACAGCCCGTAGTTCGAAGCAGGGTCGTCAACCCAACCCTGCACGATGGTGCCCACATCCCAGATCTGCCGTTTCGGGTCACTGCCGATCGTGTCGTCATCAGCGACTCCGGCGTTGTAGTCGCCCCCAGCAGTCGTCCACAGGTCAGAGGTGGCGGCCTGGTTCCATGTCGCCTGCCCCTCCGACCACGGCGCCGTCAACGCGTGTGCATCAAAGGTCGCCCCAGACCCGGTCGAGTGGCTCTGCCACAGCTGCAGTTCCGCGTCCACCACCGTCACTCCAGACGGAATGGTGCCCTCCATCGGCCGTTCCAACAGGGCCCGCGTCTTCCCATACGTTGAGGAGTTGTTCCCGACCGAAAGCCACCGCTGCCCATCCAGCACATTCAGATTCGTGTCGGGCTGGGTAGAAGACACCGTGGTGTCGGTGAAAGAGGCCTGCATGATCTGCATGATCTGTCCGGCCTTCGGCAGCCACGCCAGCTGCGTCGGCGCGGGGATGACCTCACCATCTGCGGTCTTCACCGCCACCATGTAGTAGTAGTACGTGCCCATCGGATCCGTACTGTCCGCCGGAGTCGGCGTCGCCGTCGTGTCCGTATAGGTCGTGGAAGCCTTGTCTACCGGGGCCACCAACGTCTTCGCCTGCGGAACGAAATGCTGCCCCTTGCTCCGGTGCACCTGATATTCGACAATGTCATCACCCGACGCCGCACTCGGGTCCTGATACGCCGACCACGACAACACCCCACCCGTGGCATAGGTCTTCTTCACCGGGCTCAACGCAACACCAGGCCGCCCATACGTCAAGATCAGCCTTGGACGGACCGCCGTCTCCTCGTTGTAGATCGGCTCACTCGGCAGATACCGAGGCCCGCCTCGCCCCATCACCGACTCATCAGCGGCCCTCACCATAAACCCGTAGTTCGGGTTCGTGCCGTCCAACCAACTCTGCACAACCGTGGTGACACTGAACGAGTGCCACCGGTTGGTCTGGTTGACGCCCTTGGTGACCGTCGCCCACTTGCTGAACTCCACCGCATCCGCGATCACCGCATCATTCGACACATCCCCCAACACCACCTTGTGACTGGAACCGGCAAGGAACGGTTTCGTCCCCAAGGCCGTCCACACCCCGCCAGTGCCGGCGGACTGATCGACGGGATAGGTCTGCTGACCACCATCGAAATACACCGTGTACGGCGCATTCGTCGCCCGGTTCGTCTCACTCGGCACATGGTGCGCCCGAACCTCGTAGTCACCGGACTCGGGAAGGTCCGGCACCCACGTAAACTTGTCACCCGTCGCAGCGTCATTGTTGTACTGGTAGTTCTGGTTGATGCCGTACTGCGTGTACTCCGACGACGTCGACGCAGGCCATGACCCGACCATCGACACCTGGCCGGTATCGGAGTTGTCGACCTGCACCTTCGTTCGAGGCACACTCCCGTTGAAGTTGGAACTCATCGAATTCCACGTCGCCGTCATCTCCGTCCACGGCGCCGTCACCCGATGCGGCTCGATATCCACCGCGTAGTCGTTCGTGGTGTGCACCTGGTCGTAGTACAACTCCAGATGTGCGGTATCCAGCGTCGTGTTGTCCGGGAGCTGTGACAGGTCGAACTGCACCAGCGCCCTCGTCACCTGACTATTACTGGTGCCGACCGCCATCCGGCTGCTGTCACCAAAGTTTGTCGACGGCGACCCCGACTGAATCATCGTGTCCTGGCCATTCGACCAGTTCGGCGCAAGCTTGATCGTCGGATCCACGACAACCGGGAACTTCCGCGCCGAATCCGCCAGCCAGTCACCATCGGCCCGCACCGTGACCGTCACCTGCGAGCCCTGCTGAGAAGCGGTCTGCGTGACCTTATCCGACCACACCTTCCCGTACGGCGAGTCCGCATCATCGGTCGAGTCATACATGAACGGCTTCGGCATCACCCACAACGGATCCCCAGCCACCCCGGCACGCCAAAAACCGATCCAACCATCACTCTGCTGCCGCGCCTCAATACCACCACTCACGTCCACCGAGAACGTGAACACCGCATCGCCACCATCAGCCGGCGCCGACTCCAAAACAATGTTTTCCTTCAACCCATCGGGACGTACCTCATAAGTCACGTCGGCCGACCCGACTACATCGGCGAACGCGACCCGCGAACCGTCCACAACCGGTCTGACGCCCTCTGCCGCACCCGCCAAACCCAGACTCAGGCTCTCACCCGACTCTTCAAACCGCACCAGCCGATCAGAAGAGTTGCCGAAAAGGCTGCCAAAGGCGTTCGTCTGGTTTCCCAACACAAAACCCGGGCGACGATCCGAAGGAACCACCCTCGTGTCGATCTCGCGCCACTCACCGCCCGAGTCGCGATAATGCACCGGAACAGACGACAACTCCGCCTGCACCCCGCCGTCGCTCAACTCAAAGAACTTCGCATTCGGCGAACGGCGCGAAACCAACTCCCGAACCCGCTCCGGCACCGGCAACGCGCTGCCTGTGGGCGCCGGATCCTGCCGCGGCGCCGCCCACTCCCCCACAGCACCAGTCGACCCAGGCTCCACCGCCTCCGGCGCCGGATCCTCACCACCCCACAGACCGGCAAACCCAGCACCAGCCAGCCCAACACCGGCCAACAACCGGTCCCACACGCCCGGGCCACCATCGGAAGATGTCGCCGCACCAGCCGCCACAACCCCAGCCATCGCCGGCGGCTGCAACAACGACAACCCCACCAACATCGCCGTCACCAACACCAGCAGCCGACCACGCCGCCGCCCCGCACGACGACGCGTCCTATATGCCCCGAAGAACCTGACAGCCCGGGCAGAACGACGCGATCCAGGCATAGGCCCGGCGCTGTTGACGCGGACACACCGGTACGACGCAGACATGGACGACTCCCCACCCCAAAAAGAAGGACTCCCCCGCCCAGCCCGAAACTGGCGTATGTCTACACCAGAACCCGATCCCTCGCATAGCGGAACGACCGACGTTAACCCGCCAGCTACCGAAGCCTTCCGAGCGGACCCCCAGGGCACTCTCAGCACAATGCATCTAGTCAAAGCTACTTCACCCTAATAGCCCGTTTCGCACCCCTCACCCCGTTTCCGGTCAGCACAAGAGAGACCAAAAGGGACAAACGCTCATTGGCCGTGTCCGCATCGTTCTCCAGAAGGCCCCAACCTGAGCCTCCACTTGGGCTGTCCGCAAAAGGCCGCGACGCGGCGGAGTCGGTCGCGGCTGATCCGCCGGTTCTCATGCCACCGGATTCGTTGTCGCCACCTGGACGGACCCAGCCCGGGCGACAAGCTACGCTCAACACCGGGCGAGATCTCGGGGCTGGGGATCTCTGGTACCGCGGCCGTCATGCTCGACGGGCTCGGCGAACGGCTGAGAGTTTGCCTTTGCGGGGATGACCACGTTGCGGACGCCGAGGGCGGCGAGGTCGTCCTCGACGCCCTTCTCGCCGTACCCGCGGTCGGCCGTCACGGTGCGGGGCTTGCGACCGGTTCGCTTGATGACCCGCTCCACTGCCGGCGCCAACTGCGGCGCGTCGGCGGGGTTGCCCTGCTCGAGGTTGTGGTCCACGATCACCCCGTCGTCGCCCTCGACAATCTGGGCCTTGTGGCGTTCCAGCTACATCAGTCCTCGATACTCGGATGCGATCATGGGCGTGGTAGGCGTAGCTGGGTGCGCAGTGCCCGAGGGCGATGTGGGCTACCTCGTGGGCCAGCGTCCCGACCTGCTCGAGCGCCGCAAGGTGGCTGCCGATGACCACGGGCGGGCGTGGGGGTCGGTGTGTCCGTCAGCGCCGGCGGTCGGTGTGCCGTAGCTGAGGGTGTAGCCGGCGGTCACTTGCCCGGCGAGCCGGGCGCGGAGCTGTTCGACGTCGACGACCTGGACGGTCACCTCTCCCGCAGGCATGGGTTGGGCGTCGGCGTTCCTGCTGGACTCGTGTTCCTCCGGCTGCTCGTTGGCGTCGATGCGGTCGGTCTGGCTGATGTCGAAGATGTAGGTGGCGTGGTAGCGGACGATCTCCCGTTTCTTCGTCCCATCGCGCAGCTCGACGATCCTTCCCTCGCCGGCGTGTTCGGTCTCGTCGACCTCGACTAGGAACCGGCCGGCTGGGGCGAGGATGGACAGCCCCTTCTCCCCGGTGCGGACCTGCCGGCCCAGCCTCCGCCAGGTCTTGTAGCCGGCGACCTGGCTGGGGCTGAAGCCGCGCTCTGCCGCCTGGGCCAGCAGGATGAGCAGCTGGTTGTTCAGGCTGTACCGCCACAACCCTGCCGCGGCCCCGGCGAGCATCCGCTGCCACCCTTCCGCGGTCGCGAGCTCGGCCGCCTTGTCGGCGATCTCGGCCAGCAGCCCGGCAACCTTCCCCGCCCGCGCCGCCCGCACCTTCGCCGACCCTTGGTCCTGGCCCTTCTGGTTTTCGTTGCGGTGCTCACCACAGTCCGCCCCTCTCCGTTCCCTGCCGACCGGTGGTCTCGCCCTGGCTGGCCGACCTTTTTCCTTGCCGTCCCGGCACCGAAGAGTCAGCGGGCGTACAAGCGACCAGAGCGCAAGATGGAGCGCCCGCAGCGGAGCTTGCGGAGCGAGGACGAACGATCTTGCGCGGCGGGAGCGCGCCCGCAGACTTGCACGGCCGGGATGGCAAGGACCCGGTGGTTGCAGGACTGCGCGCCGGAGGCGCTCCGTGGCCTTTGAGGGTTTCCCGACCCGAGCTGCCACCTGGCGTGGCGCGTTGTCGTACGACCGGCGGCACCACCGACCGACCTCGGATGCCATCCGACCCGAGGCACACCACCAGGGTCAGCCACGCCGACCGCCGGGACGTCGGACCGATTGCCGAACCGTTACCTTCTGACCCGCCCTTAACCCTTGTCCAAGTGTTGCGTATACGCAACACTTGTGCCGCGCGCGCATCCCCGCGGCGCGGCAGGACAGGCCCGACCAGCAGGTGATCATCGAGGTAGAGCCGGTCGGGTGTGCCCAGAGGAACGAACGGAGCGGTGCTGGCGGGTTCAACTCCTGCCTGTTCTACTGGTCTGCCCACAGAGCGTGGGCCTGCGAGGTCGGGAAGATCAATCATGAGAAAGCTGCTCATCGCCGTGGCCGCCGTGGCTGCGCTCATCGCTGCCGGGTGCGCGCCGGAGGTCGCTGCCACGGAGGAGGACACCCCCGCTAAGGCGACCACCCAGAAGCCTGCGGATGCCGCGGCCGACCCAGAGGAGCCCAAGGCTGACCCAGCACTGAGGGAGTACACGGACGCCGCAGCGTCATTCGACCCCGTGGCCATGCGCGAGACGGCCAAGGACCTGACCGTTCCGGGGTCGGTGGCCGAGGCGTACCTACTCCACCTGGCGAACAACTCCGAAGCGGCTCTCGACGGCGGCACGATGTACCCGGAGTACGGAGCACCGACCGCCAAGGACGGCGGCCTGCAGTACTGCGCCTCAGACATCGACGGCGCCAAGGCCTGCACGATCTGGGGGAACTTCAAGACCTCCGAAGGAAAGATCACCGATCTCACCGTGGACGGCAAGGAGATCGGCCCCCGGCTCACCCTGGGAGGCAACACCACCGTCCAGTCCGGCGGCGCCACCTGGGAG
The DNA here is from genome assembly GCF_040120725.1 of Actinopolymorpha sp. B9G3. Classification (NCBI taxonomy): domain Bacteria; kingdom Bacillati; phylum Actinomycetota; class Actinomycetes; order Propionibacteriales; family Actinopolymorphaceae; genus Actinopolymorpha; species Actinopolymorpha sp. B9G3. The sequence continues at coordinate 391,616 of NZ_JBEEAB010000004.1, read as the reverse complement.
TTCCTCAGCGCCTACCGCAGCATTCAGTCCGAGGCACTGTGGGTCGTCGTCAAGGTGACGACAACGAACGCCATCGACGTGTTCTCATACGAAGCCAAGTACCGGGCACCAGACGGCAAGCAACGCACCGCCGCTCAGGCCGACGGGCCGACCGAGCTCGCCGCAGACTCCACCGCCATGATTGCCTTCGCCTTCCCGGGGGCTCAGCCCGGTGGATCCGTGACTGTCGAGGGGTGCGCCAACGACTGCATGTCCGACTACACGGCCACGATCAACGTTGGAAAGTGACATAGAAGCGTACCTAGGCTGATCCGGGCGCAAGAGAGCGGAGCGACCGACCATGGCGCTAAAGGACCTCACGGACAAGCAAGCCGTGTTAGCGGCGCTGGCAGAGTTCGATGCCATCGGTCGGCAGGCGTTCCTATCCAGGTACGGCTTCCGCTTGGCGACAGGCTACTTCGTGCTCCATGAGGGCCGGCCGTACGACTCGAAAGCGATCGCTGGCGTTGCCCATGGCTACCAACATGGCACAGCGCTCAGGGCGAAGGAGTTCAGCGGTGGGGCCGCTACCGTCGCCGCCCGCCTGACCTCACTCGGCTTCCTTGTAACAGTGCCATCCGGCCCGAAGTGGACGCTACCGATCGGTGCAGAGACGACTCGCAGTGACGTCGCCGCCATCTACGGCGGCGGAAAGTACGGCGGGATCGAGCCATCTCGCCAATCCGACAACATCCTCGTTTACACGGATCCAGCCGCGGGTGCACGTCACGGCTACAACTTCGACGGATGGGATGCCAGTGAACCCGGCGTCTTCTACTACACCGGCGAGGCACGGCGGGCGATCAGCAGCTCGGCAGCGCCGGCAACAAAGCAATACTGCAGCAGCCCGGGTCCACGAAGACGATTCGGGTATTCCAAGCCGTGGACGGTCGTCGACGGCCGGGCGGCAAGCTCCAGCGGTACGTCGGCGCCTTCCGCCTCGACTCGGATAACCCGTACCGGCTCGAGACCGCACCAGATGATAAGGGCAACCCGAGAAGGGTGATTGTCTTCCGGCTGCTGAGCGTCACCGCCGCAGACGAGTCCCACGGGGTCCAAGCACACCACACCAACGACCCTGCCGGACCAACAAACGGAGCGCAGGAGACGCGATCAGCCGACCCCAAAGTCGCCTTCATCGATTCGGAAAACAACACTGTCACCGAGTTCGAGACTCCCCCACGAACCGGATCAGTGGCTCGTCGCGCCGAAGCGCTCCTCGTCCGACAGTTCGAGAGCTGGCTGCGATCCACCGGCCACCAAGTTAACCGCATCCGGACACCGATACCTGGAGAGCCAAGCTCTCTCATAACCGACTCGTACTGCACGACAACGAACACCCTCTACGAGGCCAAGAGCGGGGTCGATCGGAGCACGATCCGACTAGGCGTCGGCCAGCTCCTGGACTACCTCCGCTTCGTTCCCGGTGCGAAAGGCTCGCTGCTCTTACCATCCAGGCCCTCACCTGACCTTTGCCACTTCATCAATGCGTGCGGACTCGAGTGGACGTACTTGGACGGAACGAACGGGACAACAGAACCAGATGCGGATTGGTCCCACGAAATTGGTCCGTCACCTCACCCCGATGAACAGCCAACGATCGGCCCCCCATGACCATGCCGGCTCATGCAACGTAAGACAGATCGGCTGCACGGGACGGCGGGCCGCTGTCTGTGCGCGACGGGCTAAAGGGCCAGCCATCCGCTGCCTGCGCGCCAGTGGCGCCCGGCCTTGAGGTGGTCGACGATGGCGTGTTCGAGGGTGGTTCGGCGTGGCAGCTCGTCGAGGTCGGTTTCGTCTGTGCCGAACACGAATCGCAGGATGGTGTGGTCGTTTGCTGGAAAGGTTCGGATGGTGAAACGGCGCTGGAACTGCACGATGTTGGAGTCGGTGCGAAGGTACTCGGCGAGCTGGGTGTCGAGCAGCCACGATCCGCACACGGCGATCCGGTAGAGCTCGCCGGGGAAGTGCTTGGCGAAGAACTCGCGGGCCGCGGCGAAAGAGGCGTCACACGCCTGCGGCGAGAGTGGCCCACAGTAGTCGGGGATGTGCACGGACAGACACGGGTCACCGGGGCGGTCCGGCATCCCGGCCCTGGCAATCGACGGTCCGAGCCGCTTGTCAAGTGTGGCCCGTTGGAACTGTAGTCGTCCCAACTGGTAGAGCGTTCCGGTGAAGTGGTGGACCAGCCAGCTCGGGTCCCGTAGACCGCCGACGCCGTGAAAACGGCGGTGCGCGGCCACGCGTCGACCCAGATCTGTCAGGGTCAGCCAGGACACGTGCTCGGGGATACCACGTTGTCGGTGCAGCTTCCGTAGGTGCGGCAGCATTGCCAGGAACACGAACACGTAGAAGTAGCGGCGCACAGGCTTACCTTGGTTGGGGAAGGTCGGAAACCGTGGACCGATCCTGGGGTGGTCCATGCACTGTGTCAGCTCGTGGACACAGCGCTCGAGCAACCAACGGAGCGGCCCTGGCTCTTGCAGGACCGGGAGGCACGCGAGGATGGCGTCGATGTCTTCATGGGGTACGGCGAGCCGCAGCAGATCGGACACCGCGTCATCGAGTTCCGGCAGGACAACGTTGAAGTCCGAAGCTCGGGTTGAGGCCAGTTGCGGCCGGTCGGAGGTGGCATCCTCCTCAGTTGTCAGCAGCTTCGAGACCGCACTTTTCGACACGCCAGCAGCACGCGCGACATCATCAACCGTTAGCCGGTACCGCCCTGCCCCGGTTACCCCCACGCTAGCCAACCTCCATGTCTGCCACGTCGACCGGCTGGATACTCACGCTTACGGTCGACTCCGGGTCTATCCGAGCTGTTGTTCAGCAGCACGGAGATCGCTCTCGATTCGGTCTGGTCTGTGTGGGAAGTCTTTGATCGACCCGTGCAGCCTGTGAACCGCCCTGTGCGCGAGGTAGATTCGCAGCAGTTGCGGATCGATCATGTCCGCGAGCACATGGTCGAGGCGATCGCTGGCGTCATGGTGTCCCTCGTGCCCACGCCCATCGCCGGCGAGGTATCCGCGCATCCCCAGTAGTGCGGATCGCCGATCGCCGCGGTCTGCTCCGAAGTTCCAGTCCACAAGCCGCTGATCTCTCCGTGGTCATCGAAAAGCAGATTGCCCAGGGAGTAGTCGGTGTGGACGAGATCGTCGCCGGTCATGACGTACAGCTCGCCACCATCGATTTCGTAGAGCCGCTCGAGCACGCGCCTGGTGCGGTCGCTGTACTTGCCGAGCGTGTCCTCCCACCCGTCGCCGGCACCATCCGGCGTCGGAAACGCGGCGGCCAGCGGTATGTCGAGCCGATCGGCAAGCAGATGCGCGAAACGCTCGTTCATCTCCACCACAACGTCAATCACATGCGCATCGATCCGTACCGCGTGTCTGCCGGGAAGTCGCTCCTGGACAATGGCTACCAGCCCGTCGGAGAGCTGCACGACAAGCTCATGCCGGGCGACCGGCAGCCCAGCCGCCTTGGCAAGCTCCACCGCTTCGGCAGTCTGACGCATCCGGTCTAACGGCTGCTTGGACCTGCTCATCGCACTGTCGCGGCCATCCGGCCAGCGAACGTACGCCGCACTGCTCACACCGCCCTCCTGCTCGGCCAAGCCGACAAGCTCCAGCCCATAGCCATAGCACTCGTTGATCTCAGCCACCGCCGCAGTGGGTGCCCAAGGATTTTCCGAGATCGTGAACTCAAGCCGATGCGCCGTCATGGCCGCTCCCGTCCCAGTGTGGTGAGCATCCAACGGTGTACACGGACCACTTGCTCGACGCAACTGCCAACCGGCTCGCAGGCCATCCGCCGGTACGGAGATTGGTGCCGCCCGGCCGGGCCGCGGCATCGACCTGATGGCCAGCGACCTGCCTGAGTGGACGGCGGTGATCGCCGAAATCGTGCCTGGCGCCTCGGTACGCGGGGTATCCCACCTCGGTGGTGGCGCGGCCGCCGAGACCTTCGCGATCGACACCACCGCCGGCGCCGTCGTCGTCAAGCGGTACCGACGTCGGCGCAACGATACGGTCCGGTTCGAGTGGGAACGGCTCCGCTTCGCCCAACGAGTGGACGCCCCGGTGCCGCAGCCGCTTGCCCTCGACACCGACGGCCGCTGGTTCGGCATGCCGGCGTACGCCATGACCCGCCTCACCGGACGCCTGGACGTCCACCCCCCCCCCCCCCCCCGCGACGTCGGCGGGTGGCTCCAGCAGCTCGCGACCACACTGGTCGCCATCCACGGCACCGACACCACCGGTGCCTGTGGCCCCCTGCTGCATCCGCCTGCAGTCGAGACCTGGCGACCGCCCAAGCTGAGACGTCCGAGCCCGCTGGCCGACCGCACGGTCGCGGCGATCCAGCGCCATCTCCCCCGCGTGTCCTGGCAACCGGTGCTGAACCACGGCGACTTCCACCCCGGCAACACGCTGTGGCACCGCGACCGGCTCACCGGCATCGCGGACTGGAGCAACACCCGGCTCGGCCCAAGCTCCTGCGACCTCGCCTACTGCCGGGCCGACGTCGCCCTCCTACTCGGCCGCACAGCCGCCGACCAGCTGACCCACCACTACGTCGCCATCAGCGGCGCGACACCGCCAGACCTCCCGATCTTCGACCTGATCTGGGGACTCGACGCCCTCCGCAAACGAGCACGGATCCTCGCCGCCCACCGGCAGCAGGGACGCACCGACAGTCCAGACCAGTACAAGGCCAGGGCATCCGCATTCCTACGCCAGGCGCTCGCCGAGCTCGGCGCGTCCTGACCGCTTGCTCCTGCGCTCGTGCACGCCTGCCTTCACGGTGCGGTGACCGCAAATCGTCGCCACGCCCGCGCGCCGTCGTGTGGCCGTCGTGACCGCTTGAGACCATGACCAGTCTCTGGCCTGGGCACGCCGAGAGCACGCCGACCTTCTATCCGTAGAGGCAGCACCCTGATCGCAGCCGCTGCTCGTCTGCGCCCGGACGCTCGGCGACCAAGTGCTCCTTGTCGCTCGCCGTGTGCAGATCGTTGAGGTCACACGGAGGTCGGATCTTCCCGTCGAGTCATTGCGTACATCACCGACTCCTCGCCGCCCTCGCCGAAGGATTCAACGAACTGGGCTCCGATCGCCTGGAGCAGCTGGCGGGACGGAGCGTTGTCGGCCCTGGTGTTTGCCACGATGACGTCCGTATCCGGGAGTCGATCGAAGGCCCAAGCCAGGAGTGCGAGGATCGCCTCCTGCGCATACCCTCTCCGCCAGTGCTCTGGAAGGAGGCCGTAGGAGACCTCCAGGTGTCCGCTGCGGTGGTCCTGACCGATGCCGAGCAGGCCGATCGGCTGGCCGGTTACTCGGAGGGTGACGCAGTACTTGCCAGGCTTTCCCACGAAGTCGCGGTTGCGCTGCCGGACGACATCCTGCGGGACAGATCCACCCATGTACCGGCGAACATCCGGGTCAGTCCAGATCCGAGTGAGCATCCCGTCGTCGTCTGCCTGGACGGCACGAAGGACAAGCCGGTCCGTCGGCAGTGGCACTGTCAGGGCATGACGGGAAGGCGCGCTGTCAGCCATAGGACAGTCTCTCAGTCGCCATACCCCTGCCTTGCTAAGGACCGTCACTGTCGTGCGCGGTGCCGAGCGTAGATCCCCCCGTGTCTGAGGCCGGCTGTCGTGACCCCTATTGAGCGCCGCGGACCCTGACGAGCCCTGTCTTGGAGTACGTGGAGGGCACGCTGAGCTACAAGTCAGCGGCTGCCTCGGAGTGGCGGCCGCCAAGCTGCCGGCGGGTATCAGTTCTCGTGCTCGATCAGGTTGACGACGGAGCCACAGGTGGCCGGACGTAGAAGCGGTGAGACCGAAAGCCTCCTCAGTGAGCCGGAGTGAGCTCCCGGACGAGGATCCACATGTGGACCGTGCTACCGGCTCACCTAAGGACATCTGCCTCGTGAGCGGGATGCTCGCCCTCGGACAGCTAGGCCTGCGATGCGTCTGGTACTGGCCGGCCACACTCCACTGCCAGCGCATGTACGCTCTCCGGCCTCAGGTCTGAGCTCTTCCATCTGTTGACACTCGACGGTGAGGTCCTCCCTCGCCTCGCGATCTCGTGCTGGCTCTCCCGCCTCATGATCCGCTGCGTATCGCCCCACCAGCCCGCAACTCGTAGCGTACGCGCAACGTGTCGCAGTTCAGTTGACCGAGACTACGCCCAGAAATGAGCAGGTGCCGCCTTGCCAAGCCGTTGCGAATACGCAATACTCATGCCGTGTACGCAATGAATTTGGTTGGGTCGGCGAAGGGGGCGCCAACCAAACCAGGGCAGCACAGAGACCGGCGGGCCGCCTAGCCCAGGGCAGTCCGCTCGTGGCCGGCGCGGTGCCGCCCATAGAGGGGCCCCGACGCCCATCCACCCTAAGGGCGTAACTCCAGGAGACGGATGGTCAGTCGGCCGGTTCGACTCCCGCCCGTCTCGCAGCGACCCGACAGCTCGGCAGCTTCCGCCGGCCGGGTGGGTTGCACCACAAACCACGACAGCCGAAGAAGAACCACCGCTATCTGAAGGTCGTAAGCGTCGGAGTCGCCGCGGGTTGATCACGATCAAGGGTGCGATCTGGAGCGATCGCGTTTGACAACTTTGAGGGTTCTCGCTGGGGCACAGCCCCAGCGGAGCAGGGGGGACAATGACAATCGGCACGGATGAACCGCGCCGTGATCCGCGGCGACTGTTTACCAATACCCAGAAGAACCACATCGCCGACCGGCAGCACCAGCAGTGCCACGTGTGCCACGGCGATCTGCCGAAGGTGTTCCACGTCCACCATGTCGTCCCGTGGGCCGACTGTGGCCTGACTGAGGAAGACAACGGAGTCGCGGTCTGCCCGGACTGCCACCGGGAGGCCGAAGTCAAGACGTTGCCGGCGTTCGAGCCGCGCACGTGGCAGATGGAGGCAATGCCGAAGGTCCTTCGGCAGCTCCGTGGCGGGGCGACGGGAGTGGGCGAGTTCGCCACTGTCAGCGCCGCACCGGGTGCGGGGAAGACGTTGTTCGCGGGTTGGACGTTCCGCAACCTGGCCATCACGGACGACGTGGAGCGGGTGGTCGTGTTCGTACCGAATGCGCACCTGCGCGGCCAGTGGGCCGATGTCCTCAAGTCGCTGAACATCTTCCTGGCGACGAAGGGCACGACGGAGAAGCGCAGCTACGACGGGGTGGCCCTTACCTACCACGCCCTGAACGACCCGGTGCAGGTCCAGTCGATCATCGACGACGCCGAGGATCGTCCGACGCTGTTCATCCTCGACGAGGTGCATCACCTCGCCAAGGGTCAGCAGGGTGAGGCCAGCGCGTGGGCTGTAAACATCGCCCGGATCGTCGGAAGCATCGACCGTCCGCGACACCGGGTACTCAACCTGTCAGGGACGCTGTTCCGGTCGAACCGCAAGGAGCAGATCTCGACGATCAGCTACGTGTCGCGCGGCGGAGGCCAGGTGGAGACGGTCGCGGACTACGCAGTGACCGCTGCCACGCTAGTAGCCGAGGGTCAGCTTCGCCACATCAAGCTGCTCGGGTTCGACGCGGAGATGCGCGTTGACCCGGTTGACCTGGCCGGGAGCGCCCATGCTGGGGCGGAGAGTATCCACGCTGTCGATCTCGACGGCGACGCGCCGATCAACAAGCGGATCCTCGCGGAAATGATCCGGACCCCGCGGTTCATCGACGGGATTCTGCACGAGATGATGCGACGGCTCGGACATGCGTCCACGGCATTGGAGGGCGCGCCGGTAAAGGGCCTCGTTATCGCAGACGGGATCGACCACGCCAACCAGATTTACGCGTCGCTGGTGAACGCGGTCGGCCCTCGGGCTGCGTTCCTAGCTCATGGCCAGGTGTCGTCACCGGAGGCGGAGATCGAGCAGTTCCGACAGTCACGCGAGCAGGCGATCATGGTCGCAGTGCAGAAGGTAACCGAGGGCTTCGATGTCCCGGACATCTGCGTCCTGACCTATCTTCGGACATGGCGAGCACCGCTGTTCGTGAACCAGATGGTTGGCCGGGCGATGCGGGTGACGCCCCGGGAGCGGGAGATGCGCTACATCCTGCCGGCGACGGTGCTGGTACCGAACGAGACCGAGATCAAGGCAGCGTTCGCCGACATTCTGGTTGGCGCGATGAACATGTTGTCCCTTCCGCCGGATCCGTGTGCGTCGTGTGGGCGTGAGGTGTGCGCCTGCATGCCGAGGCCACGGGCGGAGAACAAGACCTGCTCGCGCTGCCAGTTGCCGTGGCGGTGGTGCCAGTGCACCTGCGGGCTCTGCGGGAAGTCTCGCTCAACCGGCTGCGCCTGCCCGCGGTCCCGCCGATCGGGGCAACCGCCGTTGACGGTCGAAGTCACCGGCGATGGCGAGGTCGTCCATGTCAGCATCGACGGGAACGAGGCGGTGGACCTGCACCTGATCGAGCTGGTCCGTGGCGCCGCCGAGCGGGCCGGGGTGCCAGAAGTGTTCGTCGAGCAGATAGCTCACGGCGTCCAGACGACGATGAAAACCGATCCGATGGCGTACTACACGATCCTCAAGGGGGGTGACGACCGCCATGACGAAGAGTAAGTACGAGCGGGTGGCGGCCCTGATCAGTCAGATCCGGAACGCTAGGTTCGGCGAGATGGTCGACCGTCTGGAGGAGTTGATCGACTCCGGGATCTGGCAGGACTTCACGACGCCGATCGGGACACACTTCAAGTTCAAGCCGTGTGAGTTCGACTACTTCCTGGCCGCGCAGGAGATCGACCCGACGCTGATCAGGTGGGCATACCTACAAGCGGAGGGAGTCGAAGGGCTGGCAGCGAAGCAGCTCCGCCTGGCCGACATCACCGGGCGCGGGAAGCCACCCGAGGCAGGGGCACGGCGACCGCTCGAGCACGTCGCGGCGGAACTTGCCCGGGACAGCTCGGGCGCTGCCCAACGGATCCGGGCGTGGGGTGAACGCAATGCTGCGGTGGTGAACCAACGCACGTCCCGGATTGCGAGAGACCCGGAACGCCGGAAGGATGTCGAGGCCGGGAAGAACGTGAAGCGGGACTCGCCGAACCTGAAGGTCTGGCAGGTGCGATGGCACGACGATCGGTCGTACGCCGAGGCGATCGTCGATCAGCTGCAGAGGGATCCGGACCTCGCCAAGGAGGTTTACAAGACTCTCGACGCGAGCCACGTCCGGACGTCGCGAGGGAAGAGGACCAGGTAAGACGACAAATTGCGTCACTTTCGCTGACTTGGTCCTGGCGTTTCTGGTTTCGTCGCTGCGCTCGCCACGGTCTACTCCTATTCCTTCGCCGCCCACCGGTGGTCTCGCCCTGGCGGGCCGGGATGGCAATGGCCCGGTGTTTGCGGTGCCGCGCGCCGAAGGCGTTTCGCTTCCGCCGTTCCGGCTGGCCGATGACACGGTGCCACAGGTGGATTGGTCCTCCGGGTGGGCAGATTCCCGGAGGACCAATCCCCTACCTGTCTTTGACGTCACTGCACGTCGTGTTCGTACCGTTCGGACGCATTGGTTCCTGTTTCCGCAGTGTGGTCGTCGCCGGTCTGTTCGCCGGGCGCCCGGTGTGGGGTGTTCTTCTGCGCGGTGACGGTGTGGAAGCGGAGGCTGTAGCCGATCGCTTCGGCGGTGACTTTCTGGCTGGTGCGTTTTTCGCCGGTGTCCCGGTCGGGGTAGACCTCGGTGTGCATCCGCCCCACGATCACCAGCCGGTCACCGGTTGTCGCACTGGCGGCGAGGTTTTCGGCGAGCCGGTCCCAGGCGGTGACCCGGATCCGGGTGGGTTCGCCTGGCTGGTATTCGCCATTGATCCGCCGGCCGCTCTTGGCGAGGACGACGACGTCCGCCACGGGCGTGCCGTTTGTGTGTAGCGGAGCTGGATGTCCGAGGCCACGTTTCCTTCGACGGTGATCTGTGTGCTCAACACGGTGCTGTCCTTTCTTGTGGGTTGGGGTCCCGGCGGGGCCGGGTGGGCCGATCTGTGCCTGCCCGAGTAGGGGCCGCCCGCCGCCGGCGGCGGAGGCTCGAGGTCAAGGGTTCAGCGGCGAAGATGTTGTGCGAGCGCAAGCGGCCCGCAGTGCGTAGAAGATCTCTCGCGCGGCCCTTGACGTCGAGTTCGCCGGCGACAGGCTCCGGGACCCTACCCACCGGCGAAACTGCGCCGGCCGCCGCCGGCACCACCGCCACCTCGCTCTTCGTACGAAGCTGGCCGGGTTGTCGGTGGGTGGCGGGACACTGCGCAGGTGTGGCCGGTATGTCGATCCGGCAAGTGCGATATGGCCCCGGGCAGGAGAGAGGCGGCGATGGGACTCAGCGAGTTGTACAAGCGGATCCCGGGCACGCCGGCACCGACCCGGCAGCAGTGTCATGGGGCGTGGGCTGCGGTGTCCACGCTGCGGCAGGAGTCTGACCATCCGCTGGTGGCCGGCGCCTACACCGCCGCGGAGTGGACGCTGCAGCTGACCGATGTACGACCGATTGCCCGGGCTCGGCTCACCGATGACGATGTGGTCCGGATCGCCGCCGGTGATGATCCGGCGATTGTGCATCCGGCCGATCCCGGCATGGTTGGCCAGGAGGTCCTGGCCGCTATCGATGTCCTGGAGCATCGCAGGTCTGGGGATGAGAGTGTGGCGCTCGGCGTCTACGTGTGGCTGACGTGGTGGGCAGGTCAGCGGGATCTGCCGGAGCAGTTCATCCCCGCCTCGGACGCCTTCGAACACCTCCGCGCCGGCTAGCAATCCGCACCGGCCGCCCGGTTCCCGCAGCATCGGCGGGAACCTGAGCTTGGCCTTGCTGTGGTTGCTCATCAGTCGATCGGTGCGGGCTGCAGTGTCCGCGCGAGGTCGTGCCCCCGGTGGTTAGCGGCGGCGGCGTCGTCTTCGATGGCTTGGTCGTCGGTGTGCCAGCGGGCGAGGTCGGCGGTGCGGGTCTCGTCGCTGGCCCGGCGCTGGTCGAGCTGCCGGCGTTGTTCGAGCTCGACCAGGGCACGTTGGGCGCGGGTCACGACCTCGGCGGTTTCGCCGGCGGTGGGCACCCGGGTCCAGTCCTCGACCCGCGCATCGGCGGTCGCGGACCTGGTGTCTGCGGCGTCGACCCCTGCGGAGGGTTCATGCTCGGTGCGAATGTCGGCGGGTGCCGGTTGGGCGCTGGTTGCCGCCCGGTCGGCGAAGAGTTCGGTGTCGGCATGGCGGGCTGCGGCGATGTCGGTGAGTTCGTGCTCGCCTGACACGTGCCGGTAGGGGTCTTCTGCAAGTCGGGTTTCGGTGTCGGCGTGGAGCCATTCGTCGGCGGTGGTGGCGTCGTCGAGCTGGTTGACGTCGGTTTCCCGTCGGGCGAGTTCGTCGCGGGCGCGTTCGGCGGCGGCGCGGGTTTCGGCGGTGTGGGCGTACCAGACTGCCCGGGTCTCATCTGCGCGGGTGAGCTGGTCGCGCTGGGTGGCGAGGGCGTCGGCCAGGGCTGCGGCTTGTTCTGCTTCGGCGGTGAGTCGGGCGTGTTCGGCCGGATCGGTGGCGGTATCGGCTTCCGCCTTGCGGAGGTGGGCGGTGTGCCGGTGCCGGGTTTCGGCTTGGATGGTGCCGGCGAGTTCTTGGGCGACGTAGGCGGGCTGCCAGGTCTTTTCGCGTTCGTGGGCGCGGACCCGGACGCGGAGTTGGCCGTCGCTCATCTCGGTTTCGGCTCGGCCGGCTTCGGGCCGTCCGAGTGCCCGCCAAGCGGCGCGCCATGAGGCGTACGCCTCGACCTGGCCGGGTTTCGGTGGACCGGGCAACGTCACTGTGGCGTCGTCGTGTCCGACGAGTTCCAGGTGCGCGGCAACGGTTCCGACCCGCTGCTTCCACTGCTCACGCTGGCCGGCCGCGTCGTCGGTGTCGTCCGGGACGGGCCCGAACGCCTCAACCGCCCAGGCTGGTGCCTGCTGGAGCGCTGCGGCGCCGAGATCTTCTCGCCGTTGGTCCGCGGCGAGGGCGAGGTCGGTGAGGTGGCGGTGCCAGGCGGGGTCATCGACGGCGGGGATCCAGTCGGCGTAGCCCTCCCCGACTGGTTCCAGATTGACGCGTTCGCTGATCCGGTGGTGCAGGACGCTGGCGAGGCTGCGCGCATCGTCCAACCCCGCCAGGCTCACCGCAGCGGCGAGGACCTGGTGGGGATCGTGTCCGGCGATCTCGGCCTGGCGCAGGATCCGGGCGAGGTTGGGCATCGCCTCGTCCGCGGCGATCGCGTGGCGCTGAGGGTCGGTGAGTAGTCCGTCCTGGGTGAGTCGGTCCAGGCAGGTGGCGGTCCGGCCGGCGACCGCGAGGTCGGCGACGTCGGCGAACCGTTCACCGGGGGTTTGGATCGAGGCGGCTTCGGCGTGGCTGGTGTCGGCTTCGGCGATCGCGGCCAGGTCATCGGTCGTCCGTTCGTAGGCGGCTCCGAGGACGGCGAGTGGGTCGCGGTGCTGCACCTGGTTGGTCACACCAGGTGCGGCATCGTCGGGGACGGCTCTGGTGGTGATGTAGGCGGTGTTGGCGTGCCGGCCGCGGGTGAGGGCGACGTACTGGGCGGCCGCACCGGTCCGGCTGGTGGCGACGGTGTGGCTGGTATCCACCGTCAACCCCTGCGCGGAGTGGACGGTGGTGGCGTACCCCAGCGCCACATGCTCGGCCACATACGCCGCGGGCAGGCTGATCCGCGGCCCGAGCTGGTCGCCCTCGCTGGAACGGCCGAGCAGGGGCGCGACGAGGAGGCTGCCGTCGGTGTGGGTTTCGATCACCCGGTACAGCTCGCGGTTGATCGGTCCGCGCCGGTTGCCTTGGTAGCCGGCCAGCTGCCACCCGTTGAGCCGGGCCTGCACCAGGTCACCGACACCCGCGACGGTCCCTTGCAGGCCAAGCGGCACGCCATGTTCGGTGACTTGTCCGAGGCGGACGAGTTCGGCACGGGCCTGTGCGGAGATGCGGGCGGACTGTTCGTTGGTGTCGCAGATCAGCAGGCTGTGCCGACCGGCGAGGGTGTCGCCGAGGTAGGCGCGGGTGGCGGCGGCTTCTGCGTGTTCGATGGCGCCGGCGTCGATGATTCGGCCGTGGCGTCGGTAGTCGGCCAGCGCGGTGTCGTCGCCTTCCCGCAGCCGGAGCGAGGCTTCGCGTTCCCACTGGTGGTTGAACCGGCGTACTTCGGCGAGTTCGTGGCGGATGCCGATGTCGGCGACCAGGCCCATCCCGCCGCCGGCGCCGACAGCGGCGAGCTGGCGGTGGTCACCGACCAGCAGCAACTTCGCCCCCGCCGCCTCGACACGTTTCCGGATCGCGGTGAGTTCCTGTGTGTTGGCCATCGCCGATTCGTCGACGACCACCAGGTCACCGGTGTTCAGCCGCCAGGCACGGTCATCGGCGACCGGCTGCCCGTCGGCGATGCGTTGTTGGCTGGCAAGCCAGCGGGTGATGTTGCGGGCGGCGATTCCTTCGCCGGTGAGGACTTCGGTGGCGATCTGGCTGGCCGCCAGCCCAACCACGAGCCGCTGCAGCCCTTCCCACATGGCCGGGTCCTGCCACGCCTTCGCCAGCGCCCCGACCACGAACGACTTGCCGGTCCCGGCGGGCCCGACGAGCGCCTCGATCCGGGCGCCGGAGGTCAGCACACCCGTGACGGCCGCGGCTTGGTCGGCGCCGAGTTCGATCCCGGACTCGGCCAGCTCCGTCACGAACGTCTCCGCCAGTTCCGGGCGGAGGGCCGGTACGCCTCGTTGCACGGCGGCAGAACGCAGGACGCGTTCGCTGCGGACGTGTTCGGTGGTGGCGTACTTCGGCCCGGCAGGCTTGTCGTAGGCCGAGCGGCCGTCAGCCAGGCGCAGCTCGGCCGGCACGGACTCTTCGGCGGGTGCTTCGGCGGTCAGCTGGACGCAATGGGCGGAAATCGCCTCCTCGGCCAACCCATCGACCAGGGTGGTGATCTGGGCGGCGTTCAGCCCTCCGAGGTAGTCCGGCAGCGCGGTATTGATCGCCCGCACCAGATCGGGCTTGGTCCAGGCGGCCTTGGAGGCCTGCGCATCTGCCAGTGCCGTCTGGATCACCGCGAGCGGAGAGAACTTCTCCGCGGCGGGACGGTCGCCGGCCAGGGCGAGGACGGTGTGGGCCACCTCTCCGAGCCCGCCGGCGATCTCGGCCCGCAGTTCGCGGTCCCACCGGTCCAGCCGCTGCGCTTCGGTCTCCCCCTCGTGGCTTTTCGCCTTGCGGGTGGCGAACGTCGCCCGACGTTGCAGCCGGTCCAGCTCGAGTGAGTTCGGCTCCCGGCCGAACCGAGCCTCGAACACTCCCACCAGTTCGCGGGTCTTAGCGGTGATTGCACGCCGGCGCGAGGAAAACAGGTTGAGGACGTCTTGCCCGATGCCGACAACCTCACGAGCCTTACCGTCCGGGCGGGTAGCGAACCGGACACCCAGCGAGCGGGTGAGATGTTCTTCCGTCGTCCGCTCACCGACAGCGGCGGCCGCGCCGCGGTGGGCGTAAAGGGCGTTGCCGTCCAATGTCCGCCACACGCCGTCGGTGCATTGGACGCGGTTGAAGATCGCGTTGTGGATGTGCAGCTGCGGGTCGTGGTTGCGGTTGTCATGTTGGAAGAACGACGCCACTGTCCAGTCGTGGGCGTCGATGTAACGTCCGGTCTGTCCGCCGTGATGTCCGACCCGCGAGTAGCCGGATCGGGTGGACAAGTAGTCCAGGGCGGCGTTGTTTCCGGCCCAGATGGCGTCCTCGACCGCCTTCCGGTGTGTCCCCCACGCCTCCGCCGTGGTGTCATCGCCGGCGTTGCGGGCGGACACTTCCTGGGCCTCGAACGCGGTGTGCAGCACCGTGACCGACTTCTGCACGCTAAACGTCGCGTCATGGAAGGCCACGTTCGACCGAGCCCGCTTACCTGCCTCGAGCCGAAGCTCCTCCCGCCGTTCCGGTGAGGCGTCCGGCTCGAACTCCAACGCCTTGGCGTAGATCTCCTCAGCCGTGGCATAGCGGCGGCCCGCATGCCCCAACCGTGCCGCCTCGCTCCACTCGTCGGGACTGCGGAAGGCCGGATCCCGCGGGTCGATGAAATGCTCATACAGAGCGGTCATGTCGTCGTTATCGACCAGCCCCGTCAGACCGAGCGCTTCTGCACCCGCGCCGTACCAGCGGCCAGGTGGCTCACCGGCCGCGACCGCGCCGGTGTAGTAGTTCTCCCGCCCGGCCGCGACCGCGCCGGTCAGGTAGTCGGCCGAGTGGCCGGAGGAAATGCTCAACACGACAAGCCTCCACGGTTGAGGAATCCGGGCCGCGAAGCGGCCCGAACCCTCCCTCGGATCGTGATGCATGGGTGTGTATCGCTGTTTGGTTGCTCAGGTAGTGCTGTCGAGGTTCGGAAGGAGAGGGTTGTTCTGGTGTCGGCTCAGAGAGGGATAGGAGCTGGATCGGATTACTGGGAGGGGTTTCAGGGTTCTGATCTGGTGATCGGTTGCTTGCGTGTCTGCAGTTTCGGGTTGGCCTGCCGTTCGTGCCGGCTCTGCTTGGACGCCTGGTTCAGCGCGTCAAGGGTGCAGACGTGTTCGGTGTAGGCGTCCGGCCGGCAGGCCGGGCACGGTCCCAACCCGGGCAGGGCGCCGAAGTCCAGGCAGACGCCGCACGCGCATCCAGCCAGACCGCCGCCGACGCAGGCGGTGCTCACGTCACACCGCCGGTGGGTCGGGCCATCAGCGCGGCGGTCGAGACCGTGACGTAGACGCGGACCAGATCCGACCGGCCACGATTCGGGTGCGGTTCGGAGACCTCCACCACGTCGAGGGTGGCGACCAGGACGTCCACGACGGCTTCGCATTCGACCGGGAGGCCGGTCACTCGGATACGCATCAGTTCTCCTCCTCGCGGACGGGTGTCGTGTGGGTGGGGTGGCCGTTCATGGCGGCAGGTTCCGTCGTCGGTTCCGGTTTGGGCAGGTGCCGGCGGACTGTCCGGTCGGTGACACCGACCCGGGCGGCGATCTCGCCGGCGGTCATGTCCGGGTGCGCCGTCCTCAGCTGTGTCACTGCCGCGGCGGTGTCGGTGCCACGTCGCGGCCGGACCGACGGTTTCGGTGTCCGGTCATGCGCAGTCGGCGATGTCCGGGCGGACATGTCCGGGTGCACGGTGTTCGTGTCCGCTCCTGACACGCCGGTCACGTCCACTGCCATGTCCACGGCTGCGTGCTTGTTGGAGTTGGGTTCAGCGGTTGGGCGGGTGAGTGTGACGATGCGGTGTACCCGGTCGACGCGGGCGCGTGCTTCGTTCACCATGGCGTCGTCGGCAGCGAGGGCGAGCCGGCGGAGCCGGACGGTGTGCAGCCTCCGCAGCAGTGCCGTGCCGTGATGGACCCTGTGTGCGGTCGTGGTGAGTGCGCCGATCCGGCGGGCGCGGTCGACGGCGATCACGTCCCGCTCGCCGGGGTCGGCCAGGCCGATCCGGACCAGGATCCGCCGCGGTGTGAGCCGCCAGCTGATCGCATCCACCGGCTTCTGACCGGTGTTGTCGCTGGTCAGCTCCAACCACCAGAGCGCTGAGGCGAGTAGCGGCATGCCCAACCGGACGGGCACCTCGACCGCGCTGTCGGCGTTCATCGCAGCGACCACGCCGGCGCAGCCGGCGATCACCCACACCGCGGTGCCGTGCGCACCCGGATGCTGCCCGTTGTCCTTGCGGCGGCGGGCTCGGATCGCCTCCGAGGTCATCGCCGCCTCGGCCGCGGCGAACAGGCCGACCGCCTGCCACACCGACAAGCCCAGGCCTTCGCGAGCGACTTCCCACATGCCCTCGGCCGAGAACGCAGTCGCGATCACCACCGCGGTCCAGGTGGCAACATCGGCCAGCCGGTCCCGCCGAGCAGCCCGCCACACGCCCACCGTGATTGCAGCAACGACCACGCCGGCGGTGACGAGCAGTACGTCGGCACGGTGCATGGCCATCCACCCGGTCAGGTCGCCGAGTACTGCCAGGATCGCCTCAGTCATCGGGGTCGACCTCCCGCTGCCGGCTCCGTCGGGTCTTCGACCGTGATGCCGCCGCAGTGGCGAGTTGTTCGGGGGTGGGCGCCGGAGCGGCCTCGCCCCGACGCATGGCCCACCACGCGGCGATCTGCTCGAGCGCCTCACCCACCGGTGGCCTCACCGCGTCGTGGTGGTGGGTGCCGGCGGGCAGGTGGTTGTCGAGTGAGCATGTCCCTGCGCTGGCTTTGATCCGGCGGACCACACCGGGGCGTTGCCGGTCGTGCCAGTCCCCCGGCAGGTGCGGCCGGAACTGCTCGGCGTCGGTGTAGGCGTACAGCCAGGCGTGCTGCAGCCACACCAGTTCCTCGACCACATCCGGGTGCCACATCCAGCACTCCGGCAGCGAGGAGGCGGCGTCGGCGTAACGCAGATACACCTGCTCCATCCAGCCCAGCAGATCCTTCAGCACCATCTCGGCATCGGACCCGCCGGCGGGCAGCGCCAGCCACGACGGCGTGCCCACCGACGGACTCGCCCCCTGCGCCGCTGCCGCGGCAGCAGCGGTGGACAGGCGGGCGAACATCTCGCTCAGTTCGTCCATCCGCCGCGGCAGACCCTGCAGCTCCTTCACCGCCCGGGAGAGCCCTTCGACCTCGCGGGCCAGGCCGGCAACGGCGGCTGCGGTGTCCTCTGGCTGGTCCTGGCTCATGAGGGTCCTCCTTTCTGGTACTTGGCGATGAGCTGGGTGGCGGTCTGCCGCGCTTGTCTCAGCGCTGTTCTGCGGTCGGGGGCGTAGCCGGCTTCTGCCGACCACAGGTCCAGCTCGTCGGCGGCCATCTCCTCGGTGACCTTCAGGAACACCGCCAGCGCCCACATCGCGATCCCGAGGTCATAGAGCGCGGCGGCGGCCTGGTCGTACGGTTCGGTGCCGGTCATGCGACCTCCCCCTCACTACGGTCCGGACCGTCGCCGTCGCGTGGCGGTGAGGGTGGTTTGACCAGCCGCAGCCCCTGCTGTTGCAGGGTGTTCGCGGTCGTCTTGGCTTCGGTGCGGCGGTGTCGGCGGACGTCGCGTCGGTTCCATGCCATCTGCACCCGGCCGATCGCTGCGGGCATGCCGCGGCGGATGATCAGTACCCGTTTCGCCGGGAGTTGGGAAATCTGCGCCGGGGACAGGACCGGTACCCGGCGGTGGCCGATGCTGGTGACCTTGCCCTCGGCGTCGTAGCTGGGGACTTCCTCATCCCGTTCGCCGGCGAGCGTCGAATACGCAGCCAGGTCGTCTGAGTCTCGGGTGCCGCCGTAGATCAGGACGGTGGCGGCGTTGTTCATGATCGCCGCAGCACCGGTGTCGCCCCACCGCTGCCGCAGCTGCGCCCGGGACTGCACCGCGATGTGGATCGTCACCCCGCGTCCGCCCATGTCCGCGGTCCAGTTGTCCAGCGGGATCGGGCAGATCAGTGCCGCCTCGTCCAGCGCCAACGTCAACGGTGGATCCAGCCGGCCGGCCGGCTGGTCGGCGGCGATCCGGCGTGCCTCCCGGGCGATGAAGCCGGTCAACGCCGTCACCAACGGCGCCACCTGCGCATCCTCTGCACCCAGCATGAACACCGTCCCCCGCTCCTCCAGTAGTGCGGCGACGTCGAAACTGGACCCGTCTTTGGCGGGTTCGGTGGCTGCTGCTGCGGTGGCGTCGGTGAGCCAGCCGAGGGCGGGCATGATCGTGGCGCAGATCGACGACCGGGTGTTGATATTGGTGTTCAGGAACTGCAGGGCGTCGGACTCATACGACGGCTCTGGCGACTTCCGCAGCAGCCGCTGCACCTCCGCAGCCGCCTCGTCCGGGTCGGCGATCCAAGCGAGCACGTCCCGCATCGACGCCTCCCCCAACGCGGCGGCATGCATCAACGCCGCCAGCACCCGGCGGGCCTGTGAGGACCAGAACGCCCGGTCGCCACCGTTGCCGGGGGCGCTGACGCCGGCGAGTAGGTCGGCGGCCCGCGCGGTCGCCGTCGACGGGGCGTCACAGCCGGACAGCGGGTCGAAGATGACAGTCGAGGCCAGGCCGCCCATCCCGGATGGGTTGAACACCTCCACCGGCCCCGCTTTCGACCGGAGACCGGCGGTCAGCTCGATCAGATCGGTCCGGGTCGAGGTGGCGATCACCGCACCCGGCGCATCCAGGATCCGACACGCCAACTCGCCGGTCTTACCGGTTCGCGGGCCGCCGATCCGCAGCGTCACGTCCTCGACCGCTGACCACACCCCCAGCAGACCGACCCGGGCGATCCGGGACGCGTACGCCCTGGTCGACACCACCATCCGCTCGAGGAAGTTCCGGTCGGCCAGGCTCGGCCGCAACACGCGCGCCTTGCGCCGCATCGCCAGCCAGGAAGCGACCCGCAGGATCGTCCATGCCGAGGCCACTCCATCGTTTCGGCGGGATCGACCCGACCACCGCCGGACCTGCCCCGCCGACCCGGTGCGGCGGATCAGCCACACCATCAGCGGCGCTACGAAGACCACCACGCCGGCCAGCAGCAGCCACGGCCACCAGCGGCGCCCTGGGGTGTCGGCCGGCATCAGGTGCATCAGCCACCCCACACCGGCGACGCCTGCGCCGGCCAGCATCACCTTCGCCACCAGATCCTTGGAAACGATGTGGGCGCTCATCGGTGCACCCCCCGCCAGCTGGACAGCGCCCCGCCAACGATGGGCGCGGCGGCGTCGTTGATCTGTCGGCACGCCCTGCCGACGACCTGCTTGGCCAGACCCACATTCACCGGGCACGCCCGGTCCGGTGCCGGAAGGTCCACCCCGTGGGCGAGGGGAAGCACCAGTCGGGCCGAGTACAGCAGCGCTGGCCGGTCGTCTCCTGGGTCCAGCAGCTGGCCAGAGCCGCCCCAGGAGGTGTCCCGGTCCCAGCTTCGAACACCGGCCAGCCCTTGTGGTGACAGGCCGGCAGGCCAGGGCAGCCGCAGCTCCAGCTCGGCTACCAGCAGCTCAGAATCGTTCTCGCTCCCCCGGCACACCGCAGACCGCACCGGGGCCCGCAGCTGCACATACGCCGGTGACACGATCGGCGAGCACCCGATCCTCCACACCAGGGCCGCGAACGACACCGCATCCAACGGCTCGCCGTCTTCGATGAACAGATGCGACCGAGACCGCAGGTACGCGCCATAGCGGCTCGCCCCGTCCGAGGCGTAGTCCCGGTCATACGTTTCGTCGACGTACACCAGACAGGTGGTGGGGCTCATGCCACACCACCCCGCACTGCGGCCGGGCGGGTTGTCTGCCATGCGTCGGCGAGCTCCATCACGTCGACCCGGCCACCTCCGGTCGAGGCGGCGTCCAGGATCTGCTCGACCGCCTTCGCCGGGATGACATAGCGGCCCTGGTCGCCACCCGTGCGCATTCGTACCGCCGGGAACGCATCGGCACGGATCAGTCGGTACAAGTGCTCCTGCGAAATGCTCAGCAGGGCCGCCGCCTCCGGCACCGAATAGGTCGGAACACCGGAGGCCCGCTTGCGCAGCGCGCTCTGCAGGGCGAGGTCCCGTACCTGCAGCCGCAGCTGGGTACGGTCCACGCCGCCGGTGTCGGCGTGGGCAGGGTGATGGGTGCGACTACTCTGGGACATGCCGCTCCGCTCCATTCATGGGGTGGGGTTGGAAGGCACGGGGGCGGCGGGTATCCCCGCGAAGGTTCCTGCGCCGCCCCCGCGCCGCTTATGGGCGCGATCTTGCGCGTGGTCAGTCGGTCGCGATCGGCGTGTAGATGTCCCACAGGTCGTTGGCGGTCCTGTAGTGGCCGTAGTCGCGTTCCTTGGGCGGTTCGAGCTTCAGAAGCTGCGCCAGGTGGTCAACGGCATCGCGGCGGACGGCCTCAGCTGCGCCGTACTCCACCACCTGCACGTCAACCTGGCTGCGGTCGGAGGACAGGAACACGACCAGTTCGGGGAGTTCGTCGCGATGTTCCCGCACGAGCACGGTGAGCCTGGACAAGGACTCGAGCAGCAGTCCATGCGGTGCGGTCGTGGTGATCGTCATCGGAATGCTCCGTTCCTGGTGGTGGCCCCGACCGGGCTCTTGATGGGGTTGGCGTCGGGGCCGCTGCCGTTTGCTGTTACCTCGGGTTGGGGAAGTTGGCTGCGGTCCAGCCACCCTTTGGGGCCTGCAGACGGGTCAGGCCACGCCCGGCGCGGTAGGCGTTCCAGGCGACGAAGATGTAGCGCAGCGCGTCGTCGCCGTTGACCCGCCCCCGTGTTGAACCAAGGTCGTTCAGCCGCTTGGCCAACGCCCTGGCCGGAGAGGTGGCGGTCAGCCCGATTCCTTCGATCAGCTGGGTGACGAAGAACTGGTCGGCCGCGGCACGGTCGCACTCGGCGCAGATGTAGTACGCCGTGCCGACCACCGACGGCGCGCAGGACAGGTACTTCTGCGCCTTCACCGACACCACGACTGCCTCCCGCACCTGCGGGTAGGTGTCGAGGAACTCCCGCATCTCACCCTGGGTCGGGTTCACCCGACCGCCGTCGATCGAGCGGGAACCGGCGGTGTAGGCGACCAGCCGCCGCAGGATCGCCGCCAGCATGCCGGTGTTGTACTCCCCGGCCAGACCGAGCTGGTCCCGCATCTCCCGCACACCGGGCCGGTCCATCGTGTTCTGCGCTTCCGGCGTCAGGTTGTCGACCACCAGGACCCGAATCGTCACCCCGGACTTGACCACTGCGTGGCAGCGGTGCTGGCCGTCCAGCATGACGCCGTTGTGGTCGAACCGGATCGCGTCGCCGTTGAACTCCCAACGACCGGCGGTCATGTCCCGGGCGTACTGCTCAACCCTGCCCGGGCGCGGCTTCCTGTTATGGGTATTACGTTCCAACCACTTGCGCGCCAGATCTGGCGTCAGGGTGACGATGTGGCACGTCTCGTGTTGCGCGGCCTTGGCCGACCGTGCAAGCATGGCGGTGCTCATTCAGTCTGCTCCTTGAGTAGATCTGCCAGTCGCTGCAACGACTGGATCGCCGAGTCGAGGTCACGCGCCCACCGCGTGGCCTCTTCCTTTCTCTGCTTGAAGTGCTCCGGCCTCAGCTCCTCTGCCGCGAACGCCGCATCAGTCGCGCTCAATACGATTTTCGACATCACCGCGACCACCTTCGTCCGCGACTTCCGAGCCGACTGCTGTCGATCAGATTCGTCGGCCACCTCCTCCTTCTTCTTGTCCTGCTCCGCACGGCTCTTCGACTTCGGCCGAACGGCGTACTCCTTGCCGTCACGTCCCGTCGTCACGCGGCGAGATTCAGTGGGTCCTTTTCGGGCGGCAACAGCCGAGCCCTGAGCTACGCCCGATGCGGAATCCCGTGCGACGTTCCGTGTCCCTCGGTCTTCACCTCCGGCAGCTGGGTCACCTTCGTCAGGTGTTCCATTTGGAACACCTGACATGTCGCGGCCAACGGTGCCAAGGCCCGCACCAACGACTGGAGCGATAGCTCGCGCCGACATGCCCATCTCGGCAAGTCGTACGACGAGCTCCTGCCGGTCCTTCTTTGGAAGCCGTAGCGGTACCTGCCCGAACTCCCGCTCGGCGTACTCCGTCCACGACCGGTAACCCAGCGCCAGATGCGCGGCCCCGCCTCGAGCCTCCTCGAGCAACCGCACAAGCTGATCCGCCTGCTCCTGCACCGACGCCAAGACAGTGCGGATCTGATCGGTAAGACGGCCGGCAGACAGGGGGTCCAGCCGCACGACATCCGCGGCCTGCCTGTGAGATAACGCCCGCCCTGGTGACTCCGCGTAAGCGTCGTGCATTGATCGACCTCGCCTCGTCATTGTCCTTCCATGATCAGTGTAGCGCAATTGCGTGCAATTGTGTCTTAAGCTGCCTCTGGTGCTTGAGGCTGAACCTGGTCGCGTGACACGTCGAGCAATTGCGCATGCGTGCGCGAGGTGGAAGCATGTGCAGTGCGTGGCGCCACCCGGGTGCCTGACGACGAGGGAGAGGTAGACATCCATGTTCGAACTCAGCTGGCTCGAGTTCTTGTGGAAGACGGGTAACTCCGGTACGGGTGGATGTCCCGCTCTGTACCGGACCGAGGGTGGCTACGTCGTCCAGGGCGTGAAGCTCGGCGAAGGGGCGCGTGGCCAGCTGCGGCAGCTGGCGGAGGACGAGGACGCTGTGTTCGTCCCGGCAGACGTGCTTGACCGCCTTCGGGATCTGTGACGACGATGCGCCGTCCCATCAGCCTGCAGGAATTCGTCGAGCAGCTCGCGACCTTCGAACACACGGCGTTCCGGCTGGAGCTTCAGTCGGAATACCGCGAACCGTCGGAGGCGGAGTCATTGGCGCTCTTCCTCGCTGGGGATCCGATCGATCCGGGCACCGACCCGAACTTCGTGCCGTGGTTTGAGCAGATCAGTCGGCTTGTGAGCGATGGGAAGCGAGTCGAGCGGGTTCGCGTGCAGGAGGAGCCGCCCACGCCGTACCAGCGCTGGGAACGGTGGCTCGGGGCGTGGAACATCCGGGCAGGAGAGCAGCTCCGGTACATGACCCGGAGTCGCGCGTACGAGATCGGCTTGCTGCCGGCTACCGGAACGACGGACTGGTGGTTGCTCGACAGCAACCGGCTCCTTCTCATGCCGTTTGATCAGGACGGCAACCGACTCGGTGACGAACTGGTCACCGATCCGGAGGTCGTCGTACAGGCTTGCGCGTGGCGGGACCTGGCCGTCCACTACAGCATCCTGGAACCGCTCCAGGATGCTGCGGCCTAGGAAGGAACTCATCCGCTCGTGAAGCCGCTCGAAGAATGGCTCACTCAGCCGGGCGGCCTGGCAGCCCGCCTGCGTGTCCTGCGCATGCAGGCGGGCCTGTCCGGCAAGGAGCTAGCCACTGCGACCAGCTGGCAGGCCTCGAAGGTGTCGCGTCTGGAGAACGGTCGCCAAATGCCGTCGCAGGATGACCTGCAAACGTGGGCGGCCGCATGTCGCGCCGACGAATCAGTCGTGCGCGAGTTGCTGGACCTGCTAGACGAGGCGCATACGGTACACCTGGACTGGAAGCGCCGGCTTCGGCAAGGACATCAGTCGATCCAGGCCGACTACAACCAGCTGGTCCATGACGCGCTGCTGATCCGGCACTTTGAGACCTGCTGGATACCGGGACTGCTGCAGACACCGGACTACGCCCGGCATGTGTTCAGTGAGTCGGTCGATCTGCACGACGACGACCCCAGCGTCATCGATCAGTCGGTGGCAACTCGACTAGCACGACAGCGCTACCTGTACGACCCGGGCAAGCGGTTCGAGTTCCTGCTGACCGAGGCGGTCCTGCGGTTCTTGATCACCCGACCGGAGGTGATGCGTGGGCAGCTCGACCGGCTCCAGGCCATCATCGGGACGCCGAACATCCGGTTTGGCATCATCCCTTTCGGCGTCGCTTTAGCAACCACCCCACAGAACTCGTTTCAGATGTACGACGACATCGCCATCGTCGAAACCTTCGTCACCGAGACGACACACACCGACGAAGAAGCGGCAGCCTACTCACACGTAATGGAGCGGCTGTGGGACGACGCCGCCACCGGTCAAGATGCCCGCAGGCTCATCTTCGACGCCGCCGAAGCGTTACCGTCGACCTGACCCGCGGCCATGGATAACGAACGAATCGCACGACTCATGCAGTCGGTTCCGGCCGCGACTGGCTTTCCTGGACCGGACGAAGTGGACGAGGCGTTGGCCGCCCTGGTGGAGCAGCATCCGAGGGACACTCGGCGAACCAGGATCGGGACGTCCAGGCTGGGTGATCCGATCCATCTCGTGAGTATCGGCGATGGAGACCGCTCAGCGTTGGTGTACGCCGGGCCGCACTCCAACGAACCCGTGGGATTCCTCACCATCACGCATATGGCCGAATTGCTCCTCGGCAACCACCAGCTGCGCACCGAGCTGGGATACACCTGGCACCTGATCGGCTGCATCGATCCGGACGCGGCACGTCTGAACCAGGGCTGGTACTCCGGACCCTTCACCCGTCGCAACTATGCCCGGCACTTCTACCGCCCGGCGTTCAGCGAACAGGCTGAATGGACCTTCCCCGTCACCGATCCAACCAGGCCGATCTACTTCGACCGAACACTGCCAGAAACCGAGGCGTTGATCCGCGCCATCGACTTCGTACGCCCAGATCTCATGTGCTCCTTGCACAACGCCGAGTTCGGCGGCACCTACTTTTATCTCAGTCGCGACCACCCTGGACTGTCCGAGGCACTTGCCGATGTCGTGATCCAGACGGGCCTGCCATTGCACGCGGGGGACGCTGAGCTGCCCAACACCCCGCGACTAGGCACCGGAGTATTCAAGTTCCCGACCTTGGAGCAGATCCACGGCAACTTGACCGACGCCAGCCCGGAGCCCGCAGCGGCTGGTGCCGGAAGCCACCACTACGCCGAACGCCACCAAACGCTCAGCGTCGTCGTCGAAGTCCCGCTCTGGATCGACCCGCGCAGCGCCGACACCTCCGCCTCCGAACACCACCTACGTGGCCTGGTACAAACAACAGCGACCCAGCTCGCTGAAACCGACAAGATGGTCGGTGACGTCCTCGACGCCGCGCTGGAAGACTTGAAGGTCCCTGCCTCGCCGTTCGTATCCGCCCTCGCCGACGTACGCCACATCACCCGCGCCATGGCGACCAGCTATACAGATCACGCCCGAAGCATCACCGACAAGACCGCCGCCACCATCGCCGAACAGTTCGACCATACAAACACGGTCCACCTGTTCCGACTTCGTTGCGCCGGAACCGCCCTACGCCTGCTCGAAGCCGAACTCGCCGTTGGCCACCACGCGCCCCGCATCCGAGCAGCACACGCAAGCATCACCAAGCTGTTCAGCTCATGGGCCGACATCGCTGAAGCCGAGACACCCGGAATACCGGCGGCGCCCGCATCCCTCGCCGCCGTCCAGCTCGGCTCCATTCTCACTGCAGCAAGCGCCCTGTCTAGCTCCAACAACACATGACCTCCGCCCTACCGAACAGATTCGCACCAGCTCAACTGCGACAGGTGGCTGTCCGCGGGTCGGCGGTCCACCGGCGGAACGGGCTAGCGAGGCGTGCAGCTGGTCGCCGCCGCCCCGTCCGTAACATCACGGGAAGGCGGCCACCTTGTGCACGGCCGTGGGCGTGGTCGGCGGTAGAGAGCCGAAACTGTGCCAAAGCTCCCTGCATCGATCTTCGTGCCGTGTCGAGTTGTGAACACGACCCTGTCTCTCCCACCGCGTCGCCGCTCGCTTTCGCTGCTCCTCCCGGCGTCTCCGCTGTCGTTCCAGGGCGCGAACTGCACGCCTGGGTTGCCGTCACCCTGAAGGTCTACCGCCTTGAGTTGCGGCCGATGCTCCTAGCGGGAGCGGAGGTGATGGACCGGCTTCTTGCCGACAACGACGATCGCCCGCAGCGCCATCGCCCTGGTCGTCCGATGGGTCAGAGCCGGGGTCGTCGTGACCCGTCAATCCCGCTCTGTACCGCCAGGCGTGTGAACGTCAGTCGCATCCAAGTCGAACGGCGACTCAGCTCAGCTCGCAGTGACCGTCGAAGGGCCAAGGCTGCGGAGGCGAGCGTGGCCGTTCGCGGCCACTCGCCCTGGCCTAGTCGTCCGCCACCTGATGTGCGACACCTAGGCGCACGGATCTGCCGATGTGCGGACGGATGCAGGCCGCTACCTTGGCTCCATGGAGCGCGGCTCGTCCGACGTGTTTGCCGATCTATGGGACGACGATGCGGTCGAGGCATCCGAGTACCACGAAGGGCCGCCGGCGGACGACGACGTGAGGTCGATCGAGTCGGAGCTGGGGTATCGCCTCCCGTTGGCGTATGTCGATCTTGCCCGAAGACAACGGTGGCCTTCTGCGGCGAGATGCTCATCCAACGGCGAGGCCGACGTCTTGGGCTGACGACCACGTTGGAGTCACCGGAATCTTTGCCATCGGACGCACTGCGCCGTCGAGCCTGTGCGGCTCAAACGGTCAGCGACTCTGGCTTGAGGAGTGGGGCTATCCCGCCATCGGCGTCTACTTCGCCGATACGCCGTCAGCGGGCCACGACATGATCGCGCTCGACTACCGAACCTGCCGAGCTACCGGCGATCCGTGCGTCGTGCACGTCGACCAAGAGCTCGGGTATGCCATAACCCAGCTGGCCGACACGTTCCAGAACTTCATCGCCGGGCTTGTCGAGGAACGCTCATTCCACGACTGAGTACGAATTCGCACTGATCCGCCGCCCGCGCGTGAAGCACGACCATGCCGATGACCGGACGCGTCCCGCGTGAGACGATCCGGTGTGCCGATCAACATCTGGGTGCGCAAGGAGATGCCGGAGCCTGGAGCCCGGATCGACGAGGGCGCGCTCCCGTGGAAAGTCCCTCAGGGTGTCCTCAACCTCAGAGACACTCCGCTTCTGGTCGCCGTGGACCCCTACGGTGACACCGTTTTCAACCGCTTCCAGATCGAGCGACAACTGCCGCGTGAGGTTAGGTTTCTGCGGGAGCAGCTCGACGCCGGCTTTCAGCCAATGCTGGACGAGTTGGAGCGCCTGATGACGGTGGCCACGGAACGGGTGCACCGGTACCTCTGGTTCGTCGGCGACTGAATCGCCCGGGCATACCGCTGTCCGCGCGTCCGCTCGGGCCTATCAGTGGACGTGCACACGGATGGCTCCTACCATCGCTCCGTGAACGGACAACTTGCTCTGATGGCCGCACTTGCAGCGATTGGAGGCCGTTGGCTTCGGGATGGGGCGAAGGCGCCTACGCCCGAACTGCTGAACGGAAATTCGTCGTTTCAATACGTGGGGTCGTTCACCGCAGACATGCCTTCACGGGGTTTCCTGAGGCGCCCCTCGACCGCTAACGGTCCCGAGGAGTGGCTGGTCGCCCTCCACGCCCGAGGGGTCACAGATCTCGCGTTGATCACCGATCTCCCGGTCGGCGGGCCGCTGCCACCGCATGTCGCGTCCGCGTTCTCTAACTCCGGAACATGGGCTCTGCTCGCCACGGGCAAGTCGGCGCCGACAGTGTGGGCGATTGGCTGGGAAGTCGCAGACCGGAACGCCCCGGACTCTCGAATCTGGTCTCTAGCGGCGAGCAACAGACCCGCCGAGGGTTCAACGCACCGAAGGTTAGCGTCGCCCAGGCCCAGGAAACGCTGGGTGCGGCGCTAGGGGAAATCCGGATCTTCGCCGAGCGATTCGACGAGCTCAGCAGTTGGGCATCGTGGTTCACGAAGGCAGAGGCTCTGCTTGACGATCCGTCCCCCACTGCTCCGTACCACCGGGACCTCCTGCCGCATGATGCCACGCTCGATCGTCGCCAACTTGCCGCGTCGGTCGTGCAGGGGTGGGTCTTCGGCGGAATGGGGTCGTGGAATGACGGCGGACTTGTTGATCCCGCCGCTCAGCGCGAATACGAGCGCGTCGGCGCAAACCTGTACTCGGCGCTGCTCGCTGGTCTCCCAGCCGCTGCCAACGGCGCGTGACGTCCGGATCTGGCTCCCCTCTGTGTCAAGGGGCGGGGTTCCAGGGTGTTGGGAGAGCTGCGCTTCCGGGAGCGGGTGGGTCGGCGTAGCGTCGGCGTTGCGGGTCCGGGAAGTGGCTGATCCGAAGTGTCGATGTGCGGGGGCAGGTCGACCGCGCTGGATTGAAGAGTCGCCCCGCAGTGCCCTCCCGGGCCCGTTTCGGCTGCGCGGTCCTCGGTTGTTTGTGCGTCGGTGACCAGGTGGCGGTAGATGACGTCGGACAGTCGTCGCTTGAGGCAGCGCAGCGCTTCGAGTGGTGTCTTGCCGGCGGCGAGCTTGCGGCGGTAGTAGGCGCGGCCTTCGGTGTCGTGGCGGAGCTGGACGATGGCGGCGATGTGGATGACGTGGTTCATCTGGCGGTTGCCCGCTCGGGACAGGCGATGCCGGATCTGTTCGCCGGAAGAGGCATCCATGGGGGCGGTGCCGGTCCAGGAGGCGAACCGGTTCCGGTCAGCGAAGCGGGCGATGTCGCCGACGTCGGCGAGGATTCTGGCTGCGCCGGCGGGGCCGATCCCGTGGACCTCCATCAGCGTCGAACCTCTGGTCTCGACCGCGGTCTTGAGCTCGGCCTTGATCTTCTTCAGCTTCTTGCCGACTGCGACCAGGTCCGCGAGCTCCTCGGCGGCCATCCGGCGTCGGGTCTTTCCGGCGATGTCTCGGGGCCGGACGGTGCCCAGCATGGTTTTGGCTTGCAGGGCGGAGAGATCTCTTTTGCGTTGGCCGGGGATCAGTTCGCTGAGCAGTCGCTGCAGCCGGTTGAGGGTCTGCACCCGCTGATGGGCCAGCTCGTCGCGCCGGTCGGCCAGCATCCGGATGGCTTCGAGGTCACCATCGGGTGTCAGCCTGCGCAGGCCCGGGGTGCGCACTGCGACCATCGCGATGGAGTGGGCGTCCAAGGCGTCGGTCTTGCGGTTGTGGCCGGTGTCGAAGAGGCGGACCCGGGCGGCGAGCTTCGCCGGGACGTCGAGGACCCGCTCGCCTGCTGCTAGCAACCGCTGCGCCAGCGGCCGCCCAGCACCGTTGGCGCCCTCGACTGCCCACACGCGATCGGGCCATGCCTTCACGTAGGCGCGCATTGCGGCGTAGCCGGCTTGGTCGGTGGTGAATCTTCCGGACCCCAACAGGCCTCCGTCGGAGTCGACGACCTCGATGGTGGCCGACAGCTTGTGGGGGTCGACCCCGATGATCACGTCTGTCATGGGTGCTCCTGCTCTCCTCGGACCGATAGGACGGCGAGGTGGGCAGTGCTACTACGAGCTGGGCAGTCCCCTCTTGAGCGACGCCTCGTCACGGTGTTCCGGCGAGGCGCAGTCCAGATGAGAGCCACACCCAGAAACTGGGTGGGCAGCCGCGATTGAGAGCGTCCCGCCGGACACCTGGATCGAGTCTGGCCAGACACCGATCCTGCGTGAAGTCTCTTAGTAGCCGCGTTCCGCGCGGTCATGCCGATGACAGTGCTTCCGAAATCGCGGCGCGGACATCGCTGACATCATGGCCGCGTGGATGACTCGATCCCGCAGGTGACCTATGGGCCAGATTTCGGGCCCGCCGTGGAGTGGGAGAACTTCGTCCTGCTGGAAGCTCTCCAGTCGTCCCAAGGCGCTATCGGCCCCACGGTCCGAGGCATCGCGGTAGAGGCGGGGACTCGGCGGGTCGTCATTCATGCATGCTTGGCGCACCGGGACGAGACAGACGTCCGGGAACTTCAGGACATGGCATCGGACCTCCTGTACTCGCTGGAGTTCCTGTGCGAGCCGGTGCCCAGCGTTGAGTTGAGCCTGTACATCGGGGAGACCGTTGCATCTTGGCCAGGCCACATGCACCGGCGGCTGTACCTGGCCGCAGGGCGACTCGACTGATCGCGCAGGCTGCCCGCGACTGGCGCCGAGCGGCCAGGGTGCGGCAGGGACTACCTGGGACCACGATCGTTGGCCTCGCGAGCGGGTCTCCCGTCTCCGCCCTTTGCTCCCGCCGCTTTGGCTCGCGCCTCGGGCGTCCCTGGACGCCTGTTGTCGGGATGTGTCAAGTCTGCCCGGAACGCGTTCCGGGCGCGAGGCCGATATGCACTCAACTGCCGCGGAGAGTGAAGCGCGAGACCATGCCGACAAGAGGCCGGGCGTCGGCGGCCTAGGATCCTGTCGTGGCGAACGTCGAGCGCAGGCTTGTGGACAGCTTTTGGGACCTCCGTGACGACGCTCATGACCATCCCAGCCGCTGGCAGGGAGTCACGGCCGAAGTCCTCTTTCAACGGCTCGCCGAGTACGTCGAGCATGCGGAGGAGCGCGGGGGACCGATGGACTGGCGCGGTGTCGCGGATCGCATGATCGCTTGGCGAGCCAGCGAGGGGGATGGCTGACGCGAGTCGGCTCGACGCGACGGACCGCAGTAGTGAACTCGTTTATGAGTCGGAACCATTAAGCGAAGGACGTCCGCTCATGCCGCTGTCGGGGCGATGCCCGACCATGCTGCGATCCGCGCAGCCATGCCTATGAGCGAACGAGCGCCCCTCCGGACTACCGTGGCGGCTATGGATGCTGTCCCACGCCGATTGACGGTCGCCGAAGCCTACGAGGCGGCTTACCGGCTCGCGTGGGACTACGCAAGCAGGGAGCCGGACTCGGAATCGCTGCAACTCATGCTCGTGGCCATGGAACCGACCGCAGACAGCGAGCGCACTAACGACCCGGCCCTGTGGCACGACTGGCTCCGATGTGTCGAAGCCGTCGGGCGGGCACCCCTCCCCCGCTTCCCGAGCTCCTGACCATCCGCACATGCCGCCGAGCGTGAAGCACGACTATGCCGAGGTGGGGTGCCGGCCCGGTGGCATGGAACGATCTGCGTGTGGCGCGAGCGAGCCTGTTCGCGTCGACTTGATCGACGAACACTCCCTCGTCACCACCATGCTCGACTCCGGCGTCGACCTGCGCGACGTCCAGATCGCCGTCCGCCGCGCCGTCCTTGCGTCGCAGCAATTTTGCGTGGTACTCCCGGGGAGAGTCGCCCATAGGTCACACTACCAACTGTGACGGACCCTGGACACGCCCTCGACGACCTGATCGAATCGGTTCCTTGGTCGCGGCTGGCCCACGCGTATGACGTGGCACTCGATGCGCCGTCATGGCTTCGGGCACTCGCAGCTGGCGTGAAAGGCAGTACCTCCGAGGGCCTTGAGGGGCTGGAGGATTGGCTGCTGACTACCGTCGTGCATCAGGGAACGCCATACTCCGCTACAGCGCCCGTCCTTTGGATTGCGCGCCGGATCCTTGGCGATGGGTCGACGCACCCAGCTCTTGCCTGGTGCCTGCTGGCCATTTCGGAGAGCGCAACGGCCTTGCGCTGGAGCGCCGAGCGCGAAGGTGACTGTCCCGGCGAGGACCCCGAGCCCCAACGCAGCGCCGCGGACCAACCACCGTGGGCAACCTACCTGCCGCTTGACGGCGAGCTCGCCAAGAAGCACGGCGGCCGAGTCCACGATGACTACTTCCTCGCAGCCGAGGCGGACGTCGACACACTTACCGCCTGCGTCCTCGACTGGGAGCAGACGGTCGTGGATTGTGTGCGCGATCGACGCTACCTCGACGAGGCCATAGATGCTGGAAGCGCAATGGTGCGCCTTGCACCCTCGTCGCCCCTTGTTCACGCGCTGCATTCGCTCGTCAATGGCCCAGAAGACAGCAGACGACGTGCCGCCTCGGCGTTCGCACTTGCGGCCTCGGGCCGGGCGACACCCGACGTTGACGCCCTAATCGATCACGACGACCGCGCCATTCGGGTGGCTGCGGCCCTGGGATACCCCGACCATCCGCGGGCACTGGAGACTCTTGTCGGCGCGGCTGCAGACCGCAACTGGGTTCGAGCCACCTTTCCGCGTGGGTTCATAGGTCCCGAACCTTGGCTCGCGTCCGCCCTGTTGGTGGCCGTATTAGATCGCGTATCGGTCGATGCGGCGGATGACCGGCTGGTCGATGGTCTCGAACAGCAGCTCGCCACGGTTGCGTACGGACCTCTTGGCGCTACATATGAATGGGGACGCCTTCTTGCCTGGCTGTTCCCGGACCGCTGGCAACCGGCTTCGTACATCAACGTGCCGTCGTCCGACGATCTGTCGAACACCCAGGGCCGGCTGCTCGCCGCTCTCGCGCGCAACGACGATCCCTGGGAGCAGGGCGCGGGCAACGCAAGTCTCGTCCTCGGACAAGTTGGGCTCCCGCACGACCGTGCTGTCATCGCCGCGCTCGCAGGCGTGGAAGTTCCCGGCCGCCCATCGTGGTGGCGTCGTTGGACTTCCTGAATCAACTGGTCAGCCCTGCACGGCGCAAATCGGGCCGTACACACTCTCAGCCGCACTAGGTGAATGGGTTGACGGTGTGCTCTGGCGACCCTGCACTCGGTATATGGACACCTACACCTCTCCTTCGGGGCCGGCCGTCTCCGGCGTTGTCGTCGCTACAAGCCCGCTGCTGCGGATGGCCGTCGCCGCGTACTTGGCCCGGTTCAAGGGTCAGTCGCGGATCCACACCGAATCGGACCTGCGCGGTTACCTGACCTGGTGTGAGGACCGTGCCCTCGATCCCTTCACAGCCGCACGACCTCACATCGAGCTCTACATCCGGTGGATGCAAGAGGTCCGCGGTTACCGCCCGTCAACGGTCTCGCGGCGCGCGTCCGTGGTCGCCGGGTTCTACCGCAGCTGTGTGATCGACGGCGCCCTTGAGCACTCGCCGGCCGAGTACGTCCGCCGCCCCACCGTGCCGGCCGAGTCGCCCACCCTCGGCCTGAGCCACCTCCAGTTCGAGGCGCTGCTCAGCGCCGCCCGGAACTCGGTCAACCCATACGACTTCGCCCTGGTCACCCTCCTGGGCGCCTCCTGGGTTTGCGGATCTTCGAGGCCACCGGAAGCAACCTCGCAGACCTAGGCGAAGAGCACGGCCACCGGGTGCTCCGGGTCCGCGGCAAGGGCGGCAAGGTCGTCCTAGTTCCATTACCGCCTGCGGTCAGCCGCGCCATCGAGCGGGCAATCGGCCAACGGACAGCCGGGCCTATCCTGCTGACTTCCCGCGGGACCAGGATGGACCGCCACTGTGCCACCCGACGTCTGCGCCGCCTGGCCGAGCAAGCAGGCGTCAGGCTCCCCCGCATGCATCCACACATGCTGCGACACACCTTCGTCACCACCATGCTCGACGCCGGCGTCGACCTGCGCGACGTCCAGATCGCCGCCCGCCACGCCGACCCTCGCACCACCATGCGCTACGACCGAGCACGCAAGAACCTCGACACACACCCCAACCACATCCTCGCCGCCTACATGGCCTCAGGCACCTGACCCGAAACCACGAACGTGCCGATGAGCGCGCTTTACCCTCGCCGTCGGTACGGGTCCGATACTGGAGCCATGACGAGCAGCGGCCGCAACGACCCGGCGGATGAGGCTCGGGCCGAGGTCGTTGGCTTGAAGATCACCGGCGTGTTCTTCCTCCACGACTTCATCGAGCGGCGCATCTGGTGGTCCAAGACAAGGATCCATTACATGGGTGCTAATCCTCAGGCAACTACTTGCGGCCAGCGTTCGGCGGAGCCATTCGGCCAGCGAGGATGGCCGCGGCGCGCTTGTCGGACTCGGGTACCCATGCGGTGTAGACCCGCAGAGTGGTCGTCCCGCCGCCGGCGTGGCCAAGCCGACCGGCGACGGTTCGGAGGTCGACGCCCTGGGTGATGAGTTCGGTGGCTGAGTAGTGCCGTAGAGCGTGGAGGTGACTGTCTACCCCAACGCTGGAGCATGTAGCGGTGTATCGATGGCTAACGGCATCGGGGTTGCAGGGTCTGCTGTGGTCAGGTTCGTAGGAGAACACGTAGGCATCCTCGCTGGGGTCGATGCCGAGCTCCGCTATGCGTTCCGCGTAACGGTCGTGATGACTTCGGAGCATCTGGCACGTGCCCTCGTCAAGGGAGATCCGCCGTATCTGGTGGGTCTTGGGATCCTTCTCGATCCCGTCGACATAGTTCCGGCGGACCTCCAACACGCCGGCTTCGAGGTGAATATCGCGCCAGCGCAGCGCCACCAGCTCGCCGCGACGGATCCCAGTCACCATGACGAGCCACACAAGGGTGCCCCACGCCTCGTCGCGTTCCCATGCCGCAGCGACGATACGGGCGACTTGGGAAGGCGTTGGGGGCGTCGGTTTCGGCCGTGGGAGGCGTGGCTTCTTTGCCACCGTGGCTGGATTGCTCGGGATCCAGTCCCACC
The DNA here is from genome assembly GCF_040120725.1 of Actinopolymorpha sp. B9G3. Taxonomy (NCBI): domain Bacteria; kingdom Bacillati; phylum Actinomycetota; class Actinomycetes; order Propionibacteriales; family Actinopolymorphaceae; genus Actinopolymorpha; species Actinopolymorpha sp. B9G3. Next base: position 356,794 of record NZ_JBEEAB010000004.1, on the reverse strand, counting down.
GCACAGCGGTCCCAAGCGCGCCACTGATGATGAAGTGGAGCTGGCGAATGGTTGACGCCGCCAATGGCTCGCACTCGTGAGGCTTACACTCGAGCACGCGGCAGCGAGCCGCCGCACAGTCGTGTTCCCTACGTCGACGGTGCCGTACCAACCCGCATTCGTGCCGTTCGTCGGTCCAGTGCTCGATGAACGACTTGCCACCGCAACGGCGACGGCAACGACGCAACTGCCCATAGAACTGCTCGAGAATGCGGGCGCTCAGTTTCGCAATCGCGACGTCGCCGATAGCAGGCTTGAGGAACCGTTCTGCGTATTCACGGTACTTGGCCAGTGTTACCGGATCGGCGTCGTGCACCTCGAACCATGCGTCGAGTGTGTAGCCAAGTGTTGCCTTGGTCGCCGCGTTGCGTTGCTGGTCGACCCTCCCGAGCAGCTTCGTCCGCACCCTCTCGATCTGGCGCTCGTCCCGAGTCGACTCTGTGAGGTAACTGTCCTTGCCCGTCAGCGGATCGACGCCGGCGTACACGAGCACCTGGTATGAGTTGCCGCGCTTGCGCACGAAACCTCGGGGGCGGCTGCTCTTCGTCGCCATGTCGAGGACAATACCATTGACAGACCCACTGCCATGCGACATGACCCGGCTTGGCTGGCTGGGACGTCTGCCCAGGTCAGTGTGGGTAGGGCGGGCGGGACTCGAACCCGCGACCCAGGGATTATGAGTCCCCTGCTCTAACCGGCTGAGCTACCGCCCCTCCACACAGCGGGCGCCGGTGCCGCTCCGCTGCCGCGAGAAGAGCCTAGCCACCAGCCGCGCCGGGACCGTCGAGAGGTGCGGCGTGAGACCCGAACACCCACGGCCGGACCGGCGATCACGGCGAGGGCGGCCGGGATGACCGCCTGTATCCTTCCCGGACGCAGTGCAGCCGGTCCATCCGTGCCTGTGTACGTACCAAGATCTTCTCCCAACCTCACGCATGTGCGACCGTGTGACCCCCGTTCGGCTCGGAGTCGGATTTCGGAGGTATCGGCATGCCCTCCGCAGCAGCTGTGCGAATCCTGTACGTACGCCACGGTGAGAACCTGGCCAACACCCTCCACCAGTTGTCGCACAAGGTTGTCGACCATCCGCTCACCGACCACGGGCGCGACCAGGCCGAACAGCTCGCACGTCGCCTCGCCGACCAGAGCTGGCTTTATGACGCCGAGATCGTCAGCTCCCCGTCGCGGCGCGCCCAGGAGACGGCTCAGGTGATCGCCGCCAAGCTCGACCTCAGCATCGGCACGGACGAACGCCTGCGCGAGATCGATGTCGGCGCTCTCGACGGCCGCAGCGACCAGGAGGCGTGGGACGTGTACGCCGAGGTGCATCGTCGTTGGGCGGCAGGCGAATGGTCCCGCCGGTTCCCCGACGGCGAGAACCTCCGCAACCTCGCCAACCGGCTCCGCGCGGCGCTCCTGGGAGCGGCGACGACGGTCGGGCAGCGACCAGCGACCCAGGGAGGCCGTGACACGCCGGTCGTGTTGGTGGTGGGCCACGGTGGCGGGTTCCGGGCGGCGCTTCCGTACCTCGTCAAGAATGTCGCGGACGCCTATCCCCATGACGACATGGCCAACTGTGCCGTGACGTACCTCCGGGCGATACCCGCATCCCGGCCGTCGGTGATCCATCTGGAGGAATGGGGTGTTCCGTGTGCGGAGCTCCATCGGCTCCGGGTCCCGGACTGACCCGATCCACTCCCCCTGGACGACAGCGGCGGGTGGCTACTTGGTCGCCTTGCCGACGGTGATGTCGAACTCGCGGTAGACCCTCGCCCAGAAGCCGTCCCGCAGCCAGACCCTGGCCTCGGGATAGGGGCGCAGGGAATGGCCGAGTTCCTTCTCCGCCTCGATGAGCAGTTCGGTGTCGATCACGGTCGGCAGGATCGGCCCTGGCAGCAGGTCGCGGATGTTGTCGCGGCCGCGGGTGAGGATCCACTTCTGCGCGACGTGTTCGCCGACCTCTTCCACGGTGTTCGGATTGGGGCCGAGCTTGGAGAGCGTGGCGCCGAGTGAGTGCGTACGCACCGACTTCGCGGCCGGCGCTCGGGCGGCGAACACCTCGGCCGGCGTCGGCGCCGCGCTCGGCTGGGTGGCGTGGTGGGGCAGCGGGTGCGCCTGGCGGAAGTACGGCCGGAGCAGGTCGGCGGACAGCACCTGCACGGTGTCGGACTCCCAGACCAGTCGTTCGGCCTGGTTGCTGCCGTAGGACGGTTCCACTCCCCAGAGGTGGATCCGGACGCCGTAGGCCTGGGCTGCCTCGACCGCCGACACGAGGTCCTCGTCCCCGGCGAGCAGCACAGCGTCGGTGACGGCACCGTGCCGGGCGAGTGCGTCGAGGTCGCTGCGGATCTGGGCGTCGACGCCCTTCTGCTGACCCTGCTTGTTGAGATTGCCGAGGCGTACCTTCACCATCGGCAGGGCTGCGATCACTCGCTGGTCGACGGTGGGTACGCGATCATGGGCGGCGTCGTACCAGTAGACGCGGAGAAGTTCGCCGGGCAGCCCTTCGGCGCCGTGCTTCTGCAGCACCTGGATCAGTTCGTCGGCGGCGACCCGGTATTCACGGCGTTCCCGCGCGCCGAAGAGGACCTCGCCGGCCGCGGCGTAGAGATAGCCGACGTCGACCAGGATGGCGTACTTCATCGCGAAGGCCGAGGTGGCGAGATCTGGGATTCCCACAACTGCCTCCCTCGACCCCGGGTACGGCCGTGCCCGCTCCGCCGCCCTTGACAGGTTGGCGTCGCTTCCCCGCGAGACTACACGTCGGACCTTCGTGGTCGGCAGCGGTTGCAGAGGCCGTTCACGGAACGCGCTGGATGCGCTTGGTGGGAAGGCTTGAGCTCGAACGTTGCCTGTGGCCGCCTGGAACGATCGTCGCCACGGTCGTCACGGCGGCTCTCACGGGCGTACGGGGCTTGGCGATGCAGTGAACCAGCCGACCGTCTGACGCAAGGACTTGCCGGTCGGGGGAAGGCCCGTCCATCCGCAACGGGTCCCGCCATGCATCGCACAGAAGCCGCACGGGTCCATGTGGATCAATATGTGGGGAGCGGTTTCCTTGTGGCCGAGGGAAGTCAGACGACGCTGCACGTACGGGCCGAGGATCAAGCCCTGTGGCGTCGCGCTCAGACGTACGCGCGGGAACGGCGTATCCCTATGGCCGGGCTGGTGATGCTCGCACTCCAGGAGTACCTGACCCGGCATGACACGGACGAATAGGAACGGCCCCCGCCAGGTCTGAGCGGGGGCCGTTCGATTTGTGCTGTTGCCTACTCCATCGTGGCGCAGATGATGTACGGCTGCACGTTGCCGGTACCGCTCACCACGACGGTCCAGCCACCAGCCGCCCAGCGTCCGGCCGGGTCGGTCTCGGTGGGCTCGGACACCTGGTGGACGTCGCCCGGCATCGACGCATTGAGCACGACGGTGCCGGTGGTGTTCGCGCCGCCCCCGATGGCGACCTCATCGCCGCTGCTGCACTTCGACGTGATCGTGACTCGACCCTCGGCGTCGGTGACGTCCTTGGCGTCGGCCGACCGGCCGACAATCTCGTAGTTGGACACGCCGTCCGCACCGTCGGCACCGGCCGGACCCTGCTCGCCAGCCGGACCCTGCTCGCCAGCCGGACCAGCCTCGCCGGTGTCGCCCTTCTCGCCCTTCAACTGCTCTACCGTGTCCGGGGCGAAATCCTGCATCAGGATCCTCCCGTCGCGGATCTCGCTCGACCCGACCGCGGCCTCTCCGATGTCATGCTGCCGGATCGCGTTGTCGCGAATCTCGCTGGACCCGACCCCACCCGGACCGATGTCTCTCGACTGGATGGTCTGGTCGGCGATGTCTCCAGACGTAATGGTGCCCGCCGCGACGGCTGCTCCACCTGCGAGCAGCGCTCCCCCCGCGACCAGGGCGAGCGCGGCGCCGCCGACGCCGAGGCCTCTGGCCACCTGACGAATGTTCTTCACGTGTTTCCCTCCAGTTGGGGACGGCTTGCCCGCCTTCCCGTGCATGGGAAAATCCTCACGGGCACGGCGGGTTGCATGACAGTTGTGTGACAGTGTTCGTCTCCCGGTAACAAAGCGTTGGCCCGGCGGACGGAAACCGCGGGAGATCCGCGGCCAGGAGCGTGCGGTGCCCAGACCCTCGGCGGGCCGGTGACGGTGACGGTCGGCACCGGGCTCATGAGGCGTCCCTCAAGGAAGACGCCCGAAAGGGAAGGTCCCTCGCTGGGCTACAGATTGTGGCGACGGAGAGGGACCTCTAGAGAGTCTCGACCGGGGTATAACCCCAGGTCAGAAGTGCTCCCGCGACTGGACTCGAACCAGTAACCTGCCGGTTAACAGCCGGACGCTCTGCCAATTGAGCTACGCGGGATCGCAACGCCGACGACTGCCGGCCCCGCATAGGTTAGCAGCCCTGCTTCGCCCCACCGCGCCGCCGGGCACCCCGTCGGCACAGGCCAATGGGAGGGCGTTTCGAGGCCCTGTCGTCAGCGCGATATGGCGCCGTACTCCCGCAGGAGCTTGACAACCTCGGGAGCGCTGGAGAAGGCACGGACCACGTCGTCGTCGGTGACGATCTGGTGGGCGTTGGCATCGATGTAGTTCCGCAGAAGCCGGTCAAATGTGGCAGATCCGACCGTACGCCGCGCCTCGTGCAGCATCGCGCCGCCCTGCCGGTAGACCCCCGCGCCGTAGTAGTCCGGCTGACCCAGTGCGGCGTACCACCGCATCGTCTCGCCGACCCGGTTCCGCACACGCGGCGGCACCACGAACCGCGTCTCGGCTCCGGCGGTGCCGTTGGCCAGGACCTCCGCATATTCGGCGAACGCCTCGTCCAGCCACGGGTCCCGCGCCTGGTTGTTGCCCACCAGGCCGTAGAACCACATGTGGGCGACCTCGTGCGGAACGAGCTGCGGGTACGTGCGCGGATTCACGTTCCCGAACTGGATTGCCCCGGGGAACTCGATGCCGGTCGGGATGTCGGGCGCGATCGTCACCCACAGATCGTCGTACGGAAAGGGCCCGAGGTGGCCGGACAGCTCCGCGACAGCCGCCGCGGTCAGGTCGGCCCACTCCTGCGGTGTCGCCCGGGTCTTCACCTCGGCCGGTGCGCCCACGTGGATGCGTACGCCGTCCACCTCCCGCTCGGCGAGGGTCAACTGCCCGACGGTGACCGTGACGTCACGGACAGCCTCGGCGGTGAAGCGGTGAACGACACTCCCCGCCCTGGCCGCGGGCATGGTGTCGACGAGCTCGCCTGTGCCGAGGACGTCGTCCCCCTTCGGTGCCACGACGTCGAGCGTCTCGAGCTGGAACTGCTCGCTCGTCACCGTCTCACCGAAAAGGTCCACGGCGGGATCGGTCGCCCAGCCACGGCCGCGTTCCCAGGCGAGCAGCGGGTACGCAGTTGCCAGCCAGGCGGTGCCGTCCTCCGACGAGTAGCCCACCCGTTCGGGACCGTCGGCGCCGAGGGTGAGCGTGAAGGCGAGCTCGACGTTGACTGACCGGCCGGCCGCGACACAGCCCTTGACCGGCACCCTGATCAACGTGCCCGGCACACCGCGAGGCGCGCCGGCGGGCTGGACACGCGGCTCGACGATGCGGCCGTTGACCGCGACCGCGGTGACCTCGAGTCGGTTGCCCGACCGAGCTGTTTCGGGCTTGTTGGGCCAGGCGCGGAAGATCACCTCACAGGTACGCCGGTCAGGGGTGAAGGTCACGGCCTCCGTACCGCGGACGACCTGACGGTTCTTCGCGACGTCGAAGCACAGCCGGACGACCGGCCGATCCTTCCACGGCCGGGCCCGTGCCGCGCTGTCGCGCGCGCGGTTCGCCCGCGCGGGTCCCGCCGCCGAGATCACCTTGAAGTTGCCGCCGCCTCCGCCTCCGGTCGGACATGCCGACGGACCTTGGGGCCCGGGCGCCTGCGTTGGTGCGGGAGTGCCGAGTGGAGGGTCCGATGCCCGCGGGCCGAGCCGGTCCGACGACGCGGATCCGCTGGGCGTCGGGGTGGCCTGGTCGGCGTCGAGCAGTCCGCCGATGGCGCTCGGCGCACACGCGGTGACCCCAGCGACGAGCACACCGGCCGCGAGCAGGCGTCGTACGGTCGTCGCGGTCCGGCTCACGGCTCGACCTCGGCACGGACGCGGTCCAGCGCCCGCTCGGCGGCTGCCAGGATCTCCGGGTCCGCCGGATCGAGCCCCTCGTCGAACGCGAGTGCCCACACCATCCCCCCTGTGCCTGGCTCCCCTGCTGTGCCTGGCTGCCCGGCTGCACCCGGCAGCTCCGTAGCCGGCTCTCCTGCCATACCCAGATCCGCGAGCTTGGCTGGCGGACGGCGGGCGATCACCCGGACACCGAGCGGACCGCGCAGGCTGACCCGCTGATCGACGACGACGCTGGCGGTGATCCGTTCGCGGATCAGCGAGAGCAGGCGGGAGTCGGGCTCGGCGAAGCTGACGGTCCAGACCGGCAGACGCTCCCCGAGCGGCGCCGTCCCGGTGACCCGGAGGACTTCGGTGTCACGGTCCCATTCGGCGTGTTCGACCTGCTCCCAAGGAATTCGGTCGTATGCCCCTTCTGCCGTGGGAAGGAACAGCGTGCGGTCGGTGCCGACAACCCAACGCTCGGCGGCGTCACGGGATGTCGCGAGCACCCGCTCACCGCGCTCCAGCTGCAGGGAATCGGTCACGTCGCGAGGAAGACCAGGCCGGCGGCGCACCCGCTCACGGTACTGGCACTCCCCCACGGTCCCGGACGCGCGGTTGGGTCAGCGGTTGGGTCAGGCGAGATACTCCTTCAGACCGGGGGCCCAGCCACCACCGCGGAGCTTGGCGAGGGTCTTCGCCTCGATCTGGCGTACCCGCTCACGGGTCACGCCGAAGCGGCGGCCGACCTCCTCCAGCGTGTGCACCTGCCCGTCGGTGAGGCCGTAGCGCATCTGTACGACGTAGCGCTCCCGCTCGCCGAGCTGGGCGAGCGCCCGGTCGATGTGTTCGCGCATAAGAGACGACGCCGCCGCCTCCAACGGGGCGACGGCGTCGAGGTCCTCGATCAGGTCTCCGAGCTCGGATGCTTCCATCTCACCGATCGGCGTATGGAGCGAGACGGGTTCCCGGGCCAGTCGGAGGAGCTCACTGGTGCGATCGGGATCGAGCGCGACCGCCTCGGCGACCTCCTCGATGAGCGGATCCCGGCCGAGCTGTTGGAAGAGCGTGCGCTGCGCCCGCAGGATCCGGTTGATCGCGTCGACCACGTGCACGGGTACGCGGATCGCGCGCGACTGGTCGGCGATGGCCCGGGATATCGCTTGCCTGATCCACCAGGTGGCGTAGGTCGAGAACTTGTAGCCCCGGGTGTAGTCGAACTTCTCCACCGCCCGGATCAGACCGAGGTTGCCCTCCTGGATCAGGTCGAGCAACGGCAGCCCTCGACCCGTACACCGCTTGGCGACGGACACCACCAGCCGAAGGTTCGCCTCGATCAGGTGTCGCTTGGCCTCACAGCCGAGCCGGACCAGCGCCTGCAGTTCGGCTGGGGTGGCGTCAACGGTGCCGCCCTCGACGAGGCTACGTTCGGCGAACAGGCCCGCTTCGATGGAGCGTGACAGCTCCACCTCCTGCGCAGCCGTGAGCAGGCGTACCCGTCCGATCTCTCGGAGGTACTGGCGAACCAGATCGGGGGTGCGTTCGGCGAGTTCGTCGAGCGCCGGAAGCTCCTCGACACCGGTATTGACCTCCGTCGGTGCCGCTCCCGACGAGGGAGCCGTATCCGAAGTTCCCGGTGGTGCGGAGACTTCTGGGGGTGGGGTGTCGGCTCTGTGAGCCACTGACTTGAGCGCGAAGACCGGCACGGCGCAACTCCTCCCAGAGGAAGACCAGCGTGATCAGTCTGCCCGGCTGATGAGCATTACGTTGGGCGTTTGCGGATAATCGCGCAGCAATGACCAACCCCGGCCCCGCGCAGCTGTCGCGACGACCGGCCGAGCAACCTCGACCTCGGCCGGCCCTCCGGTCAGGAGAGGTCGACCTTCGCCGTCGCCACCCACGAGCCCGCGAGCGGGCCTACCGCCACGTGACCTGCTCGTACGCCGTCGACCCAGGCCGACTTGTCGAACCACACCTCGACCTCATCGGTCGGGACGACCTCGGCGGTGTCGACGACGTCGCCTGCGGCATTGAACGTGTGGCCGACATAGGTCCGTCCGCGCAACAGCCGTGCGTACCGGAGCCCCTTGTAGTTGACCTCGGCGATCGGTCCGCGGACCATCGCACTGTCCGGGCCTTCGGCCACCCAGCTTCCGGCGAGCGGACCTGACGCCATCCGGTAGAAGATGCCCCGGTGCGCGATCCGCATCCGCCGAATCGTGGTGCCGGTGCTCCCGACCCGGACCGTCTCGTTGTCGCGGGCGAGCACGGCACCTGACTGCAGGTCGAACGTGTAGCCGACCAGGGCGTCGGCCCGGAACTCGACGACCCGCTGCTCCGCCAGGATCGGCGGCGGAGCGTCGTCGCGCAGGGTGTCGGCCATGCGGACGAACTCCGGCTTCCCGGTCATCAGCCACAGGAACACGAACTGGCTGATGTGCAGGGTGTGATAGCTGCCCGACGCGGGAGTCGCATGCGGTACGCAGTAGAGCGAGGGACGGTCGGGGACGCGGATGATGGGAAGGTAGCGCCGCATCGTCGTGATCGACCCGTCGTATAACCCCAGCGCGAGGGGCTCCTTGCTCACGCGGTAGTAGTCCCAGAGCCCGACGATCGCCGACATGTGGCCGTTGAAGACATGGTCGGACTTCGCCGGGGTCGCCTGGTACGGATACTCGACCAGCCAGAGCAGGCCGTACTTGTCGACCCTCGAGACCCACGGCTCGGTGGCGCTCGGCGGGTTGAGGAAGCTCGCGAAGGTCCGGTCGGCGGCCTCCCGCCACTGGTCGTCGTCGGTCACCGCGGCGAGGCGGCTGAAGAAGCTGAGCGCCTTGCCCTGCGCAAGACCGCTGTACCACGGCGCCCGCATCGTCTCCGCGGGGTTGCCGTGGACCCGGAAATCGAAGGTGTACGCATAGAACCACGCACCGCGCGACTCCACCCGGTGCTCGACGAGGTGCCGCGCCTGCACCAGTGCCCGGTCGAGGTAGAACTCGTCGCCGGTGAGCCGATACGACTCGAGGTTGGCGATCCCGTCACCCGCCTGGAAGTTGGGGTGGTCGTAGAACTCGCCCGCCACCTCGTGCATGCGTACGCCGTCGGCGTCACGCGGCAGGTCGTCGTCCTTCGCCACCTCGGTCCTGGGAACGTAGGGGACGGCCGCACCACTCAGGTCATGGAAGGCGAACCCGTCCCGCTGGTAGGTGAAGGGATCCTCCGCCGGCGACACCGGCCCTCCCGGCGGTGCCGACCCGTCGTCATGGCGGGCGATCCCGGCCGCGACGTCACCGGTCGGTGCGATCGCGAGGTCCCGGGTGCCGTTGTTCGTCGGCGGTGCGGGCTTGACCGGCTCCGGCGTGACCCTCGGCTGCGCGGCGGCGGGGGCTCCGTGCTCGCGCACCTCAGGCTCCGCGGCGGTCGGAATACAGGCCGCGGTGCCGACGAGGCACACGAGCGCACCGACCAGCACCATCCGACGCCGCATGAGCCCCCCAGCAGCTGCGGCCCCGGCGTACGACGGGGCTCGGCCGATCCCCAGCTGTCGCCACCGACGACACGCATCGGAGTGCAGATGAGGATTCCCTCATGCGGAGGATAGTTGTGGACCGTCGGCGCTGGCGCGGCGCCTCGGCGCGGACCAGACCCTAGGTGACCGTCTAGGCCCTGTCTCCCAAATCCCGCCTGACTCGCGTCACCCCGCATCCCGGCTGGCTGCGTTCTCGTCGATCGGCGCACAAACCCAGTGCGCCTTCCTCCTCCGCCTTGCCAACCGGGCGCGGATGCGCCGCTCGCTTGACCGGCGCCATTTGGGAGACACGCCCTAGTCGAGGCGGACGTTCGCGAGTGCTACCCAGGTGCCGGCGAGCGGGCCCGCCGTGACGTGCGCCGCTGGCGCACCGTCGACCCAGGCCGTCCGGTCGATGCGGACGTCGGCGTCCTTCGCAGGGCTCGCCCGCTCGGTCGTCACGACGTCGCCGGTCCGGTCGTACCGCGTGCCGACGTACTCCCGACCGCCCTCGAAACGCGCCCGCCGCTCGCCCCGGTACGCCAGCTCGGCGACGGGACCGCGGAGGGTCGTACGGTCCGGATCCTCGCGTACCCACCGGTCGTAGAGGGGACCGGACGCGACCCGGTAGTAGATGCCGCCCGGCTGGTCGGCGCTCCCCTTCATCCGCATCCGGCGGACCGTGGTGCCCGTCTCGGGCGTACGCAGGCTCACCCGCTCCTCGTCCAGGATCCGCCCGGTGGCGATGTCGACGTCGTAGCCGACGTGCTCGCCGGCCCTGAACTCGATGGTGCGGGACGAGGCGAGGATCGGGTACGGGTTGTCGTCGCGCAGCCGCTCGGCGAACTGAATGAACCGCGGCTCCCGCGTCATCAACCACAGCTGCGCGAACTGGTCGACGTGCAGCTGGTGGTAGCCGTTGGACGCCTCCGCGCGGTGCGTGAGGCAGTACGTCGACCGCCAGTGCGGTACGCGCAGGTCGTCGACGTGTCGCCGGAGGGTCGTGATCGCGCCGTCGTACAACGCGAGTGCGGCGGGATTCCTCGTCAATCGTTCGTACTCCCACAGCCCGAAGATCCCTGACAGGTGACCGTTGAAGATCCGGTCGGAGTCGGCGAGGGTGGCGCCCCGGGGATGCTGGACGAGCCACACGAGCTGGTGGGAGTCGACGGCGACCACCCACGGCTTCTCACCACCACCGCGTGGGGCGCGTGCGGGATCCGGCGGGAGGAGGAAGCTCGCGAACGTCCGGTCCGCGGCCACGCGCCACCTCGCCTCACCGGTGACCTTCGCCAGCCGGGAGAACAGACTGAGTGCCTTGCCCTGCGACAGACCGCTGTACCACGGCGCCACAGCCATGTCGTCGGGATCGCCGTGCAGAGGAAAGTCGAAGGTGTACGGATAGAACCACGCGCCGCGCGACTCCACCCGCCGGTCGATCAGCCGGCTCCCCTGGGCCTTCGCCCGGTGGAGAAAGAAGCCCTCGCCGGTCAACCGGTGCGACTCGAGGTTCTCCAGGCCGAAGTTCGCCTGGTAGTTCGGATGGTCGTAGAGCGTGTTGTCGACCTCGATCATGCGGACGCCGTGGTCGTCGTGCGGTTCAGGGTCTCGCCTCGGAGCCGTGACGTTCGGACCGCGCGGGAGCTGCCCCGGCGCGAGGTCGTGGAACTCGTACCCGTCCCGGTGGAACGAGAACGGCAGCCCAGGCAGAGTGACGGGTCGCCCCGGTGGAGCGGACCCGTCGTCCTGGTTCCGCAGGCGGGTGTCTACGTCCGCCGACGGTGCGCGCGCGCCGGCGGGTTCGGGAGTCCGCGGCCCCGTACACGAGACCAGGAAGGAGAAACTGGCGAGTGTGCCCAGCGTCGCGCGAGTGAACGCGGCGCGGGTCAGGCCGGTGGCTGCCCCCGCGCCGCCGGGCTCGGGGGCGCACGGCAAATGACCACGCCGAGCAGGGCTGCGGTAGCCGGGACGGGTGTCGACACCCGTCCCGGCTACCGACTGCCCGCTCAGCGTGGTCATTTGCAGGCGATCGGCGGCTGGTTCCAGGACGTTTTCCTCAGCCGTCGGAGCTGAACGCGGCGTCGAAGGACGCCTCGGACGGCTCGATGTCACAGAGCGCACGCACGAGCTTCAGCGACTCGGGCGCGCCCATGAGCCGGTCCATGCCCGCGTCCTCCCACTCCACCGAGATGGGTCCGTCGTAGCCGATCGCGTTGAGCGCCCGGAAGCAGTCCTCCCACGGCACGTCGCCGCGGCCGGTCGAGACGAAATCCCACCCGCGCCGCAGGTCACCCCACGGCAGGTGCGAGGAGAGCCGACCGTTGCGGCCGTTGCCGACGCGACGCTTCGCGTCCTTGCAGTCGACGTGGTAGATCCGATCCTTGAAGTCGAGGATGAACCCGACCGGGTCGAGGTCCTGCCACACGAAGTGGCTCGGGTCCCAGTTGAGCCCGAACGCCGGCCGGTGGCCGATCGCCTCGAGCGTGCGGACCGTCGTCCAGTAGTCGTACGCGATCTCGCTGGGGTGCACCTCGTGGGCGAAGCGCACGCCCACCTCGTCATAGACGTCGAGGATGGGGTTCCAGCGGTCGGCGAAGTCCTGGTAGCCCGCGTCGATCAGCGCATCCGACGCCGGCGGGAACATCGCGACGTACTTCCAGATCGACGAGCCGGTGAACCCGACTACCGTGTCGACGCCGAGCCGGGCGGCCGCCCGCGCGGTCATCTTCATCTCCTCGGCGGCCCGCTGGCGGACACCCTCGGGATCGCCGTCGCCCCAGATCTTGGCGGGCAGGATGTCCTTGTGGCGCTGGTCGATCGGGTCGTCGCAGACCGCCTGCCCCTTGAGGTGGTTGGAGATCGCGAACAACTTGAGGTTGTGCTTCTCCAGGGTGTCGAGCTTGTCCCGGACGTACTTGTCGTCCTCGGCGGCCTTCCAGACGTCCAGGTGGTCGCCCCAACAGGCGATCTCGAGACCGTCGTAGCCCCACTCGGACGAGAGCCGGCACATCTCCTCGAACGGCAGATCGGCCCACTGGCCGGTGAACAACGTGACAGGACGCGGCATGTCTTTCTCCTTCTACGACTTCTACGACGTGACGGGGACCCAGGTCGAGCCGGACTCGGCGCTCGCGAGTACGGCCTCCAGGACCTGCTGCACCTGCAGGCCGTCGGCGAAGCTCGGCGCCGGATCGCTCCCGTCGCCGATCGCCGTCACGAGGTCGCGCGCCTCGTGGGTGAACGTGTGTTCCCAGCCGATGATGTGACCGGGTGGCCACCACGCCGACATGTAGGGGTGGTCGGCTTCGGTGACGAGGACGCGGCGGAAGCCCTGCGTGGCGGGGTCGTCGTCGCTGAAGTAGACCTCGAGCTCGTTCAGGCGTTCGAGGTCGAAGGCGAGCGAGCCCTTCTCACCGTTGATCTCGAGTCGCAGGCCGTTCTTGCGTCCGGTGGCGAACCGGGTCGCTTCGTACGTCGCCACCGCACCACCGTCGAGTCGGGCGATGAACAGCGAGGCGTCGTCGACCGTGACCTCGCCCCGCTCCGTTGCCGAACCCGATCCACCCAGGCCCTCGGTCTCCAGCAGGATCGGGCGTTCCTTGATGAACGTCTCGGTCAGCCCGCTCACACCGGTCACCTTCTGCCCGGTGATGAACTGCGTGAGGTCGACGATGTGCGAGGCGATGTCACCGAGCGCTCCGGAACCCGCGAGCTCCTTCTGCAGCCGCCACACCAGCGGCGCTTCGGGATCGGTGAGCCAGTCCTGCAGGTAGACCGCCCGGATCTGCCTGATCTTGCCGAGCTTGCCGGCTGCGACGAGTTGGCGGGCGTAGGCGGCCGCCGGCACCCGCCGGTAGTTGAAGCCGACCAGCGACTTCACGCCCTTGGCCGATGCCGCTTCCGCCGCCTTCACCATCTCGCGCGCCTCGTCGACCGTGTTGGCCAGCGGCTTCTCGCACAGGACGTGCTTGCCCGCCTCGAGCGCGGCAATGGCGAGCTCAGCGTGGTTGCCGCCCGGCGTACAGACGTCGACCAGGCCGATGTCGTCGCGCTCGACGATCCGCCGCCAGTCCGTTTCGTACGACCGCCAGCCGAGGGAGTCCGCGGCGGCGCGCACCTTGTCCTCGTTCCGGCCACCGATGGCGGCCATCTCGATGCGGTACGGCAGGTCGTAGGCGGCGTTCACGGTACGCCAGGCCTGCGAGTGTGCCTTCCCCATGAAGGAATAGCCGACCATGCCTACGCCGAGCGTCGGCTTGCTGTCACCCATACGTGGTCCTCTTCTCCTTACCGGATGCCGAGCCCTTGCTTACCGGACGCCGAGCAGGTGGTCCATCGCGAGCTGGTCGAGCCGCTCGAAGCCCATGCCACGGTTGGCCAGGGCATCGACGGCCGCGTCGCCCCAATCCTCTTCGCGCAGGGTCGCGTAGGTCTCGCCCGCGGCCAGAGTCGGCCGCGCCAGCTCGTCCAGCTTGGACGTACGAAGCGCCTCCTGCACCTCCGGGTCGGCACGAAACGCACGTGACCGCTCACGCAGGATCAGATAGTTGCGCATGCACCCACGCGCGGACTCCCAGACACCCTCCATGTCCTCGGTCCGTGGCGGCTTGAAGTCGAAGTGTCGCGGACCGTCATATCCTCCGGTCTCGAGGGTGTCGACCGCCCAGAACGCCCCGCGCAGGTTGCCTGCCCCGAACCGCAGGTCCTGGTCGAACCGCGGACCGTGCTGGCCGTTGAGGTCGACGTGGAAGAGCTTGCCGTGCCAGAGCGCCTGCGCGATCCCGTGCGCGAAGTTGACTCCGGCCATCTCCTCGTGCCCGACCTCGGGGTTGAGGCCGACCATCTCAGGGTGCTCCAGTTCGTTGATGAACGCGATCGCGTGCCCGATCGTCGGCAGCAGGATGTCGCCGCGCGGCTCGTTCGGCTTGGGCTCGACCGCGAACCGGATGTCGTAGCCCTGGTCGATCACGTACTGCCCGAGGACGTCGAAGGCCTCCTTCATCCGGTCGAGCGCGGCGCGGATGTCCTTCGCCGCCCCGGACTCCGCGCCCTCACGGCCGCCCCAACAGACGTACGTGGTGGCACCCAACTCCGCCGCCAGGTCGATGTTGTCCATCACCTTGCGGATCGCGAACCGGCGGACGGCCCGGTCGTTGGCGGTGAACGCGCCGTCTTTGAAGATCGGGTGCCCGAACAGGTTCGTGGTCGCCATCGGCACGACCAGCCCGGTCTCGTCGAGCGCCTTGCGGAAGCTCGCGACCGCCTGGTCACGCTCTGCGGCACTCGCCTCGAACGGGAAGAGGTCGTTGTCGTGGAAGGTCACGCCGTACGCACCGAGTTCGGCCAGTTTGCGCACGCCGTGGGCCGGGTCGAGCGGCTCGCGGACCGCGGAACCGAACACGTCCACGCCCTGCCATCCGACGGTCCACATCCCGAAGGAGAACTTGTCCTCGGGGGTCGGTGTGTAGTCGTTCATCCGATCTCCTTCTCTAGGGTTGCGTGCGCCCCACGCCGGGGTGAGAGGGCAGGCACGAGGGTGGGGTCGTCAAGGACGGGTTGCAGGGCTGAGTGCGCCGCGCCTGTCGCGGCGGCGGCGAGGCCCAGGCGGGACAGCGTGATCCGGCAGCCGCCAAGATCGGGCGCGACGACCCGCTCGGCGAGCTCGGCTTCGACCGGCTCACGGAGAAACTCGCCGACCCGGGCGAAGTAGCCGCCGAGCACGAGCACGCGGGGGTTGACCAGGTTGACGAGCATCGAGGCGCCATGGCCGAGCGCACGACCGATCTGCGCGAACGCCCGGAGGGTGCGTGGGTCGCCCGCGGTGGCGCGGGACATCAGCAGGTCCAGGCGTTCGTCGAGATCGCGGCCGTGATCGTGAACGGGATCCGCCTCGTCGGCGGCCAGCCGCAGGAGGGCACCGAGTCCGCACACGGTCTCCAGGCAGCCACGCCGACCGCAGCCGCAGCGCTCGCCGTCCGGTGCCGGTGCGACTGCGAGGTGTCCGACCTCACCGGCGTAGCCCGCACTCCCCCGGACCACCTCGCCGTTGACGACGATCCCACCGCCGATGCCGATGCCGCCCGTGAGGTAGATGAGGTCCCGGTCGGTGGCCGCCACGTCCTGGACGGCGGCGTACTCCGCGAGGGTCGCGAGGTTGGCCTCGTTGTCGACCATGACGCGCGTCCTGGGCAGCCGTCGCCGGAGCAGGTCACGTAGGGCGACATCACGCCATCCGAGGTTCGGTGCGACCCGGACCTGCCCCGAGGCGGCGTCGACCAGCCCTGGAGCGGCGACCCCGACGCCCGCGAGCACGTTGCCCGCGGTCTCCGCCTGCGCTGTCACCCTCGCGATCAGGTCGGCCGCGGCGTCCACGGTGTCCTCGACGCTCGCCGAGACATCGAGGGCCGTACGCGCCTTGGCCCGACGCTCCCCGGCCAGGTCCAGGACGACCGCGGCCAGGTAGTCGACGTTCAGCTCGAGCCCCACCGCCAGCACGCGCTCTCCGATGAGCTCGACCTGCTGCCCGGGGCGGCCGACCAGGCCGGCCTTGGTGGGCTCATGGCTGCGGACGAGACCGCGGGTGGAAAGCTCGCCGACCAGGCTGGACACCGTGGCCTTGGTGAGCAGGGTGTCCGCGGTCAGCTGGGCTCGGGTGCGAGGACTGGAGCGCAGGGCCCGCACGACGACCGCCAGATTGGCCCTGCGTACGGCGCCCTGATCCGCCCTCCCGAGGAGGCGCGTCGGCGCATCTGTCACCCAGCCGCCTCCCAGGTCTGACAACCGCCTATTCGTTCAGGTCCCGAACAAACTAGACCTGTCGACGAGGCGGGTCAAGACGGGCGGCGCCGGGTCGGCGGCGCCTGCTCAAACCGACGACGGTTCGCGGATCGGCTCCCGCGTGGATGAGTGTTCGTCCACCGTGGAGTCGCGCACGGACTCCTCACGCGCTGATCGTTCCCTCACGGACTCCTCACGCGCTGATCGTTCCCGCGCGGCCTGCTCACGCGCTGATCGTTCCCGCTCTGCCTGCTCACGCACGGCCTCTTCACGCGCGGCCTGCTCACGAGTCGATCGATCCCGCTCCGACTGCTCACGCACGGCCTGCTCGCGTACCGGCGGAACCCGGGACTCCTGGCGCACCGGCGCCGGCCGCTGGGGTGCGGGTCGTGGATCAGGTTCCCACCGGCCCGGGTCGGACGTCAGCCCGAGTAGATAGGTGATGGTGCACTCGAGTGCTCGCGCGAGCTCTGGAAGCTTCGCGACGTCGAGGCCGGTGCCGTGCTCGAGGCTGCTCAGCGCCTTGTTGGTCGTGAGCATGCCGAGCCGGGCCAACCGGCTGACCACCTGCTTCTGCGTGAGCCCGAGATCGCGTCGGCGCTCACGGAGCCGTTGTCGTACGACAAGACGGCGACGCGCACCAGCGCCGCCCGGAACTATCGCCATCGTCCCTCCCCGAACGGCACCATCCCCATTCGGGAAGGGGACCAATCACGGACGGACCCCCCGCGCGCGCCGTCGCCACTATCCGTGCAGGGCCGTCCGGGCGTTCGCGTAGGCGGCACGGATCTGCGCGCCCGCGTCCGGGTCGACGTCCCGGGTACGTTCGGCGACGCTCTCCGCGAGAGTCCACTCCGGCGGTGCCGCGCCCCCGGCCAATGCCCAGGCCGCCTGCCGCGCCGCACCCAGTGCGACGTACTCGGCCGGCGTCGGCACCGTGACCGGGCCCCCGAAGACCAGCGGCGCAACCGCCTGTACGACCGGTGAGCGGGCGGCACCACCGATCAGCAGGATCCGGCGTACGACCACACCCTGGTCACGCAGGGCGTCAAGCCCGTCGGCGAGGCCACACAGCATCCCCTCGACCGCGGCGCGGGCGAGGTTCTCCGGGGTCATGGCGGAACGGCGCAGGTTGTGCAGGGAACCCGCGGCGTCAGGCAGATTGGGCGTACGTTCGCCGTCGAGGTAGGGCAGAAGGACCAGGCCACCGGCGCCAGGTGCGGCGGCCAGCGCCAACCGGTTGAAGCCTTCGATGTCCGTGCCCAACATCGCCGCGGTGGCGTTGATCACCCGCGCGGCGTTGAGGGTACAGACGAGCGGAAGGAACCGGCCGGTGGCATCGGCGAAGCCGGCGACGATGCCCGACCCGTCGGTGGTCGGCCGGTCGTGTACCGCGAAGACCGTGCCGCTGGTGCCGAGCGACACGACCACGTCGCCCGCGCCGATGCCGAGGCCGAGGGCAGCGCCCATGTTGTCGCCCGTGCCGGCCGACACGAGCGCACCACTGGAGGTCTCCCCCGCTGTCTCTGCCGGGCCGAGGACCGTGGGCAGTTCCGGCGTACGACCGAAGGCGAGCTCCAGCAGGTCGGTCCGGTACTCGCCTGTGACCGGTGACCAGTACAACGTGCCGGACGCGTCTCCGCGGTCGGTGGCGGCGGTGGTCGGACGCCCGCAGAGCTGCCAGGTGAGGTAGTCGTGGGGAAGCATGACCTGGGCCACCCGGTCGGCGTTCGCCGGCTCGTTCTCGGCCAGCCAGGCGAGCTTGGTGACGGTCATGCTCGCGAGGGGTACGGATCCCGTCGCGTCGGCCCACGCCTGCGGTCCGCCGAGCTTGTCGATCAGGTCGGTGGCGGCCCCGGCGGAGCGGGTGTCGTTCCAGAGCAGCGCCGGCCGGACCTCGCTGCCGGACTCGTCCAGCGTGACCATCCCGTGCTGCTGCCCGGCGACGCCGACGGCCGCCACGTCGTCGAGCAGCCCGTCGCCCGCCTCCTGGAGAGCGGCCCACCAGGCGTGGGGCGGACACTCGGTTCCGTCCGGATGGGGTGCTGCGCGCTCCGCGAGCACCGCACCGGACTCCGCGTCGCAGACGACGACCTTGCAGGACTGGGTGGACGAGTCGATCCCGGCAACCTTCGGCATGCCCAAAACCTAGCCGCCGCGCCGATCAGGCGACCAGCCGCCGGTGACAGGCGTCAGTCGAGGCCACCGATGGCGCGGTCACGCAGGGCCCGACGGTGCTGCTCGAGCGCGACCAGTTCGCCGAAGAGCTTGTTGTAGGCCTCGGTCTGCTCGACCGGGTTCATCCGCTGCAGGCGGGACTTCACGTCGGCGATCTGCCGGGCCGCCGCCAGCTCCTGGACCCTGGCGAGCAGCGAGCTGGCGTACCGCTGGTCCGGTCCCGCCGTGGCCCTGAGGGGTTCGACGGCCAGCGCCGTCACGAGGGCACGTACGCCGTCGTCGACAGCCTTGTCACCGACCCCGGCCACCCAGGCGTCACCGCCGGCCGAGGTCCCCGCGCCGCCGGCCGCCGCCATCGCATGGCGCACGGCCACGTAGCCCGGATGGGTGAACACCTCGTCCTCGAGCGAGTCGAACGCTGGACCGGCGAGCGTCGGAGACTGCATGACCAGCTTGAGCAGCTCCCGCTCCACCGTCAGGCGCAGGTCGTCGCGGTCGGGCAGCGGTGTGGCGGGGACGTTCGGGCGCTCCGGCGGAGCCGCACCCCGGACCCGGGCGGTCCCCCGGCCCTGACCCTTCCGACCGTCGTTCTCGCCCGCACCCATCGCTCGCCCGACCTCGGCGCGGACCTCCTCGACCTCCAGCCCGAGCAGGCCGGCCAGCTCGCGGGCGTACGCACCGGCCTTGGCCTTGTCTCGGACGGACCTGAACAGCGGGGCGGTCGCCCGCAGGGCGTCGATCCGGCCGTCGGCGCGGTCGAGGTCGTAGCGGCGCAGAACGTTGCCGAGGACGAAGCGGTAGAGCGGCACCCGACGGGCGATCAGGTCGCGGACCGCGGCGTCACCGTGTGCCAGGCGCAGGTCGCACGGATCCATGCCGGACGCCTCGACCGCGACGTAGGTCTGGGACACGAACTGCTGGTCACCGTCGAAGGCCCGCATCGCCGCCCGCTGACCGGCCTCGTCGCCGTCGAAGGTGAAGATCACCTCGCCACGGAACTCGTCGTGGTCGAGGAGCAGCCGCCGCAACACCCGCCCGTGGTCCTCACCGAACGCGGTACCGCACGTCGCCACCGCGGTGGGCACGCCGGCGAGATGACAGGCCATGACGTCGGTGTAACCCTCGACGACCACGGCCTGCTGTCGCCGGGCGATCTCGCGGCGGGCCAGGTCGACGCCGTACAGCACCTGGCTCTTGTGGTAGATCGGTGTCTCCGGGGTGTTGAGGTACTTCGCCTCCACCCGGTCGTCGTCGAAGAGCCGGCGGGCCCCGAATCCGACGACGTCGCCGGCGAGCTCACGGATCGGCCAGACGAGTCGGCCGCGGAACCGGTCGTAGCGGCCACGTGCACCGGTGGCGACGAGACCGCTGGTGACGAGCTCCTCGTCGGCGAACCCGCGGCCGCGCAGGTGCGAGAGCAGCGCTCCGGGTCCGCGTGGCGCGAACCCGATCCCGAATGTCTCGGCCGCCGCCTTGTCGAACCCGCGCTCGGACAGGAACGTCCGCCCGGCGGCGGCATCAGGCGAGTCGTGCAGCTGCTCGGCGTAGTAGTCCGCGGCCGCCTTGTGCGCCTCGATGAGCCGGGCCCTGCTGCCGTGCTCCTTGCGTTCGGGCCGACCGCCGTCCTCGTACCGCAAGGTGATGCCCGCCTGCGCGGCGAGGCGCTCAACCGCCTCCACGAAGCCGAGGCCCTCGATCTTCTGCAGGAACGAGATGGCATCCCCGCCTTCGGCACAGCCGAAGCAGTTCGATGTCAAGATGTTATCGGCGAGCGCGAAGGCGTGGCCGTCCTCGACCTCGGCGCAGAAGACCTCCTCCACCCGGTCGGTCGGTTCGACGGAACGGACCACCCAGCCGCGCCGGACGTACTCCTTGTGCGTGCTCTGAAAGCGCCGCCGGTGTTCGTCAAGGAGGAAGAACTCGTCGGTGAGATCGTCGTTGACGAGGTGGACGCGATAGAGGGCGCTCGGCTCGCGTCCGGGGAACCCCTCCCGCATCTGCATCGTGATCCCGTACGTGCCGATGCCCAGGCGCGTGCAGACGGTACGCACGAACTCGAGGTTCTCCCGCTTGGCGGAGTTCACCATCACGGTGCCGTCCTTGGCCACGCACCCGTCCGCCGCGAAGTACCCTGCCAGCCAGCCGTACAGATACGGGACCGATTCGTCGAGGGACGGCAGGGACTTGAAGAACCGCGGCAGGTGATGCACGAGCAGGTTGTCGCCGTCGGCGCTCACGTAGCTGTTCGGAAACCATTTGAGGAGCTCGTGGTCCTTGGGCGGGCACAGCTTCGCCATGGCGCCCGTGCCGTTCAGAGTTCCGTCACCGTACGTGATTCCGTGCGCGATACCGAACGGCGAGGGCGTGGTCTGACGGATCCGCGACCTGGGATAGACGTACGCAAGTCGGTGCCCGGGACGAAGGTCCGTCGTCAACGCCTCGCGGGTCGACTGCAACGTCTTGCCGGATCGGACGAACCAGCGGTGCCCGTCGGTCGCGTACAGCTCCTTGACCTGCTGGTTCCGCGTCAGCGTGATCTTGAACAACCGCTGGACGCCGTACGACCGGAAGGGCGCCTCAACCCAGTCGGCGTGCCGGCCCAGCACCCGATGCACGCCACCTGCAAGCCCCCGGATGGGCCGCGGACCGTCCCATGTGAGCACCTCCGTCTCACCGGCAAGACAGTGGAACGCGCCGAGCTGGGGGCGGACGTTGAACGACGGAGACTTCTCGTCGTGGAAGGGACACAGGCCCTTCATCGACCCCGCACCCGCGGGCCGCAAGGTGACGTACTGCGACACCACCTCGTCGATCCGCGTCCGTTCGCGGACCAGCGCGATGTCGTCGTCGCGGATCCGGCCGGCCATGTTCGCGAGTCTACGGCTGGCGGACCCGCCGGCTACGCGCGGCACACGGCCGGCGGCGATGACAGCTCACCTGGGGTGCGCCGGCATCGTTTCCGTAACACTCCGCCCGCAACCACTTGCCAGCATCCATGGCCCGGTGGTCATCTTTTGCCACCCGACTGCGCCGGGCACATCGCGGCGGCATCGGATGCCTCTACCGAACAATCACAGGGAGCTATGCCGTGCGGACTAATCGGAGACGCAGCCGACTTCTGGGGCTGGGTGCAGGGGTCGCGCTCTTCCTCGCTGCCTGCGGCGGGGGTGGTGGCGGAGGGGATGACACCGGTGGCGACGAGGGCGCGGGCCCGAAGGCGCCGGCCGCGGTCACCATCACCCACACCTTCGAACAGGAAATCGACGCTTACAACGGCAACACCGCTGAGAACAACGCCAGCAAGAACAACATCGTGCTGCAGCGCGTGCTCACCGGCTTCTGGTACTTCGACGACAAGGGCGAGGTCGCTCCCAACACCGAGTTCGGCACGTACGAGAAGACCTCCGACGACCCGTTGACGATCGAGTACTCCATCAACCCGAAGGCCACCTGGTCAGACGGCACGCCGATCGACTGCGACGACGTCCTGCTGTTCTGGGCCGCGAACTCCGGCAAGGTCGGCAAGGACCTGTTCTCGACCTCCGGCACGACCGGCGTCGAGCTCATCGAGGTCCCCGACTGCGCCGCCGGGGACAAGGACTTCACGTTCCGCTATTCCGAGCCGTTCGCCGACTGGGAGGGTCAGGGTGGACCCGGCGCCGCCGACCTCATGCCGGCCCACGTGGTCGCGAAGCAGGGTGGGCTCAGCGAGCAGGAGTTCATCGACGCGGTCAAGAGCCAGGACGACAAAGCCCTCGCCAAGGCGGCCGAGTTCTACAACTCCGGTTGGGTCATGGAGCCGGGCAAGTTGGCCGAGGAGTCGCTGATCCCGTCGTCTGGTCCGTACAAGCTCAGCAAGTGGGACGCCGGTCAGTCGATCACGTTGACCGCCAACGACAAGTACTGGGGCGACCCGCCGGCGGTGAAGAACGTCGTGATCCGCTTCATCGTGCAGGACGAGCAGGTGCAGGCTCTGCAGAACGGTGAGGTCAACATCATCGAGCCGCAGACCAACCCCGACCTGCTGAACCAGCTCGAGTCGGCTCAGGGCGTCAAGGTCGAGACAGGTACGCAGTACCTCTATGACCACCTCGACTTCAACTTCAACAAGAACAACCCCTTCTCGGACCGGAAGCTGCGCGAGGCGTTCACGAAGTGCGTACCCCGCAAGCTGATCGTCGACAACCTGATCAAGCCGGAGCAGGCCGACGCGGAGCCGATGGACGTCCGCAACGTCGCGCCGTTCGATGCCCGCTACGAAGGGGTCGTCGAGGCCGCGCAGATGGACGCGTACGCCGAGCCTGACATCGAGGGCGCGAAGGCACTGCTCGCCGAGACGGGCAACGAAGGCATGGAGGTCAAGGTCGGATACAACACGCCGAACCCGCGCCGCACCCAGGTCGTCGAGCTGATCGCGGACTCCTGCGGCAAGGCTGGCTTCAAGGTGGTCGACGCTGGTGCGGAGAACTTCTTCGAGGCAGACGGTGACCTCGCGACGAACCGGTTCGACGTCGCACTGTTCGGTTGGGCCGGGTCGTCGCTGGTGAGCGGTTGGGCGTCGACCTTCACCACGCCGACCGCCTGCACGCCGTCCGGCAAGGGCAACAACAACGGCTGCTACTCCAACCCGGAAGTGGACAAGCTGATCAAGGAGCTCAACGCCACGCTCGACTCCGAGGAGCAGGCCAGGTTGATCGGCGAGGTCGAGCGGATCCTCTGGGAGGACCTGGTGACGATTCCGCTCTACTCGCAGCCGGCCCTGTCCGCGTGGACGGACACGCTGACGAACATCACGCCCAACCCGTCCCAGGCGTCGATCACCTGGAACATGGACGAGTGGTCCATGTCCTGACGCTGACGACACAGCCGCAGAACTCAATGTGAGACAGGCGTACGGGGACGGAGCTCCAAGCTTTCCGTCCCCGTACGTCTGAGATGCCGAAGATATGCGTGGGATGCCGAACATACGCGTGGGATGCAGAAGAGGAGCAGCAGGCCGTGACCGCCTTCATCGCCCGCCGACTGATCATCTCCTTCTTCGTTCTGCTGGCCGCGACATTCCTCGTCTACACGTTGACGGCGCTCTCCGGCGACCCGCTGGCCGATCTCCGGCAGGACCAGACCCCGCAGCGGGAAGAGAAGATCGCCGAACGCACCGAACGCATGCAGCTCGACGTCCCCATCCCGCTGCGCTACGTCGGCTGGCTCACCGCAGTGGCCCAGGGTGACTTCGGCACGGCCCGCAACGGGGTCGAGGTCGGAACCCTGCTGGGGCAGGCGGTCTCGGCGACGCTGCAGCTCGTGCTCGCGGCCACCGTGCTCGCCATCATCTGCGGTGTCATGGTCGGCATCGTCACCGCGCTCCGGCAGTACACCGGATTCGACTACACCGTGACCTTCGCGTCGTTCCTCTTCTTCTCGCTGCCGTCGTTCTGGGTCGCCGTGATGCTCAAGCAGTACGCCGCGATCGAGTTCAACAACTGGCTGCGCGATCCCACGATCCCCCTGGCCGTCATCGTCGTCCTCGCGCTCGTCGCGGGGGTGGGGTGGGCGGCGGTTCTGGGGGGTGACCTACGGCGCCGGGCGGCGGCGTTCGCGGTCGCGGCCGCCACGACCGGTGGGATTCTCGCGTACCTGTCCTTCACCCGCTGGTTCGCCGATCCCCGACTGGGCTTCGCGGTGGTCCTGGTCGTGTCTTTGGCGGCGGGCCTCGGCGCCACGACGTTGTTCGCCGGACTCCGCGCCAGGGACCCACTGGTCGCCGCACTCACCACCGCGGTCCTCGGTTCGGTCCTTTCCCTCGCACTCGATCCGGTCCTCGCCGACCCGACCTGGTTGCTGCTCATCGGACTGGCGCTCGTGACGGTCGTCGTGAGTGCGGCGATCGGTTACGTCCTCGGCGGACTGCAGCGCCGGCAGGCAATGTCGGCCGCGGTGCTCACCGGGTTGTTCTCGGCCGGGCTGATCTTCTTCGACCACTTCCTGCGTGCGTTCTCGGGCTACAGCGACCTCGTGCTGGGGCGGCCGATCTCCACCATCGGTGCGCGGACCCCGAACTTCGAAGGCGACTTCTGGCAGCTGACCTGGGACGCCACGGGTCACATCGCGTTGCCGAGCATGGCGCTGGTGCTGATCTCGTTCGCGACCTACACGCGGTACACGCGCGCGAGCATGCTCGAGATCCTCAACCAGGACTACGTACGCACGGCACGGTCGAAGGGTCTCACCGAGCGCAGCGTCATCGTCCGGCACGCGTTCCGTAACTCGCTCATCCCGATCACCACCCTGATGGCGTTCGACTTCGCCGGCGTCGTCGGCGGCGCCATCATCACCGAGGAGGTCTTCGGCTGGCAGGGCATGGGGCGGCTGTTCAGCGAAGGGCTACGGGAGGTCGACCCCACTCGGGTGATGGCGTTCTTCATCGTCAGCGGCACGGCCATCGTCGTGTTCAACATGATCGCCGACATCGCCTACGCCTACCTCGACCCCCGCATCCGCTTGTCCTGACCAGGCCGTACGAATGGAGCAGAGGAGGCGCCGATGACGACAGTGACCAAGGCGGACCCGCCGACCGGGCCGGGCTCGGGCGCCGGCCCCGACGAGGCGCAGGGTATGGCCGTCGTCGCACGGACGCAGGGGCAGATGATCCGGCGCCGGTTCTTCCGGCACCGCGCGGCCCTCGCCGGAATGGTCCTGCTCGGCGCCATCCTCGTCCTCTCGTTCAGCTCCATCGGTGTCGGCCCGATCCCCGGATGGTGGGACACGCCGTACTCCGCCACCGCCCCGGTGGTCGACGGTGGCCGGCCGACGCTCAGCGTGGTCCCTCGATTCCTCGGCGGAGAAGGGTTCCGGTTCGGCGAGCATCCGCTGGGCCAGGACAACGTCGGCAAGGACTACTTCGCGCTGACGATGCGCGGCGCGCAGCAGTCGATCACCATCGCGTTCATCGTGGGTCTGGTCGCCACCGTCGTGGGCAGCACGGTGGGCGCGCTCGCCGGCTACTTCCGCGGGCGGTGGGAAACCGTCCTC
Source organism: Actinopolymorpha sp. B9G3 (assembly GCF_040120725.1). Classification (NCBI taxonomy): domain Bacteria; kingdom Bacillati; phylum Actinomycetota; class Actinomycetes; order Propionibacteriales; family Actinopolymorphaceae; genus Actinopolymorpha; species Actinopolymorpha sp. B9G3. Next base: position 331,121 of record NZ_JBEEAB010000004.1, on the reverse strand, counting down.
ATGCGCTTCACCGACGTGATGATCACCATCCCGCTGGTCGTGATCGCCGCCGTCGTCGGACGGATGGCGGGCAACTCCGGGATCATCATGCTCGGCGTGGTCCTGGGCCTGGTGGTGTGGACGCAACTGGCCCGCCTCGTGCGCGGGGAGTTCCTCTCGCTCCGCGAGAAGGAGTTCGTCGAGGCGGCACGCGCCGCCGGCACCCGCCCGCTGCGGATCATCTTCCGCCACATCATGCCCAACGCCATCGGCGTCATCGTGGTGAGCGCGACGCTCACCATCGCGAGCGCGATCCTGCTCGAGACGGCGCTGTCGTTCCTCGGCTTCGGCGTCCAGAAACCCGACGCGTCACTCGGCACGCAGATCAGTGAGTACCGCGCCGCGATGCTGACCCGCCCGTGGCTCTTCTGGTGGCCGGGAACGTTCATCATCGCCATCGCGCTGGCGGTCAACTTCATCGGCGACGGCCTGCGGGACGCGTTCGACCCCCGACAGAACCGGGTGCGTGAGTAGATGACGAGTGCCTTCGATCGCGGCAGCGAAGTACTGGATTTCGGCTCCGACGATGCGCCACAGGACCCGCACGTGGTCACCGGACTCGCCGACACGCGCCTGCCCTCACGGGAGGAGATCCTGCGGGTCGAGGACCTGACGGTGAGCTTCCCGACCGACGACGGCCTGGTCCGGGCCGTGCGGGGCGTGTCGTACGCCGTGCACGAACGCGAGGTCCTCGGCATCGTCGGCGAGTCCGGGTCGGGCAAGTCGGTGTCGTCGATGGCGGTCATGGGACTGCTGCCGAAGTCGGCACGGATCACCGGCCGCGTCCACTTCCGTGGCGAGGACGTCCTCACGATGTCCCCGCGGCGCCGGCGCGGCCTGCGTGGCCGGGCGATCGGGATGGTCTTCCAGGACCCGATGACCGCACTCAACCCGGTACGCACGATCGGCGACCAACTCGCCGAAACCGTACTCTCCCACCAGGTGATGTCCCGCAAGCAGGCGTTCGCGCGGGCCGAGGAGATGCTCGACCTCGTGGGCATCCCGCAGGCACGGACCCGGCTGCGCGCCTATCCGCACGAGTTCTCCGGCGGTATGCGGCAGCGGGTGATGATCGCGATGGCGGTGATCAACCGGCCGGACGTCATCATCGCCGACGAGCCGACCACCGCCCTCGACGTGACGGTGCAGGCCCAGATCCTCGAGAAGCTGCTCGAGGTCAAGGACGCCGTGGGCGCCGCGATCATCCTGATCACCCACGACCTCGGGGTGATCGCCGGCATGGCTCACCGGGTGCTCGTGATGTACGCAGGGCGCCCGGTCGAGATCGGCGACACCGACAGCGTGTTCTACCGGCCGAGGATGCCTTACACCGCAGGGCTTCTGGGCTCGATCCCCGCGCTGGACGGGGCGAGCGGCGAGCGGCTACGCCCGATCAAGGGCAGTCCACCCTCGCTCATCAGCCTGCCCTCGGGCTGCCCCTTCCAGCCGCGCTGTCCGCTGGCCGACGAGGTCTGTCGTACGTCGGAGCCGGAACTCACCGCGACCGACGACGACGGGCACCGGGCCGCCTGCCACCACTGGTCGACGCTGGCCGGGAGCGACGATCCGACCGCGTACTTCCGTACCGAAAGCGAGGCGTCGACCCCATGACTGTGCTACCCGCCGGCCCCCCGCGCTCCGCTCCTCGCTTCGCTGCGATGCTCACGCGGAAGGCCGGCTCATGACCGCGACTCCCGCGCACGCAGCCACGGTGGTCGGCCGCCGGGCCGAGGATCCGACACCACAACCCGGGGGCGACCACCTGCTCGAGGTCACCGACCTGGTGATGACGTTCCCAGTGCGTGGCAGCGGCTTCCTCCGCCGCGTGGTCGGGCAGGTCCACGCGGTGAGTGGGGTGTCGTTGTACGTCGACGCGGGCGAGACGCTCGGAATCGTCGGCGAGTCCGGCTGCGGCAAGTCGACGACCGGCCGGGCGATCCTGCAACTGCACGTGCCCACGTCGGGCTCGGTCCGCTTCGCCGGCAAGGAGCTGACCACCCTGCCCAGGCGGGAGATGCAGGAGGTGCGGCGCGACGTCCAGATCGTGTTCCAGGACCCGTACGCCTCCCTCAACCCGAAGCTTCCGGTCAACGACATCATCGCCGAACCGTTGAAGGTGCACCGCCGCTGGCGTGGTGGCGGCGGGCCGGCCAGGGTCGCGGAGCTGCTGGAGCTGGTCGGGCTCAACCCCGAGCACGGCAACCGCTACCCACACGAGTTCTCCGGCGGGCAGCGGCAGCGGATCGGCATCGCGCGCGCCCTGGCCCTGGAGCCGAGGCTGCTGGTGCTCGACGAGCCGGTGTCGGCGCTGGACGTCTCGGTGCAGGCGGGCGTGGTCAACCTGCTGGAGGACCTGCAGGACACGCTGGGTCTTGCGTACCTCTTCATCGCCCACGATCTCTCCGTGGTCCGGCACATCTCCGACCGGGTGGCGGTGATGTATCTCGGCAAGGTGGTCGAGACCGGAGTGCGCGACGATCTCTACACCCGGCCGGCCCACCCCTACACGCAGGCGTTGCTCTCGGCCGCGCCCACGGCTGACCCGGCGGTCGAGCGGCGCCGGGAGCGGGTCATCCTCACCGGCGACGTACCGAGCCCGATCGATCCGCCGAGCGGGTGTCGCTTCCGGACCCGCTGCTGGAAGGCGCAGGAGGTCTGCGCGAGCGAAGAGCCTGCCCTCGTCGACCGGGGCAACGGTCATCCGGTCGCCTGCCACTTCGCCGAGGTCGCCGGCGTCCTCTGAGCGCCCGCCGGTCGGTGCGGCGATGACCGATTGTGAACGTCGTGCTCCGTCCTCGCCGTCCGTGCGTAGCAGGATGGGGCCCATGTCGACGACCAGCCGCTGGTGGCATCAGCCCTTTCGTACGCATCAGACGAACCTCCGCGAGATCGACGCGGGCCTCGACGTGGAGCAGGTACTCGACCACATCCAGGACATCGGGGCCGACACGTGGCTGCTCAACACCGCGGGCATCGTGTCGTTCTATCCGTCGCGGCTGGCGTTCCAGCATCCGAGCCCATGGCTGGCCGAGCGGTCCAGCGGCGACCTGATCGGCGACGCGGTCGAGGCCGCCCACGCCCGCGGGGTCCGGGTGCTGTCCCGCGTCGACTTCTCGAAGGTGCACGCCGACCTCGCCGAGCAGCATCCCGACTGGTGCTTCGTCAGCGCGACCGGTGAACGTCAGATCTACAACGGGCTCTGGAGCACGTGCCCGAGCGCTCCGTACTACCAGGAGCGGTCGGAGGAGATTCTCGGCGAGATCCTCGACACCTATCCGGTCGACGGCTTCTTCTTCAACTGGTTCAACTTCAGCCAGCGCGACTACACCGGCCGCAACCACGGGCCGTGTCACTGCGCGCACTGTCAACGGCGCTTTGACGAACGCTACGGCCGGCCGCTGCCGACCCGTGCCGACTGGGACGATCCGGCGTACGTCAAGTGGCTGGAGTACACCCGCGAGACGCTCGGCGACCTCGCCGGCCGGGTGCGGAAACTCATCACCGGCAAGAATCCCGACGCCGCGCTGATCCTCGCCCACGATCCCGACATCGCGTTCTACGAGGCCAACAACGCCGTCGACCGGCCGCAGCCGCTGTGGATCTACGGCACCGGTGAGTTCCTGCGGACCAGTCGGACGGCGGCGCCCAACAAGCCGGTGTGGGTCAACTCGGTGATGTTCATCGACATGCCGTACCGGTTCGTTCCCGAGCAGGAGGGGCACCTCGGGCTGTACTTCGCCCAGACGATCGCGCACGGCGGCAACCCGTCGGCCTACCTGGTCGGCACTCCTGACCGGCTGCCCGCGACGAGTTTCGACATCGTCCGCGACGTCTTCTGCTTCCACCGCGACAATGCGCGCTTCTACACCGATGTCCGATCCGCCGCCGAGGTGGGCGTGGTGTCGTCGGTACGCAGTGGAGAACGCTACGGCGGGCCGTCCGGCGTCGACAAGGTGCGCGGCGAGCTCCGGGGCGTCTACCGGGCGCTGGTCGAGTCCCACGTGCCCTTCGACATCGTGCCGGATCACCTGCTCGTCATGGACGCCCTCGACTCCACCCTGCGGCGTTACAAGGCGCTGGTCCTGCCGAACGTCGCGGTGCTCTCCGACGACCAGGCCAAGGTGCTGGACCGTTACGTCGAGACCGGCGGGGGGCTGGTGGCGACGTACGACACCGGGGGCTTCGACGCCGCCGGGGCCCTCCGTCCGGGAATCGCGCTGCGGAGCCTCGGTGCCGCCACCGTCATCGACCGGAGAGAAGCTCCGGGAGCGATGCGGTCGGCCTACCTGCGGGTGACGGATCCGGGCGACCTGCCGGGAGCGACCGAGGGCGACCTGGTGCTCCTGGACCGGGCCTACCTCTATGTCGAGCCGAGGCCGGATGCGGTGTGTTCGTTCGGCCTGGTGCCGCCGTCGCGCTACGGCCCGCCGGAGAAGTGCTACTGGGACGTCGAGACCGACCATCCAGGGCTGCTCTGGCACCGTCACGGCTCCGGGCGGACGGCCTACATTCCCTGGCCGATCGGTGGGCTCTACGACGACCTCGGCCGGCCCGAGCACCGCGACATCCTGGTGCACGCACTCGATGAGGTGGGTGGCGGCCGGCAGCTTTCGACGGACGCTCCTGCCCATGTCGAGATCGTCGTGAGTACGCAGGACGACCCGCACCGAACGCTGGTCCACCTCATCAACTACTCGGGCCAGCGGGGGCGGGCGTTCGGGCCGCCACTGCCGATCCACGACATCCAGGTCGAGCTTCCCGGCGTCGCCACCGTGGCGGCTGCGACCTCGCTCCGCCGGGGAATGCCGCTCGAGACGTCCAGGACGGCTGCTGGCGCGGTCACCTTCACGCTGCCCCACCTCGACCTGTTCGATCTCGTGGTGCTCGACCACGGATAGGGCGGCTGCCCCATCGGCGGAGCGCTGTCACAGATGCCTCCACCGTCTCGTCCTCTGCCTGAGAAGACCGGGCACCCGCGCCCGGTCGCAGGTTTTGGGAGGACTCGTCGGATGAACACGGCGCTCTGGATCGCTCAGATCCTCTTGGCAGCACTGTTCCTGGTCTCCGGCATCGCGAAATCGACCATGTCGACCGAACGGCTGCTCGCCACCGGACAGACCGGAGCAGCGGCCTTTCCGTTGCCGGTCGTACGGCTGACGGCGATCTGTGAACTCATCGCCGTGGTCGGGCTGATCGTCCCGCGCCTCGTGGACATCGCGCCGTCACTCACCGGCTGGGCCGCGGTCGGCCTCGCCCTCGTCATGGTGGGCGCGATGATCTCGCACAGCAGGTTGGCGATCACGCAGGCCAACTCGGCGGAGTGGCGCAACGTCGCGGCGAACGTCGCGATCTGCGCGGTCTGCGTGTTCGTCGCGGCCGGCCGGCTCAGCTGACCTCGGTCCGGAGTCACCGCCACCAGGAGGAGCCTGGTCGGAGGAGTTCGCGCACCAGTGCGTCGTAGGTCCGAACGGAGCGGCGCACCTCCTCGAGGTCGACGTACTCATCCACGATGTGCATCGCCTCGACCGCCCCCGGACCCGTGACCACACAGGGAATCCCGGCCGCCCGGAAATGGGACATGTCGCAGCTCACGCCCAACCCGCCCACCTCCACCGCAAGGCCGGCGTCGACAAGGCCGCGTTGACAGCTCACGACGAACGGATGGCCGGTCGGCGTTTCGGACGGGCCGCCGGTGGTCGGCGCGAAGCCCACCACCTCGGCATTGACGGGTGCGTAGTCGGTGTTGAACTGCGTGAGGAGTTGCTCGATCTCCATGAGCGCGTCCTTCTCGGTCTCGCCGGGCACCAGTCGCCGATCGAAGGTGAGCCGACACCGTTCCGGCACCGAGTTGGACGCCTCGCCGCCTTCCACAAGGACCGGCGTCACCGTGGGCGCACCGACCAGCGAGTGGTCACGTCCGGAAAGGACACCCGCGTAGTCACCGATCAACTCGATCAGCGCGGCCGCGTGCACGATCGCGTTGGCGCCCTGGTCCGGCGCCCCTGCGTGCGCGGCCCGTCCGGTGATCTCCACGACCGGGCAGACCGAACCCTGGTGGGCGGTGAACAGCCGGCCCCCTGTCGGTTCGCCGACGATCGCACCGTCCGCGTGGTGCTTTTCCAGCAGCCGTCGTACCCCCGTACTTCCGGCTTCCTCGTCGATGACGGCGGTGTAGACGAGCGTCCCGGAGAGTTGCCCCGCTTCGCCGGGTTCGCGCAGGCAGAGAGCGGCGACTGCCATCGCGGCCACGCTGGCTTTGGCGTCGGCCGTGCCGCGCCCGTAGAGCCGGCCGTCCTTCCGTACCGGGGCGAACGGCGACATCGACCATCCCGGTCCGGCTGGGACCACGTCGAGATGGGAGTTCAACATCAGCGTGGGCGTCGCCGAGCCGAACTCCAACCGCGCAACAAGATTGGCGCGTCCCGGTTCGATCTCCTCGACCTCGACGTCGAATCCGTTGCGGCCCATGATCTCGGCCAGCAGCGCAGCGGCCTTGCCCTCGTTGCCCACCGGGTGTGCGGTGTCGATGGAGACGAGATCGGTCAGCAGGCGTACGACATCAGGGATGGTCTCGGCACTCATGTCGTTCTCACGAGGTCTCCGCCAATCCGGTCCTGACAGCCGCCCCCGTGATCTCCGCGGGCAACCGCCCGCATTGTCCAATGCGTACCCAGAGCTTCGGCTCGGCGAGCGCCGTTGCCCGCCGAGTTGGTCAACCGTGCCACAGATCCGTACGGAGCTGAAGCCCGGTCGCCTTGTTTCGTAGGGTTATCCGCAGCTGGCAGAGAACACACCGGACTGTGCGCTGTCGGCAAACCTCACCCGCTATGCGACACAATTCCTTTTGCGTGTGGTTATGGGCCCGACCTGATGAGGACGGGCCTGAGCAGTGTCGACCGCGACCACAGGCGAGTACCGCGCCGGAAGTATGCCGATCAGCCAACAAAACTGCCAGTTCCCGATTCAGGCCTGGAGGCAATAGTCGAGGCTGACCGCCTGCTGCGGGTCTCTGACCTGGTTCGGCTCGCTGCCGACCGGCGGATCGCGGTGGTCGACCGGCTCGGCGAAGCCAAGGCTGCGGGGTTCTCCGGCACGTCCGCATGGTTGCGCACCGGTGGCCGGATGAACGGCTCCGCAGCCGCGACCCACCGGCGGAACGGGCGCGAGTTCGGGCGGCTCTCCGCCACCGTCGACTCACTCGCTGCCGGGACGATCTCCTATTCGATGGCGACCGCGATCATCGCCGCCACTGAGGTCCTCACCGACGCCGTCACCGCCGAACTCCTCGTCCTCGTCAACGCCGAAACCCTCACCGACGACAGCGATGAGCACCAGGACAGCGGGTCAGGCGACACCGGTCAGGCGACACCGACACAGCAGACAAACCCGGCACAGGTGAAACTGACAGCGACAACGGACCCGTCGCCAGCGCCAGCGAAGCGGGCCGAGGCTACGGCTGGACCGGCAACGGTTGTCCCACCTGCGGACGCCGCACCAACCGCGAGGTACCCGGACTACTCCTGTCGACCGGCCACCCACTCCCGGCACCGCATATCCGCCGGCTGGCGAGCACCTCAAAACTCACCCGCATCGTGCTCAACGCACCCAGCCGGGTCCTCGACCTCGGCTCCACCGTCCGCCTCGTCCCACCCTGGATGCGCAAGGCCGTCCTCGCCACCTACGACACCTGCGCCTACGACACCTGCCCCATCCCCGCCACGTGGTGCGAAATGGACCACGCTCACCCCTGGGCGATCCACCACAGCACCAAACTCGACGACATCGCACCTGCCTGCGACCATCACAACCGCGACCGCGCCAAAAACCCCCACAGCTACAGGGCCCAACGCCGATCTGACGGCCGCTGGCACATCACGTCAGTCACCCAGCGATACCGCAGCTAGAAGTTGTCGAACGGAACGAACACCTCCCGCAGTGAGAAAGATCGCCCGGTGCCGCACGTGAAGCCGGCGCTCCCTAACGACCTCGGCGGCCCGCCACACCGGCCACCGAGGTGGCCGGCGCTCACGCGGGTTGATCGGCGAACCGGATGTACTTGCGCAGGATGATCGGCCACTCGGCGAACTTGTTCCGCCAGGCGGCGTTGCCCGGCACCCAGCCGCCATGCTCAAAGTCGACGACCGTGCCGTCGGCATCGTCAGTGAACGTGACGGTCAGCCGGCTGGGGTAGTCCGGATCCTGCGCCAGCCAGAAGTCCTGGGCGTAGACCCGCGGCGGATCCCACGCCGCAACCCGACCCCAGGATTGATCGGGATACCTGTCGAAGGTGAACACCACGGCACCACCGACCCGCGGCTCTAGCCGCACACCCGTGTACGCCTCGGGATGGGCGTTGTAACCCGGGCCCCACCACTCGCCCATCCGAAGGGTGAAGATCTCGAACGCAACCGGTGGCGAACAGGAGACGCGCAGCCGATGGCGCCAGGGTGCGGCGACGGTGTCGACCCGGGCCGGTTGGTCGACCGGCTGGTGGAAGACGAGCCGATTGTGGAACGGGTCGATGACTGCCAGCGTGAGACCCCGCTCTTCGGACTCGATCGCCGGGTTCAGCGGGTAGTCCTTGCTCTGCAGCTCGTCGTGCAGGGCCCGGACGTCCAGGGTCGTGAGGAGCACGCCGATGCCGGGACTCCCGTCGCCGTGGTGCTCACTCAGATGAAGCCGGACGTCACCGCGGGAGACCTGGGCGTACATCGGCCGGTGATCCTCGAAGCGATGTTCCCAGTCCCTCCCGAAGCCGAGGTAATCGCAGTAGAACGCGTACGCCTGATCAACGTCGAAAATGCGGATGATCGGCACCGCATCGACGGGATCGCCCGGCTTCGGCTTACGCCGGTCGGTCCGGGCGGCATCGGGCAGCGACCCGACGAGCGTGTTCCAGTCCCGGGCTCCGAGCTGCCGGGCGGTGAGTTCCAGGGCTGCGCTGTGACTGATCGTCGTGCCGTCGGCGGCAAGCGCGGTGCGCAGCCGCCTCGCCATCGCTTTGACATCGTCGGCAGCAAGGAGGTTGATCATCTCGAGTCCTCTCGCGGTACGCGATCAGGCGCCTGCGTTGCTGGTCGTCCGCAGAAGAGTTCGAGTGATCAGCGGTCCCATGCACGATGACGGGCATTCACCAAACCTCGGGATCGAGGCGCAGGCGGCCGGCTGCCCTGGCCAGTTGGCAGTCTAATCCCGCAGCCTGCGAAAACCGTGGTCGCCCGGCGACCTGTCCAGTGGACAGGTCAGTTCAGCTGGTCAGTTCAGCTGGTCAGGTCGCCGAGGGGAACTTGCGGATCGGCCAGGCGGGCGCGGTCGACAACGCTGCCCGAGCGGATGAGGGCCTGGATGTCGTCCTGCACGTCCCAGACGTTGACGTTCATCCCGGCCACGACCCGGCCACCCCGCAGCCAGAAGGCGACGAACTCCCGCGCCCTCGCGTCCCCGCGTACGACCACCTCGTCATAGCCATCAGGCCCGACGTCGCCGGCGTACTCCATCCCGAGGTCGTACTGGTCGGAGAAGAAGAACGGGATCGCGTCGTACACAGCGTCCGAGCCCAGCATGGACCTGGCGGCAGCGGGACCGCCGTCGTGCGCGTTGGCCCAGTGCTCTACCCGCAGCGTGCGTCCGAAGACCGGTGACTGCCACCGGACGACGTCACCGGCCGCGAAGATGTCGGGATCGGATGTCTGCAGCCGCGCATCGGTGACCACACCGTGGGCGACGTCGAGACCAGCGGACTCCGCCAGCTCGGTGTTGGGGGTGACGCCGACACCGACGACCACGACATCGGCGGGCACCTCCTCACCGTCGCCGGTGACGACAGCCGTCACCGTCGCGCCGCCAGGACCGTCACCGCGAAACGCGGTCACACTCTGGCCAAGGCGGAGGTCGACGCCGTTCTCACGATGCAGGTCGGCGAACACCTCACCCATCTCACGCCCCAGTGCCGCGAAGAGCGGAGTCGGCTGCGGCTCGATCACGGTCACGGCGGCACCCGCGGCATGGGCGGCAGCTGCCGTCTCGAGGCCGATCCAGCCGGCACCCACCACGACGACCCGGCGGTCGGCCGCGAACGCCGCACGCAACCGGTTCGAGTCAGCGAGGGTCCGCAGGTACAGGACACCGTCGAGGTCGCCGCCTGGAATCTTCGGCCGGCGTACGGAGGAACCGGTCGCCAGCAGCAGCTTGTCGTAGGACAACCTGGACCCGTCGGAAAGCTCCACCTCGTGCGCGTCCCGGTCGATCAGCAGCGCGCGGGCACCGAGCCGCAGCTCGATCCGCTGCTCGTCGTACCACCCCTGCTCGTGGAGATACACCGCGGACGGTTCGTCGTTGCCGAGCAGCACACCCTTGGACAGCGGCGGTCGTTCGTAGGGAAGTTCCGCCTCCTCGCCGACCAGCACGATCCGGCCGTCGAAACCTTCCGAACGCAGGGCCTCGGCGGCTCTCGCCCCGGCCACGCTGGCGCCGACGATGACGAACGTCTGAGAGGTGTTGTCTGCCATGCAGCCGAACCTACCGCGTCAGCTCGGCATGCAGTGCGACCGCGGAGGCGTCGGTGAGCGAGGCCACCTGGTCGATGATCACCCGCAGCCGGGCGGCATCGTCGGCGGCCGCGCTGAAGTCGTCCTGGAACGCGTGGTCGAGCCCGCGGGGCGCCTGCAGTCGGAGCGCCGCCACCAGTCCATGGACGATGTCGCGTTGTTCGGACAGGAGCGCCATCCGCTCACCTGAACGCATCACGTAGCGGGCCGCGATCCCTTTGAGGACGGCGATCTCGACCCTGGTCTCGTGCGGTACGACGAGGGAGGCGTGGTAGCGGGTCAGCGGCCCCGTGCCGAAGGCGGCATGGGTGGCGCGTTCGGCGGCGACGCAGAACCGGCCGATCAGCTGGCTGGTCATGTCCTTGAGGACCGCGAGGGAGCGGCGCCGGCCGTCGTAGTCCCCATCCGGCCAATAGCCGAACCGCCGGAGTCGGCCATAGGCGGCGTCCAGTTCGGCGTCGTCGCAGCCGGGGAGGTACCAGTCGCGGACGACGTTCCAGACGGTGCCGCGCTCGGCCGCGTCGGTGAGACGCGTCAGCGAGATTCGGCCGGAGACCACGCCGTCCTCGACGTCGTGGACGGAGTAGGCCACGTCATCGGCGAAGTCCATGACCTGCGCCTCCAGGCATCGTTGCTCGCCGGCGACCCCCTTCCGCAACCAGCTGAACACCTCGAGATCATCGGCGTACACGCCCCACTTGCCGCTGATCTCCGCCGGCCCCTCGCCGCGTGCCCAGGGGTACTTCGTGGCCGCGTCGAGCGTGGCTCTGGTCAGGTTGAGGCCGGCACTCCTCCCGGATCCGGCCCCTGCCTCGCCCGGTCCCCCAGCGAAACTCTTGGCCTCCAACCGGGTGAGCAGGCGAAGCGTCTGGGCGTTTCCCTCGAATCCGCCGATCTGGCTCGCCACCTCGTCGAGGGCGGCCTCGCCGTTGTGGCCGAACGGTGGATGTCCGAGGTCGTGGGCGAGGCTTGCCGTGTCAACGACGTCAGGGTCGCAGCCCAGTGCCTGCCCCAGCTCGCGCCCGACCTGGGCGACCTCGAGCGTGTGCGTGAGCCGGGTGCGTACGAAGTCATCCGTTCCGGGCCCGATGACCTGCGTCTTCGCGGCGAGACGGCGCAGCGCAGCGGAGTGCAGGACCCGGGCTCGGTCGCGGGCGAACGGGGTACGTCCGGCGCTCTTGGGCGGCTCGACGACCCAGCGCTCGATGTCGGCCGGGCCGTAGCCGAGGCTGCTTTCGGCGGTCGAACGTGCAGGTGGGGAAGGCATCGCCGCCGACCTTAGATGACGAGCTCGAAGGGAAGTCGCCTGACTCGCGAGTCACCTGAGGAATTAGTCAGCCGGTCGCCCGTGAGCTCACCGTGCCTCAAGCCGTTCCGGTCGAGGCGTCAGTCTCTGCGAGGACAGCCGCCCGCCCCGCCTCCAGCCGGGCGACAGGCACCCGGAACGGCGAGCAGGAGACGTAGTCCAGGCCGACCTGGTGGAAGAAGTGGACCGACACAGGGTCACCGCCGTGCTCACCGCACACGCCGATCTCGAGGTCGGCCCGTGTCGCCCGGCCCTCCGCGCTGGCCAGGCGCACCAACCGACCGACCCCCTCGACGTCGAGCGACTCGAACGGCGACACGCCGAAGATCCCCCGGTCGAGGTACGCCGGGAAGAACTCGCTCTCCACGTCGTCACGGGACAGGCCCCACACGGTCTGCGTGAGGTCGTTCGTACCGAAGGAGAAGAACTCCGCAGCCGAGGCGATCCGACCCGCCGTCAACGCCGCACGCGGGAGCTCGATCATCGTCCCGATCGGGATCGGCAGGGTGAGGCCCCAGCGTTCCAGGACCTCGTGGATCGCGCGGAGAGCTTCCTCGCGCATCAGCTCCAGCTCCTGCACGGCGCCGACCAGCGGGATCATGATCTCGACCCTGGGATCGCCGCCGGCCTGGGCACGGGCGGCGGCCGCCTCCGTCAAAGCCCGCACCTGCATCGCGTACAACCCGGGGACGACCAGGCCGAGGCGGACGCCACGCAGGCCCAGCATGGGGTTCTGTTCGTGCAACCTGCGGACCGCGGTGAGCATCCGGCGGTCGGAGCTGGCCGGGCCACCGGACCCACCCGGCTCTCCGCCGCGCGACTCCGCCATCGCCACCCGGACCGAGAGCTCCGTCAGGTCGGGCAGGAACTCGTGCAGGGGCGGGTCGAGCAGGCGTACGGTCACCGGCAGTCCGTCCATGGCCTCCAGTACGCCCGCGAAGTCCTCCCGCTGCAGCGGCAGCAACGCCGCCAGCGCCTCCTCCCGTTCCTGGTCGGTCTCGGCCAGGATGAGCCGCTCGACATACCCGCGTCGCTCGCCGAGGAACATGTGCTCCGTACGACACAGGCCGATCCCGCCCGCACCCATCGAGCGGGCGCGGATCGCGTCGGGTGGCAGGTCGGCGTTCGCCCGCACGTCCAGGCGGCGCCGGGCGTCCGCGATGGTCATGATCCGGTGGACGGCTCGAACCAGGTCGTCGGCTTCGCCGCCGGCGGGGTCCAGCTCGCTCTCGAAGTACCGCATCACCGGCGAGTCGACGACAGGCACCTCGCCCAGGAAGACTTCTCCGGTCGTTCCGTCGAGCGAGATCACGTCGCCCTCGCGCACCTCGACGCCGCCGCGTGCGGTGAAGAACCGCCCCGACGTGTCGACCTCGAGCTGGTCCGCACCGCACACGCACGTCTTGCCCATGCCGCGTGCGACGACCGCAGCGTGCGAGGTCTTGCCGCCTCTGCTGGTGAGGATGCCGCGCGCCGCGATCATGCCGTCGAGGTCGTCCGGTGTCGTCTCGCGGCGGACGAGGATGACGTCCTCGCCGGCGCGCGCCCTCTCCACCGCCGTCGCCGTGGAGAACACCACCCGGCCGACGGCCGCACCTGGCGAGGCGTTCATCCCGCGGGCGATCCGGTGCCGTTCGGCGCCGCCGTCGAAGCGCGGGAACATCAGCTGGGCCAGCTGCTCGCCATCGACCCTGCGCAACGCCTCGTCGTCGTCGATCAGTCCCTCGTCGACGAGCTGGGTGGCGATCCGGAACGCCGCGCCCGCGGTCCGCTTGCCCACCCGGGTCTGGAGCATCCAGAGCTTGCTCCGTTCGATGGTGAACTCGATGTCGCACAGGTCACGGTAATGACCTTCGAGCGTCGACATGATGGCCAGCAGTTCGTCGTAGCAGCGGCGATCGATGTGGGCCAGCTCCGTCAGCGGCAGGGTGTTCCGGATACCGGCCACGACGTCCTCACCCTGCGCGTTGGGCAGATAGTCGCCGTAGATGCCGCGCGCGCCCGATGCCGGGTCACGGGTGAACGCCACACCGGTGCCCGAATCCCCGCCCAGGTTGCCGAACACCATCGCAACCACGTTGACCGCCGTGCCGAGGTCGGCCGGAATGCTTTCCTGCCGGCGATAGGTCACCGCGCGTGGCGCGTTCCAGCTGTCGAATACCGCTCGGACGGCGGCGTCGAGTTGGTCACGTGGATTCTGCGGGAATTCATGTCCGGTCTCGTCTTCGACAATGCGTTTGTACGCCGCCACCAGATCTCTCAAGGCGTCGGTGTCCAGGTCGATGTCGTGGGCGGCCCTTCGTTCCGATTTCGCCTTGTCGAGTGCGGCATCGAATCGGGCGCCGTCAATACCGAGTACCGTCTTTCCGTACATCTGGAGGAGCCGGCGATAGGAGTCCCACGCGAAGCGTTCGTCATGAGCGCGTGCGGCCAAGCCGTGGACGGAATCGTCGGTGAGGCCGATGTTGAGAACCGTGTCCATCATGCCGGGCATGGAGAACTTCGCACCCGAGCGTACGGAGACCAGCAAGGGATCGCGCGGGTCGCCGAGAGTCCTGCCCAGCGTTCTTTCCACCGCATGAAGGTGTGCGGTCACCTCGTCGTGGAGTTCGAGAGGTTCTTTTCCGGTTTCGAGGTAGACGCGGCAGGCTTCGGTGGTGATCGTGAATCCTGGGGGTACGGGCAGGCCGAGCCTGGTCATCTCGGCGAGGTTCGCGCCTTTCCCGCCGAGAAGGTCCTTCATGTCCTTGTTGCCGTGGGAAAAGTCATAGGTGTACATGACACGCAACCCCCTCTGCGCCGCGGCTGCGGGTGCACACAACGGCTCAGCAGCTACGACAGTAATGCCAGGAGAATGCGCTGCCGGATCTTTTCGACGAGCCAGTGCGGAAACAACCGGCGGCCCGAAAGGAGAAGGTCAGGCTTGGGTGGGAATCTCCGGTCGGGGCAGAATGCCGGTCGCCTGGCGCACCATCCGCAAGGTGGCCGTGGTCGCGAGGTCGCTCGCCGGCAGCGCGGGTACACCGTAGAGCCGCCGCGCCCACCCCGGCAGCGAGGAGAACGCGAGGACGTTGAGCGACGGAACGCCCAGTCGCAGGGGCGCCAGTTTCCACGGCAGCGGCGGATGGAAGCTGTGGACCAGGCCGCGCCGGGCTTCGGTGCATGCGTACAACTTCGGGCGGATCTCGGCGAAGAAGTCCGCAAGAGCAGCGCGGGAGGCCGGCGCGTCCTCACGCGGTATTCCGATCACCTCGGCGGCACGGCGGCTCTCCGCCACGTAGGTGTCGGCGTCGGCGTCGGTGCGGAGTGCTCCGGATCGCCGCGCGATGTCGACGTAGGAGTCGATCTCCGCGCAGTGGACCCAGAGCAGGCCCCCGGGTTCGTCGAGTCGGAAGGTCTCACCGGTGTCGGGGTCGTAGCCGGTGAGGGCCGCGTGGATGGCGCGGACGCGGGCCGCCGCGCGTTCGACCTCGGCGGACGTGCCGTAGGTGCGGACCGTCACGAACTCGGCCGTACGCAGGAACCGCGCCCACGCGCGCTTGCGGTCGAAGAGCGCGGAGTTCTGGTAGGTCGCCCGCATCACCCGCGGATAGAGCGACTGCAGGTAGAGAGCCCGGAGTCCGGCGACCCAGAGGATGGGCTCGGTGTGCACCCGCCAGGTGACCGACCCCGGCCCGAAGAGTCCGGTGTCGGTGCGACGGGCGGTCCTTCCCACGGTGTCGACACTACCGCCGTCTGACCGACCGTTGTCGGGCCAACCGCCGTCCCGACCAACCGACGTCCCGACCAACCGCCGTTGGATGAGGGCGCCCCTTGCGTGAGGGCGCCCTCATCCAACGGGAGCGATCGGCCCGCTCCCCCACGTCACGGGCGTTCGGTCTCCCACGCCACGGTGTCGGCGATCACCTGCGCGGGATCAGCGTCGGCCGACCGCGCCCGAACGGCCGCGCTCGGTGGCCGGTCGGCCACCTGGTGCAGGCCAGGCTTGCCGTCCTCGATCGCGAACGACGCCCGCGTGAAGACCTCCGCCCCCGGCTCCTGGACGTACGGCAGGCAACGGAAGTCCGCGCGCATCTCCTCCGGCGTGATCGTCGTCCGCACGTAGCCGCGCAGGTTGTTGTAGAACCGCAGGTGCGGGTTGATCTGCAGGAACGGATGGTCGCCCGGGATCGAGTCCGCCCCGTTGCCGCCGGACGTGATCGAGCTGCACACGAGCTCGGAGCCGACCGTGGTCGAGGTCGGGTCGTCGTAGTCCAGCTTGAGGTCGCTCGCCCAGTGCGCGTGCACGTCGCCGGTGAGCACGACCGGGTTGCGGACGCCGGCGTCAACCCAGCCTTGCGTGATCCGCTGCCGCGAGGCGACGTAGCCGTCCCAGGCGTCCATGCTGGTGACCTTCGCCGGACCGTTGTTGTTGTCGCGTTGGGCGAAGAAGACCTGCTGACCGAGCACGTCCCAGCGTGCGCGCGACCGGTGGAACCCGTCGATCAGCCAGGCCTCCTGCTCCGCGCCGGTGATCGACCGCGACGGGTCGACCGCCGCGGGGCAGTCCTTGTAGCCGTCGCCGCAGCCCTGGTCGTCGCGGTACTGCCGGGTGTCGAGCAGGTGGAACGTCGCCAGCCGACCCCAGCGGATCCGCCGGTAGAGCTGCAGGTCGATTCCGCGCGGCACGGACGAGCGGCGCAGCGGCATGTTCTCGTAGTACGCCTGGAACGCCGCCGCCCGCCGGGCAAGGAAGTTCGGCTGCGGGATCTCCGGCTTCTCGTACACCTCGTCGGCCCAGTTGTTGTCCAGCTCGTGGTCGTCCCAGACGACGAGCCAGGGTGCGACCGCGTGTGCGTCCTGCAGGTCCGGGTCGGCCTTGTACTGCGCATGCCGCTGCCGGTAGTTGGCCAGCGTCTCCGTCTCCGGGCCCTCGTGGTCGCGCGGGTTCCCGCCCGGTGCGACGTACACGCCGGCCTGGTATTCGTACTGGTAGTCCCCAAGGTGCAGTACGAGGTCGGGGCGATCCTCGGCAAGTCTCTTGTACGCCGTGAAGTACCCGTGCTCGTACTGCGAGCACGACACGAACGCCATCGCGAGCGACGACACCAGGCTGTCCGGCGACGGAGCGGTCAACGCCCGCCCGACACGGGACACGAAGCGACCCACCCGGAAGCGGTACCAGTACTCACGGCCGGGTTCCAGCCGTGTCACCTCCACATGCACGGCGTGCGCCGACGACGGACGGGCGCTGACCGAACCCGACCGGACGACCCGACGGAACCGCTCGTCGGCCGCCACCTGCCACTGCACGTCGATCGCGGCGTCCGGCATGCCGCCGAGCCCGTCTTCGGCGACGGGGTTGACGGCGAGCCGGGTCCAGATGACGAATCCGTCCGGGCCCGGGTCACCCGACGCGACTCCCAGGGTGAACGGGTCCAGGGTGACGGCGGTCGGCCGCGCCGCGTTCGCCACCTGGGGCAACGCGAGAGAAGTTCCGGCGGCGAGTCCACCGATCAGCAGGATACGGCGACCCACGTCATGGGGCGTGTGGTCATGCTGGGGCCCATCGTGTTCGGGCACTGAGCACCTCCGCGAGATTGGCTCGGAGTGCTCAGCATCGGCGGGCAAGATCCCCAGCACATGGCGTGATCGTGAGGCGCCGGCGACGACCAGATGACCGGTTGGCTGCGGTGCGTCCACTTACGGACGTCCGACGTCTCGAGCTCGACCGGGCAGCCCACGCACGGGGACGATGCACGGCACTTCCCCGCGATGCACGGTGAATGTGCCGTGCATCGCGGGGACGGCGGGGTGGCCCACTCAGGTGTAGCGCCTGGTCTCCTCGTAGACGGTGTAGTCGATCCACTCCTGTGGAGTGTCGGGCGCGGAGGCCGCACGCACCGGCGTCGGGTTGTCCGCGACCTGGTGCAGCCCCGGCTCTCCGTCCTGGACGACGAACGACGCGCGGGTGAAGGGCGTAGCGCCCGGCTGGCTTACGTACGGCACGACCTGGTAGTCGCCCTGCATCTGGTCCGGGGTGACCGTCAACCGCACGTAACCCCGCAGGTTGTTGTAGAACCGCAGGTGCGGATTGATCTGCAGGAACGGGTGCTCGTTCGGGTCAGAGTCGAAGCCGTCACCGCCGGAGGAGATGGACGTCGTCACGAACTCCGAGCCGACCGTGGCCGACGTCGGGTCGTCGTAGTCGAGCTTCAGGTCGCTCGCCCAGTTGGCGTGGACGTCGCCGGTGACCACGACGGGGTTGCGCACTCCCGCGTCAACCCAGCCTTGCGTGATCCGCTGCCGCGAGGCGACGTAGCCGTCCCACGCGTCCTGGCTCGTCACCTTGACCAGGCTGTCGGCGTTGTTGTCACGCTGGCCGAAGAACACCTGCTGACCGAGCACGTCCCAACGCGCCCGCGTCCGGTGGAAGCTCTCGATCAGCCAGGCCTCCTGCTCCGCGCCGGTGATCGACCGCGCCGGATCGACCGACGCCGGGCAGTCCTTGTAGCCGTCCCCACATCCCTGGTCGTCGCGGAACTGCCGCGTGTCGAGCATGTGGAACGACGCCAACCGCCCCCACTGGACCGTTCGGTAGAGCTGCATGTCGATGCCGACCGGGATCGACCTGCGGCGCAGCGGCATGTTCTCCCAGTACGCCTTGAACGCGGCCTCTCGCCGGGGCAGGAACACCTCCGGCGGCTGCAGGTGCGGATCCTGCGGCACCTCGTCGGCCCAGTTGTTGTCGATCTCGTGGTCGTCCAGGACGACGAGCCACGGTGCCGCCGCGTGCGCGGCCTGCAGGTCGGGATCGGTCTTGTACTGCGCATAACGCTGCCGGTAGTTGGCGAGCGTGGTGGTCTCCGGCCCGGCGTGCAGACGCGGGCGACCGGCGACACCCGCCGACTCGTACTGGTAGTCGCCGAGGTGCAGCACGAGGTCGGGCATGTCGTCGGCGATGCCGCGATGGGCGGCGTAGAAACCCGACTCGTAGTGCTGGCAGGACGCCATGCACACCGTCAGATGTTGCGCGAGTACGCCCGGCTCGGGTGCGGTCCGGGTCCGCCCGACCGGCGAGAGGTGCGACGCCACCTTGAAGCGGTACCAGTAGTCACGTCCCGGATCGAGGCTGTCGAGCTCGATGTGGACGCTGTGCGCATCTTCCGGGCGGGACGTGACGCTGCCCGACGCGACGATGTCGCTGAACCGGTCGTCCTTCGCGACCTGCCACTGCACCGGCACCGTGGCGTCCGGCATGCCGCCCAGTCCGTCGTCGGCAAGGGGTTCGGGAGCAAGCCGGGTCCACAACACGAACCCGTCATGGCTGGGGTCCCCCGACGCAACCCCCAGGGTGAAGGGGTACATGCGGGCGTAGATCGGCGGTACCTTCTCCGCGGCATGTGCCGGTACTCCGGCCCCGAGAAGGGACCCGGCGGCCAGACTGCCGGCGAGAAACGTCCGCCTGCCAAGGCCGTCGGATCGGTCGTTCGTTGGGGACACGCTTCCACCTCCGCGTCGCTTCGGCTTCTTCGGAAAGCCCGTCGCGAACGCACGGTGTTCGTTCGGATGCGCTTCGGCGTTCGGGTCGGGTCCTCCAGGATGGGCGCCGATCAACGCCTCGGCGAGGCCTTAGCCGATCATGGCGCGGCCAACATCTGACATGCGAAGGCAGAAGGTTGGAGAAAAGCGCCGGCGGCGGGCTGTCAGCCGCCGGAACTCAGCCGCCCGAGATGGCGACCTCTGCGGCGGCGAGGTCGGCGCCCACGCCGTCCCGGTCCGACAACCAGCCCGCGGGCAGGGTCACCGGCCGCGGACTCCCCTGCCGCCCGCGCGGCAGCCCCAGAGCCGCCTGCGGAAACGGCTGATCGGCGTCCAACTCGGCCAGCAACGCGTCGAGCTCGGCCAGGCTGGAGACCAGGGCGAGGGCGCTGCGGAGGTGCTGGCGTACGGCGAAACCCTTGAGATACCAGGAGACGTGCTTGCGGAACTCCCGGCAGGCCCGGTCCTCGCCCATGTCCTCGACGAGCAACCCGACGTGCCGCCGCATCACGCGGGACACCTCACCCAAGGCAGGCAGCACCGTCGTGGGCTCGCCCGCGAAGACCGTCGCCAGGTCGCGGAAGAGCCACGGCCGGCCGAGACACCCGCGCCCGACCACCACTCCCGCGCAGCCGGAGTGCTCGACCATGCGAACCGCGTCCGCGGCCTCCCAGATGTCGCCGTTGCCGAGCACCGGGATGCCGACGTGGGCGACCAGCGCACCGATGGCGTCCCAGTCGGCCTCGCCGCTGTAGTGCTGCGCGGCCGTACGCCCGTGCAGGGCGATCGCCGCGCACCCGGCCTGCTCGGCGATCCGGCCCGCGTCGAGGTAGGTCAGGTGGTCGTCGTCGATCCCCTTGCGGGTCTTCATGGTGACGGGCACGCCGTAGGGCCGCGCCGCCCCGACCGCAGCCCGGAGGATGGCGTCGAGGAGGCCGCGTTTCCAGGGCAGGACGGCCCCGCCACCCTTGCGGGTCACCTTGGGCACAGGACAGCCGAAGTTGAGGTCGACGTGGCTGACGTCGTACTCCCCGCACAGGATCCGGGTCGCCTCGCCGACGTAGCGCGGGTCCACGCCGTAGAGCTGGACCGACCGGACCGCCTCCCCCGGATCGAACGCCAGCATCCGCCGGGTCGACTCGTCGCCCTCGACCAGCCCGCGTGAGGTGATCATCTCGCAGACGTACAGCCCCGCCGCCGGCGCAGCGCCCTTCCCGTTCCGCGACGGCCCCGCGGTCCCTGCCGCCTCAGCCTGTTCCCGACACAGCGTCCGGAACGCCGCGTTCGTCACGCCGGCCATGGGAGCGAGGACGACCGGCGGGTCCACACGGTGCGGGCCGACAGTCAGCGCCGGGGTTGCTGCTCGCATGCCCACATTGTGTCCCGTCCCCGGATGCCGGAGCTCAGGGACTCAGGACTCGGGACTCAGGACTCGGGCCGCAACGCGAGCGCCCCCGTGGGCAGGAGCTCTCCGCGGTAGGTCACCGCCTCGTTGTAGACGTCGGTGACCCAGCAGGTGAAGGCGTTCCGGTTGCCGACCTCGACGAGCTCGAGGCCGATGATGTCGCAGGTCACGCGAGCCGGCTTGAACGACTGCCGGGTCGCTTCGTAGATCGCCTTCTGCTCCGAGACCGGCAGCCGCTTGGCCGTCCAGCTCGCCTGGACCTCCGAGCGGCTCACCTTCGCGCGGACGCCGAACCGCGTCGAGGAGCCCCACAGCGAGACGTCACAGCTGAAGTTGTAGGTGCCCACCTGGATGATGTCGTTCTCCGACACGGTGCAGTCGGCCTTGGTGGTCTTCGGATCGACCACGCCCGCGGACTTCCACACCTCGGTCTTGAGCTGGTACGCGATCCGGGTGAGTTCGGTGTCGGACTTTGCCGGTGCCTTCGGCATCCGCGGAGTCGCGAACGTCTCCTCAGGTTGGGGCAGCGGCGACATGGTGACCGTCGGGGCCGCCGACTTGCGCTTCTTCGGCTTCACACTCGCCGGCGCGCTGGACATGGGTTGGGCGACCCGACGCGGCGACGTGTCGCCCTTGTGCGGCGTGCTCTCGGACTTGTCGGGCGGGAGCCGGAGCGCAGGACCAGATGCCTGGAGGGCGCAGCCCGTCACGAGCGCGAGGACCCACACCAACAGACCCACACCCGCAACCCGGCAGATATGTGCTCGTCGTGTCATCACAGCAGTCGTGCCACCACAGCAGAGGAAAGGAGGACTCAGCAGCCGGCGAGACGCTCGGCGAGGTATCCCTCGACCCGGTCCAGGGACACCCGCTCCTGCGCCATCGAGTCGCGCTCACGCACCGTCACGCAGAGGTCCTCCAAGGTCTCGAAATCAACTGTCACACAGTACGGCGTACCGATCTCGTCCTGCCGACGGTACCGGCGTCCGATCGCACCGGCATCGTCGAAGTCCACATTCCAGCACGTACGCAGCTGTGCCGCCAGCTTCCTGGCCCGTGGCGACAGGTCCGCATTGCGGGACAACGGCAGGACCGCCGCCTTCACCGGAGCCAGCCGGCGGTCGAGGCGTAGGACGGTCCGCTTCTCCAGCTTGCCTTTGGCGTTCGGCGCCTCGTCCTCGGTGTAGGCGTCGAGCAGGAACGCCAGGAATGCGCGGGTCAGCCCGGCTGCCGGTTCTATGACGTACGGCGTCCAACGCTCGCCCTTGTCCTGGTCGAAGTAGGACAGGTCGGCGCCGGAGTGCTTCGCGTGCGTCGTCAGATCGAAGTCGGTGCGGTTGGCGATCCCCTCGAGCTCCGCGAACTCCTCGCCACCGAAGCGGAAGCGGTACTCGATGTCGACCGTCCGCTTGGAATAGTGCGAGAGCTTCTCCTTGGGATGCTCGTAGAACCTCAGGTTGTCGGGATCGATGCCGAGGCCGACGTACCAGTCCCACCGGGTCTTGAGCCAGTAGTCGTGCCACTCCTCATCGGTTCCCGGTTCGACGAAGTACTCCATCTCCATCTGTTCGAACTCCCGCGTACGGAAGATGAAGTTGCTCGGCGTGATCTCGTTGCGGAAGCTCTTACCCGTCTGGGCGATCCCGAACGGCGGCTTGCGACGCGCCGAGGCCATGACGGTCGCGAAGTTGACGAAGATCCCCTGCGCGGTCTCCGGCCGGAGGAAGTGCAGACCGGTGCCGGCGCCGGATCCCCCGCCGTGGGACCGCTCGTCACCCGGGTCGACCGCACCGAGATGGGTCCTGAGCAGGCCGTTGAACATCCGCGGCTCGGTGAAAGCACCGGTCGTGCCGCACACCGGGCAGGCGACGTCGGCCAGGTCGCCGGCGGGCGGCGTCCCGTGCTTGGCCGCATGGGCCTCCTCGAGGTGGTCGGCCCGGAACCTGCGGTGGCAGCTCTGACACTCGGTCAGGGGATCGACGAACGCCTCGACGTGCCCGGACGCCTCCCACACCGCCCGCGGCAGGATCACCGACGAGTCGAGCCCGACCACGTCGTCGCGGGAGCGGACCATGCACCGCCACCACTGCGTCCGGATGTTGTCCTTGAGCTCGACGCCGAGTGGGCCGTAGTCCCACGCCGACCGGGTACCGCCGTAGATCTCCCCGCAGGGAAAAACGAAACCGCGACGCTTGCAGAGACTGACGAGGGTGTCGATGCGGTCGGCTGGCACGTGGTCGCTCCATCCGGCTGGGTGTCGGCGGGGTACGCGGAACTGCACAGGTTACCGGGACGTTGCAGCACCTGACGCAGGGTTCGGACAGCCTGTGGGGGAAGATCGGGGTGAGAGGCGCCGGCCCAGGCGCCCGACCCGACCTGATGTCAGGAGAACCGTGTCCAGCGGGCCCCACTCGCCACGTCAGTCGCGCACCACCTCGGCCGCTCCGGCATCGAGCGGGTTCCGGGCGCGCGTCGAGAAGGTGAGCTATCCCCTCCTCGTCCGCCTGCACACCCTGCCGCGGTGGCTCGTCGCGCTCATCCCGGTCGCGCTGCTTCTCGGCGGCCTGACGGCTCCTCGGCCCTACAGCTCGGTGTGCCTGGCCGCCCTCGTCCTGGTGATGGGCTGGGTGGCCTATCTCGCCTGGCATCACGGCGATCGCCTTCGCCGGGTGTTCAGGGTCGTCGCCCTCGGACTCGCTGTCGTGGCGCTGGTCCTGAGCCTCCTGCCCTGAGTGCCGCGGGCGCGGGCGCGGTTGACATACCGTTCGCCCTAATTGACAATGATTCTCATGTTCTTAGGGTGGAGGCGGTCCCGGGGCCGCGGAGTGCTGGTCGGAGCCTGCGCGGGCGTCCTCCTCGTCGTCCTGGGGGGAGTCACCGGCTGCGGAACCGATACCGAAGGGGCCCCCGGAGCCGGCGACAAACTGGCGGTGATCGCGGCCTTCTACCCGTTGCAGTACGCAGCGGAACGGATCGCCGGATCCCACGCCGACGTCACGAACCTCACCAAACCCGGCGCGGAGCCGCACGACCTGGAGCTCACGCCCCGAGACGTCGCGACGCTCGAGGAGGGCGGGCTCGTCATCTACCTGAACGGGTTCCAACCCGCGGTCGACGACAGCATCGCGCAGGTGGCGGGCGACCACAGCCTCGACGTCACCACCCTGGCCAGGCTGACCCGACCGGCCGCCTCGGACGTACATGAGGACGCTCACGAGGACGGGGAAGAAGACCACGCGGACAACGAGGCCCGAGGAGCGCCCGACCCCCACTTCTGGCTCGACCCGGTACGCCTCGCCGGGGTGGGCGACGGGATCGCCGAACGCCTGGCCGCCCTCGACCCCGACCACGCTCAGGCGTACGAGCGCAACGCCGGCGCCCTCCGCGCGGACCTGGAGGCCCTGGACGAGGAGTTCGCCACCGGCCTCGCGACGTGCACGAACCGTGAACTGGTGACGAGTCACGCGGCGTTCGGGTACCTCGCCGCCCGCTACGACCTCGAGCAGGAAGGCATCGCCGGGCTCTCACCCGAGCAGGAGCCGTCGCCCGCCGAGCTCAGTGCCGTCGCGACGTTCGTCCGCCGCCACGACGTCCGTACGATCTACTACGAGACACTGGTCGACCCGTCGATCGCGGACACGCTGGCGACGGAGACCGGGGCCGACGTTGCCGTCCTCGATCCGCTGGAAGGGCTCACCGACGAATCGGCCGGCACCGACTACCTGAGCGTCATGCGAGCCAATCTCGCCACGCTGGAGAAGGGCCAGGACTGCTAGTGCCCCCCGACGACCACCCGTCGTCCGCGACCACCGCGCCGCGGGTCACACCGCCCGCGGGCACCGCCGCGCGCGGAGGTCCCGTCGTCCGGATCCTCGGCGGCGCGGTGAGCTACGCAGGCGTGCCGGTCCTCAGTGGGATCGACGTCGAGGTCCACCCGGGCGAGGTGGTCGCGCTGCTCGGCCCGAACGGTTCCGGCAAGTCGACCCTGCTGCGCACCATCCTGGGGCTCGTCCCCCTCGCCGCCGGCTCGCTCGAGCTCTTCGGCACTCCAGGTGAGCGGTTCGGCGAGCGAGCTCGGATCGGCTACGTCCCGCAACGGCAGACCGTGGGCGGCGGTGTCCCCGCGACCGTCGGCGAGGTCGTGAGCACCGGCCGCCTGGTCAGCCACCGGTGGCGGCCCTGGCTGACCGGAAGTGACCGCGGCATCGTGGCCGACGCGATCGCGACCGTCGGGCTGGTCGAGAAGACACACGAGCGGATGTCCACCCTCTCCGGCGGCCAGCAGCGCCGCGCCCTGATCGCCCGCGCCCTGGCGAGCCAGCCCGACCTGTTGGTCATGGACGAACCGTTCGCCGGTGTCGACGCACCCAACCAGGAGATCCTCGCCGCCACCCTGTCCACGCTGGTCGCCGGCGGGGTCACGTTGCTCCTCGCCACCCACGAGATGGCGCCGGTCGCGGCCCTGGTCAGGCGTACGGTCGTCGTCGACCATGGCCGGGTCCGCTACGACGGGCCACCGACGGAGGCTGTCCTCAGCCTCGGAAGCGTCCGGTGACCATGGAGATCCTGCAGTTCGACTTCATGCAGCGGGCGCTGCTCGCCGCACTGTTGATCGGCCTCACCGCACCGGCGGTCGGCGTCTACCTCGTCCAGCGGCGGCTCGCACTGATCGGCGACGGCATGGGCCACGTCGCCCTCACCGGCGTGGGCGTCGGTCTCCTCACCAACACCGCACCGATCTGGACCGCGCTCGCCGCGACCATCGCCGGCGCGCTCGCGATCGAGTTCATGCGGACCAAGGGGCGCACCAGCAGCGACGTCGCCCTGGCCGTCCTCTTCTACGGCGGCATCGCCGGCGGCGTCGTGTTGATGGCCAAGTCACCCGGGAGCACGCCGGCCAACCTCAACGCGTTCCTGTTCGGGTCCATCACGACCACCTCGCCGGCCGACCTCGTCGTGTTCGCCGCGCTCGCGATCGGCGTGCTCGTCACGACGATCGGTGGTGCCCGGCTGTTCTTCGCGGTCGGGGCGGACGAGGAGTACGCCCGGACCGGTGGCCTGCCCGTGCTCGGGCTCAACGTCGTGCTCGCCGTGATGGTCGCCGTGACCGTCGTCGTGTCGATGCGGGTCGTCGGGCTCCTCCTCGTCAGTGCGCTCATGATCGTGCCGGTCGCCTCCGCCCAGCGCCTCGGCCGCAGCTTCGCCGGAACCGTCGCGACTGCCATGGTGATCGGCGTGGTCGTGAGCGTCGGTGGCGTCGGTGCGTCGTACTACGCCGACACGCCCTCGGGCGGCACGATCGTGCTGGCGGCGATCGCGGTGTTCGTCGTCATGGCGTTGGCGTCTGGGCTGCGCTCCCTGCTCCGGCGGCCCCATCGAGAGGCAGAGGATCACCTCCACCAGCACGGCCCCGGCTGCGGGCATCCTGCGATCGACCATGACGATCACATCGACTACGTCCACGATGGGCACCGCCATGCCGTCCACGGCGCGCACTACGACGAGCATTAGTGCTCTCCGGGACGCCTCGTCGCTGGCGTGAGACCGTCGGCGAGAATGGACCCGCGACCGGCGATCGAGGAGGTATCCAGGTGACCACCGGGCCGAAGCTGCGGGCGACCCGCCAGCGCGCTGCCGTCGCCGAGGTCCTCGACGGAATCGACGACTTCCGCAGCGCGCAGGACATCCATGCCCTGCTGCGATCGCGCGGTGAGACGGTCGGACTGACGACCGTCTACCGCACCCTCGCCTCACTCGCGGACGCCGGCGAGGTCGACGCCATCCGTACCGCCGACGGCGAGACCGTCTACCGCCGCTGCGCGACCTCCCGACACCACCACCATCTGGTGTGCCGGTCCTGCGGGCGCACCGTGGAGGTCCAGGGCCCGGCAGTCGAGCGGTGGGCCGACCGCGTGGCTGGCGAGGCCGGATTCGTCGACGTCACCCACACGGTCGAGGTCTTCGGCACCTGCGGCTCCTGCGCGGCCCGGTGACAGCGACCAGCCCGTAGCGACGACCGGCCCGTGACGACAGTGTGCCGGCCCTGGACGAGGGCCCCTCAACCACATCGGCGGCGGCCCGGAGCATGATCACCGAGGGGGCCGGTCCGACGTCAGGAGCTCCCGTCGACGACGTTGGGCTCGGCCCCACCGAAACGCCGGTCCCGTTGGGCATAGATCTCGATAGCCCGCCACAGATCCCGCCGGTCGAAGTCCGGGAACAACGTGTCGAGGAAGACCATCTCCGCGTACGCCGACTGCCAGAGCAGGAAGTTCGAGGTCCGCTGCTCCCCCGAGGAACGCACGAACAGGTCGACATCGGGGAGATCCGGTTCGTAGAGATAGCGCGCCAGCATCCGCTCGTCCACCCGGTCGGCGCGAACCTTTCCCGCCGCGACATCCATGGCGAGCGCCCGCGCGGCATCGGCGATCTCCGCCCGGCCGCCATAGTTGACGCAGAACTGCAACGTGATCACGTCATTGTCCTGCGTACGCTCCGCGGCCTCCTCGAGCTCGGCGATGACGCTCTTCCACAACCGCGGCCGCCGGCCCGCCCAGCGCATGCGTACGCCCATGGCGTCGAGTTCGTCGCGCCTACGGTGGATCACGTCCCGGTTGAAACCCATCAGGAACCGCACCTCGTCAGCGGAACGACTCCAGTTCTCGGTGGAGAACGCGTAGGCCGAGAGCGTCTTCACGCCGATCTCGATCGCACCCTTGATCACGTCGAGGAGGGCGCCTTCGCCGCGTTCGTGCCCACGGGTACGCGGCAGGCCACGCGCTTTCGCCCAACGGCCGTTGCCGTCCATCACCAGCGCCACGTGCCGCGGCAGGAGATCGACCGGGATCTCCGGCGGCCGGGCGCCGGACGGGTGCCGGTCGGGTGGGACGACCGGCGGGCGTGGCCGGACCGGCGGACGGCGGCGACGCCGCATTCCTGGGCTCATCCTGCGCCCACGCCTGTGTCCATGCTCGCGTCACTACCCCGCCCCGGCACCCGGCACGCCCCTCCCTCGCGACCTCGTTCCTCACCGACCACTCCACCCACTCGCTCGCCGCCCCACTCCGTGCTCATGGTCCCGCGCGGCGCCGTATCCATGGTCCCGCCCCGCTCCGTGCTCATGGTCCCGCGCGGCTCCGTGCTCATGGTCCCGGGCGGCTCCAATCGCTCGACGTGCGGGAGGGATCGGAGGGCGCGTTCCAGATGCCACTGGAGGTACGCCGACACCATGCCGGTCGCCTCGCGGCGGTGACGGGCGTCGCTGGCGTCGGCCACCTCCCACTCACCGGTCAGCAGAGCCGCGAGGAGCCGCACCGTCTCCGCGGCCGGCAGCGCGACCCCCGCGGGCCGACAGTCGGCGCACACCATGCCGCCCGCCGCCGGGGAGAACGCGCGGTGCGGTCCCCCGATCCCACACCGTGCGCAGGCATCGAACGACGCTGCGTAGCCCGCGACCGCCAGAGATCGCAGCAGGTAGGAGTCGAGGATCAGTCCCGGATCATGCGCCACCTCGGCGAGCGCCCGGAGCGCCGCCACGAGCAGCAGGAACTGCTGGGTGGCGGGTTCCCGCTCCTCGGCGGTGAACCGTTCGGCCGTCTCGAGCATCGCCGCGGCCGTCGTGTAGCGGCCGTAGTCGGCGTACATCGCCTCGGCGTAGGGACGGCGGGTCTCCGCCTGCGTCACCACGTCGAGCGAGCGCCCCACCGCCAGCTGGACCTCGACGTAGGAACACGGCTCGAGGCGGGCGCCGAAGCGTGAGGTGGTCCGCCTGACGCCCTTCGCGACCGCGCGTACCCGACCGTGGTGCCGGGTCAGCATGGTGATGATCCGGTCGGCCTCGCCGAGCTTCTGGGTACGCAGCACGATCGCTTCGTCGACGTACAGGGTCACGCCGCCATTCTTACCTGTCGCCAGCCCCCGTGGCAGAGCAGGCACCGCACGGGGTTTGGCCCGCTGTCAGAGCAGACTCAGCAGCCCGATCACGGCGATGCCGTTGATGAGCAGATGCGCGACGATGGCGGGACCGAGCCGGTCGGTGACGAGCCGGACGTACCCGGCGGCCAACCCGGCGGCGAACAACAGCGCGACCCTCGTCGGCTCGAGGTGGATGACGGCGAACAGCCCCGCGGTCAGCAGGAGGGTTGGCCATCCACCCAGCCCGCGCCGCCGGAGCGCCGACCACCACGCCCCTCGAAAGTGCAACTCCTCGACGAACGGGGCGGCGAGCGCGAGCGTGGCCAGAGCCACGACCTGCCAGTCGGCCTGGGCTTCGCCTGCGGCGACACCCAGCGACGAGGTGGGAGTTTCGCCGGTGAGCTGCACATAGACGAGAACGAACACCACGGCGGCGACGAGGACCACCAGACCGCCCAACGCGCCGATTCCGAGGTCGACCGGGCGGAACCGCCACGCAAGGTCCGAACGCGGCCCGTTCCCACGCCGCAGCGACATCACGATCGGCAACCCGGCCAAGGCAAGCCAACCGACCGGAGTCGCGACGATTCCGGCAGTAACCGGATCGGCTCCCAGCGCAACCAGTGCGACCGACACGCCGAACGACAGTACGACGAACCCCAACAGCGCGGCGACCACGGTGGGAATACCCCACCGTGGGGATATGGGCGCAGACGCGACTGATTCGGGGGGACTGGTAGTCGTCACTCCCCCATCATCCCGCTTCCGCGACCCGCCAACTCGGGCCCTGGGTTTGACTGTGCGCCGATGAGGGGCAAGGGTGGAATGACCGGCAGTCAACGCACCAGGGAGTGATTCACCACCTGCCCAGCCGGCCAGGGCCCCTACGCGGCAGTGTGCGGTTCGCGCATGCCGTTCTCGAGTGGGGCCTGTTCACCATCTCCACACACTCGAATCCGAGGAGCAATTTTGCTTGCGCTCACCAACAACGCTGCGCTCGTCATCCAGTCCTTGACGAACAGCCCCGAGCTTCCCGGAAGCGCAGGACTGCGCATCACCGCGCAGCCTGAGGACCAGCAGAGCCTCAGCCTCGCGGTCGCCCCGGAACCCACCGACGGCGACCAGGTAGTCGAGGAGCAGGGTGCCCGCGTCTTCCTTGAGGCAGGCGCGTCGACCATGCTCGACCAGATGGTCCTCGATGCCGAGGTGGACGCTCAGGGCAGCGTCCAGTTCTTCCTGGGTACGCAGTCCGGCGGCACGCCTGCCGCTGGCGCAGCGACCAACTGACCGTCGTTCCTTCGGACCTCACCGAACGGACGATCTCACCTCGACCGCGGCCACAGTGTCGGCGGCGGTAGTGGTGCATGTCGACTCTGCCGGGACCGGGACCGAGAATGCGTTCGACAAGCGCCGTCCCTGTCGAACGCACTCTGTCCCGGCCCCGAGCCCGGCTCGAGTGGTTGCACGAGACCTCGCCGAGGCTCGAACGCGTCGCGCGATGAGCCGGCCCGGTTCCAGCCTCCCCCACGCCTGCCTTCGCGTGATCGCCCTGCCTGGTTCAGGATGTGCCGGCAGGATTCTCCCAGTACCACGCCTCGGGGTCGTACGCCGCGGGAGTCGGGTGGTGCCAGTCGTTGACGAGACCGCCGAGTGCCGTCTGCTCGCGGGTGGGTACGTTGCGCAAGCCCTGCTTG
Organism: Actinopolymorpha sp. B9G3; assembly: GCF_040120725.1. Taxonomy (NCBI): domain Bacteria; kingdom Bacillati; phylum Actinomycetota; class Actinomycetes; order Propionibacteriales; family Actinopolymorphaceae; genus Actinopolymorpha; species Actinopolymorpha sp. B9G3. The sequence continues at coordinate 300,695 of NZ_JBEEAB010000004.1, read as the reverse complement.
ACGAGCTCGACCCTGGGGAAGTTCGCGACCGCGCCAAGGAAGAACGGTCCTTCCTCCACGTGGATCTTCACCATGTCCCAGAACATCCCGTCGCGTGCGACCGCGTCCGGCTCCACGCGTGCACGGTCCGCGAGATCCCACAGCTGCTCGATGGGTCCGCCCTCTTCGGGCTCCATCCGAGGTGGAGTCCGCTTGTACGGATCAACGTCGAGTTGCTGCTTCTCCACCGGGGTTCCGCGGACCGAGTAGAACTGTCCCTGCAGCGGCGCCCAGCGGGAGGGCTCCATGGGCATGAGCCACAGCAGGTCGGCGCCGAAGGTGAGGGTGCTCGTCTCCCACGCCGTCTTGCTCATGAGCTTGCCCTGCGCCCACTGGTCGTCCAACGCCTCCGGCGAGACCGGGCTGAGCCGGGTGTCGATGCCGATCGCGTCCCAGCTCTTCTTCAGGATGTTGTTCTTCTGCATGTGCTCGCCGCTTGGATCGGCGTCGGCGGGGTACTCCAGTCGTACGACGAGCTTGGTGCCGTCGGGCATCTCGCGCTTGCCGTCGCCGTCCTTGTCGACCACGCCGATCTCGTCCAGCATGGCCTCGGCCCGGTCGGGGTCGTAGTCGACCCAGGAGTCACGCCACTGCTTGTAGACAGCCATACCGTCGCCGCGGTGGAACTCCCGGGTCTTGGGCCCGTAACCGCCCGTCGTCAGGTCACCGGTGTTGAAGTAGATCGACTTCCGGACCTCGGCGCGGTTGTAGGCCAGCGAGAGGGCCTGCCGGAACTCCTTCATCCGGATGAGCTTGCGCATCTTGGGGTCTTCGTAGTCCTGGCTGAAGAAGAAGATCGATCCGGTGCCCGAGCCGCTGTCCCAGAGGATCATGTCCAGCTGGTTCTTCGACTGCGTGGCCTTGATGCCCGACACGTCGCCGAGGTTCAGACCGGCGAACGCCCCGTGTACGTAGTCGAACTGACCGTTCTGGATCTGCAGCTTCATGGTCTCGGGATTGTCGACCACGCCGAAGTTCAGCGTGTCGACGTAGGGCAGCTGGTTGCCTTCTTTGTCGACCACCCAGTAGTACGGGTTCCGCTCGAACGTGGCCGACCGTCCCTCCCGACGTGACTTCAGCAGCCAACCGGTCATGGTCGGCGATTCGGGGTTGGTGGTGGCGTTGCGCTTCGCGTCGAAGATCTCCGCCCAGTTCTCCGGGACGCTCTTGTTGTACTTGGGATGGAACTGCTTCATGTAGTGCTTGGGTTCCATCCACGACGCGGCGATTCCCCGGTTGACCCAGTTGGCGATCATGTCCGGCACCATCGGGGCGGGCGCGTCGAAGGTCATCACGAGCGTCAGGTCGTCCGGCGCCGCGAGCTTCGCGATACTTCCCGTCCCCGAGCGCGCCTCGTCCGGTATGCCTTCGGCGTACTCCTCGTTGAGGACCATGTCCTCCCACCAGAACATGATGTCCTCGGTGGTCCACGGCTCGCCGTCCGACCACTTCAGACCGGCACGGAAGTGGAACGTCCACTCCGACGCGTCCTCGTTGCTCTCCCAGCTCTCCGCGAGGCCCGGTCCGAGGTCGAGTCCGTCGTTGAGCCAGCGAAGCGGCGAGTGGCCGTACATGTATTCCTTCATGTCCCAGCCGTCGGTGCTTTCTGACACGAGCCGCATGCTTCCGCCGTACTTGCCCGTCGTGGCCCACCGGTGCGGGATGACGTACGGATGTTCCGGCAGTCGCTCGGCGACCGGCGGCAGGTCTCCCGCCTTGACCAGCTCGGCGAGGCTGGGTGCCTCGTTGAGCTTCGCCGGCGGTGGCAACGGCTTGGGCTCCGAACCCTTGGCCGCCTTGCCGGTCGGGGCCTTGGTGGTGCCGGAGTCCCGACCGGGCGTGTCGCCAGAGCCGGAGCACGCGTTGAGCATCACCCCGCCGACTGCGAACGCGGCGCTGTAGAGAAATCCCCGCCGGCTGAGTGTGTCGCGAGCCGCCATCGTCACGACCTCCAAGGATGCGATCGGCGGCCTGCGTCGGCCGCCAGCCAATCGTCGATTCGATTCGACATAGAAACGTGGCCGAAACAGTAGTCCGGAGCAGCGGAGTACTGTCAAGGCTGCAGCCGTGAGTGCTGCCTTCGTGTCCATTACCGGACACACTCGCCTTGCCTCACAGCGGATTGAGACCGCTTGACAGGTTTTCTCAGGCCGCCGTAGCGTCCGAGCCGACAGGGCCCGCATCGTCGAACGTCATCGAATTGATTCGACGATGTGTTCCGTCGCCTTGCTGTCCGGTGGTCAGTGAGAGGATGAGGCGGCGCGGACCCGAAATGAGATGTTGAGTTTGCCCGCACGGCCGGAGGGAGCATCGGTGGTCACCATTGCCGACGTCGCCCGCAGGGCGGGTGTCGCACCCAGCACCGTCTCCTACGTCCTGACCAACCGCCGAAGCATCTCCGCCACCACCCGGCAGGCCGTCGAGGAGGCGATCCGCGACCTTGACTACCGCCCGCACGCGGGAGCCAGGGCACTCCGTGGCGCACGGACGCGGGTCCTCGCCTTGTCCTTCCCGCGGGAGACGGTGCCCTACCACGCGATCGGCGGTCGCTTCGTCCACCACGTCAGCGCGGCTGCCCGCGCCCACGGCCACGACCTGTTGCTGCTGTCGGCGGAGGAGAGCGTCTCCGGACTCCGCCGGGTCGCCGGCAGCCGGCTGGCCGACGGTGTCGTCGTGATGTCGGTGCTGACCGACGACCCGCGGATCCCCGTGCTCGACGAACTCGGCTTCCCCGCCGCGCTGCTGGGACGCCCGCGGGCCAGCGGCGGCCTGCCGTGGTCCGACTACGACTTCGAAGGCGCGGCCGCGTTGGCCGTCCGGGAACTCGTGCGCGCGGGTCACCGCGCACTGGCGTTCGTGAGTTCCTCGGATGCGGAGTTTCGCGCCGGGCTCAACTACGCCCCGCGGGCATTGGCCGGTGCCCGTGCCGCAGCTCGGGAAGCCGGAGTGCACCTGACCGTCATGCGCTCGTCGTCCTCGCACCGCACACTCGTTCGCCGGACTCAGGCCCTGCTCGCCGCCGATCCGGCGCCCACCGCCGTGATCCTGCACCACGAGGTTCCCGCCATGCCCGCCATCCTGCGCGAGGCGGGCTACTCGATCCCGCGCGACATGTCGCTGGTCGTGATCGGCGCGACACCTGACCTCGCGAGCGACCTTCCCGTCGCGCGCTCAGAGCTGCCCGTCCAGGAGATGACCCGCACGGCGGTCGAGCTGGCTCTGGCCAGCATCGAGGGCGAGGTGTCGGGAGGTGGGTTGATCCCGGCACGATGGACCAAGGGGCAAACTATCGCTCCACCCCGCGCCGACCATGGCGGCCGGCGCGCATGACCCGAGACGACCGATGCCAGCTGATCACCTTGTGGGAGACATGGGCACGAGCGAGCGCACCATCCGAGTCACCGTATGGAACGAGAACGTCCACGAGACGACCGAGGAAGCCGTACGACAGCGTTATCCCGAAGGGATCCATGGCGCGATCGCGGCAGGGATCCGCGACCAGTTGGGAGCGGGCGCGGCCGTGCGGACCGCGACCCTGGCCGACCCCGAGCACGGACTCACCGAAGAGGTGCTTGCCGACACCGACGTCCTGACCTGGTGGGGACACGCCGCTCACGGCGAGGTCAGTGACGAGGTGGTCTCCCGGGTCCAGCGCCATGTCCTCGGCGGCATGGGCCTCGTCGTCCTTCACTCCGGACACCTGTCGAAGATCTTCCGCCAGCTGATGGGCACGACCTGCACGCTGCGCTGGCGAGCGGGGGATGACCGGGAGCTCGTGTGGACACTGAAACCGCATCACCCGGTCGCCCGCGGAGTGCCGAGCCCGATCGTGATCCCCGCCCAGGAGATGTACGGCGAGGTCTTCGACATCCCGGATCCGGACGAGCTCGTCTTCGTCAGTTCGTTCACCGGTGGTGAGGTGTTCCGCAGCGGTTGTGTGTTCTACCGCGGCAACGGGCGGATCTTCTACTTCAGCCCCGGCGACCAGGCCTACCCCGTCTACCACCAGCTCGAGGTACGACGGGTCATCAGCAACGCCGTGGCCTGGGCGGCGCCGACCGGCGACGGCCGGGACGTCCCGAAGCTGCGCAACAGCCCGCTCGGCTGGTATGACGAAGAGGCGGAGGGGCAGTCGTGACGAATCCCGCCAGCGGCTCGTCCGGCACGAGCTCCTCAGACGGCAACGCGCCCCTGCGGGCCATCCTTGTCGGCGTCGGTGCGATGGGACGCGGTTGGCTGCGCAACCTCCAGGCAGCGGACGACGTCGAACTCGTCGGCGTCGCCGACCTCGATGTCACAGCCGCCAAGGCCGCACTCGACGACGCCGGGCTGAGCGGCGTTCCGGTGGCTGGCACCCTGGAGGAGTTGGTCGACGAGACCGCGGCCGACTTCGTGGTCGACGTGACGATTCCCGAGGCGCATCATGCGGTGACGATGCAGGCGCTGCGCCGCGGGCTGCCCGTGCTGGGTGAGAAGCCGTTGGCGGCCACGCTGTCCGAGGCGCTGGACCTGGTAGCCGCGGCCCAGGTGTACGACCGCCTCTTCATGGTCAGCCAGAGCCGCCGCTACAACCCGCAGCTGTTCGCGTTCCGGCGGATGATCCGGCAGCTGGGCGGGCTCGGCATCCTGGTGGCGGAGTTCTTCAAGGCCCCGCATTTCGGTGGCTTCCGCGACGCCATGGACCATCCGCTGGTGCTCGACATGGCGATCCACACCTTCGACAGCGTGCGGTTCCTCACCGGAACCGAGCCGGTCGCGGTCTACTGCGATGAGTACAACCCCGCGTGGAGCTGGTACACCGGCGACGCCGCGACGACCGCGATCTTCGAGATGAACGACGGCTCACGCTTCGTCTACACCGGCAGCTGGTGCAGCGAGGGGTTGGAGACGTCCTGGAACTCCGCGTGGCGCGCCAGCGGTGAGCACGGGACGACGTTGTGGGATGGCGACGGTCCCCCGACCCTCGAGATCGTCGAGGGCCGGGCGACCGCGCCGGTCAGCGACACCGGCGAAGTGGATCCACTCGACGGAATCGCTGGCTCGTTGCGGGACTTCGTTCAGGCGTTGCGTTCCGGCACGCCGCCGATGGGCGAGGCACGCGACAACCTGATGAGCCTCGCCATGGTGCACGCCGCGATCGCGTCGGCCGGCAGCCGCCAACGGGTCCTGGTCGCCGACGTCCTCGCTCAAGCCCACGCCGAAGCGCTGGCCAGCGTCGACGACGCCGCCGTGGGTGATGTGCTCCGGTCCTGGACAACACTCACGCCGCCATCCTGAGTCCGGCCGCCACGGTCGCGTCGCCGGCGTACGAGTCCTGCCATTTCCCCACGATGCACGATGAATTTGCCGTGCATCGTGGGGACTGTTGACGGCGGCGCGGTTCAGCGGCGGGCGCGGTTGACGGCTGAGACGACGGCCTTGAGCGAGGCGCTCACGATGTTGGCGTCGACACCGACACCCCAGCACACCTCGTCGCCCACCTCGCACTCGACGTAGGCGGCCGCGGTGGCGTCGCCTCCCGCGCCGAGCGCGTGCTCGCTGTAGTCGAGGACCCGAACGTCGATGCCCACCTGACCGATCGCGTCGACGAACGCGGCAATTGGGCCGTTGCCCTCACCGGAGAGCGTGCGCCGCTCCCCCGCGACCAGGACGTCGACCGTCAACGCGTCGCGCCCGTTCGTCATCGTCGAACTGTGCACCGAGTCGAGCGCGAGATCCGTGCCAGGGTTGAGGTACTCCGCCTCGAAGATCCGCCAGATGTCCGCGGCCGGGACCTCACCACCTTCGGTGTCGGTGTGGTCCTGCACGATCCGGCTGAACTCGATCTGCAGCCGCCGCGGAAGGTCCAAGTGGTGCTCTGCCTTCATCACGTAGGCGACGCCGCCCTTGCCGGACTGGGAGTTGACCCGGATCACCGCTTCGTACGTACGACCGACGTCCTTCGGGTCGATCGGGAGGTACGGCGCCTCCCAGGCGAACTCCCGCACCGGCACCCCGGCAGCAACCGCCGCTCGCTCGTGCGCCTCCAGGCCCTTCTTGATCGCGTCCTGGTGCGAACCGGAGAACGCGGTGTAGACGAGATCACCGGCGTACGGATGACGCGGGTGGACCGGTAGCTGGTTGCAGTACTCCACCGTGCGGCGGATCTCGTCGATGTCGGAGAAGTCGATCTGCGGGTCGATGCCCTGCGAGAAGAGGTTCAGCCCAAGTGTCACCAGGCAGACGTTGCCGGTGCGTTCGCCGTTGCCGAACAGACATCCCTCGATCCGGTCGGCACCGGCCATCACGGCCAGCTCGGCGTCGGCGATCGCCGTGCCCCGGTCGTTGTGGGTGTGGACCGACAGGCAGACATGCTCGCGCCGGGACAGCTGCCGGCTCATCCACTCGATCTGGTCGGCGTAGACGTTGGGCGTCGACCGTTCGACCGTGCAGGGGTAGTTGAGGATGATCTCGCGGCCGGCTTCGGGCTGCCACATGTCCATGACGGCATCGCTGACCTCGAGGGCGAAGTCGAGTTCGGTGTCGACGAAGATCTCCGGGCTGTACTCGTAGCCGAAGTCGGTGTCGGCGAGCAGTTGGTCGGCGTACTTCATCACCCACTCGGTGCCGTTGACCGCGAACGCCTTGCACTCCTCGCGGTCCACGCCGAAGACGACCCGGCGGAACAGCGGCGCCGTGGCGTTGTAGAGGTGGATCGTGCCGCGCTTGGCACCGACCAGCGACTGAGCGGTGCGTTCGATCAGTTCCTCGCGGGCCTGGGTGAGGACGGAGATCGTCACGTCGTCGGGGACCAGGTCCTCTTCGATCAGTTGGCGGCAGAAGTCGAAGTCGGTCTGGCTCGCCGACGGGAAGCCGACCTCGATCTCCTTGTAGCCCATCTTGACCAGCAGGTCGAACATCCGCCGCTTGCGGGCCGGGCTCATCGGGTCGATGAGTGCCTGGTTGCCGTCGCGGAGGTCGGTCGAGAGCCAGCGGGGTGCCCGGGTGATCCGGGCGTCGGGCCAGGTGCGGTCGGGCAGCTCGACGGGAGGGAACGCATGGTAGCGATGAAAGGGCATGGCGCTGGGACACTGACGGCTGTGTTGCTGGCGATCGGGCATCGGAAAGTCCTCGGGATCTTCGCTGGGTTCTCGCTGACGTGTCGGCGCGGCCAGGACGTCGAAGAACTCCGCGGCGAGGAGCCCGGCCTCTTAGAGGGCCCCGCCGCGGCAGCGAAGGAGGAGTCGCACATACCGCATGAGGTGACCCACCTTAGCGGGCGTTCCGGCGGACCGGGCAAGTGGCCTGGTCGATCGGCGGATTCGGGGTCGAAATCCCGTTGCTCTCCGGCCGCCTCTGGCCGCACCCTTGGCTGCTATGGATCTCCAGCGTCTTGACCCCCGTGACGACGCCGCCGTGGACGCCTCGATCGCTCTCGACGACGCCGTCCGGGCGGTCGACGAGCCGTGGAACCCGTCCTGGCCCCGTCGCTCGTACGTCGCGCACCTCACCCACGGTTGGGACGGCGAGCCCGGCGAAAAGTGGCTGCTCTGGGAAGCGGACCGGGTGATCGGCCACCTGTCGCTGCACCTGTCGTACCGCGAGAACCTCCACCGCGCCGGCGTCGGGATCGTGGTCCATCCGGACGAACGCCGCAAAGGGCACGGGACGCGCCTGCTCGACGAGGCATTGGAGCGGGTACGCAAGGCCGACCGGAGGCTGGTGGGGACGGGCACATTGGCGGATTCGGGGCATGCGGAGTTCGCCAGAACGATGGGTTTCAAGAACGTTCTGGTCGAGGTGCACCGGCGCCAGGACCTCCAGGCGGTCGACCACGAGCGCATCGCCGAGCTGCGCGAGAAGGCCCGCGAGGCCGCCCGTGACTACACACTGCTCCGGGTGACCGAGGCCATCCCGGACGATCTCCTCGACGCGGTGGCCGAGCTGACCGGAGCCATCAACGACGCGCCGACCGGCGACATGGAGGTCGACGACGACGTCTTCGACGGCGCCCGGATCCGTGCCTTCGAGGCCGGCCGCGCCGCGGAAGGCGTCCACATGTACCGCCTCATCGCCCGCCTCGGCACTGACGGCCCGCTGGCCGGTCACACCATCGTGGGCGTCCACCCGGACCTGCCCGAATGGGGCGGCCAGTACGACACCGCGGTGGCGCGGGCGCACCGGGGCCACCGGCTCGGCATGCTGCTCAAGGCGGAGATGATGGCGTGGCTCGCGGAGGCGGAGCCACAGGTGCGCTGGGTGGACACCTGGAACGCCGAGTCGAACTCCCACATGATCGGCGTCAACGAAGCCCTCGGCTACCGGATCGCCGCCCGCTACGACAGCTGGGAACGCGACGTCTGACCAGGCCGTTCCGCTCTGACCCGGCGGACGAGGTCCTCGGCGGCGCCGGCCCAGTGCGGGAAGTCGAAGGAGAACCCCGCATCCCGTAGCCGACCTGGGACGACTCTGCGGCTCTTCAGCAACAGTTCGGTGTCGGTACGAATGACGAAGGCGCCGAGCTCGGCCATCCACCTGGTGGCCGGCAGGCCCAGCCGGGTTCCCCACGCCGAACGCAGGGCACGGATGAAGTCCCGATGCGGCAGAGGTTCGGGCGCGGCCAGGTTGACGGGTCCCGCGAGATCGTCGCGGCCAATCAGGAGGTCGACCGCGCGAACCATGTCCTGCTCATGGATCCATGAGACGTACTGTGCGCCGCCCGCGACGGGGCCGCCCAGACCCAGCCGAACCATCCGGAGCATGACGTCGAACACCCCACCTCGGTCCGGACTCATCACCATCGCAGTGCGTAACGCGACACTGCGGGTGTGCGGCGTGTCGGCCTGATCCTGCGTACGTTCCCACGCCTTGGCGATCTCGACGCTGAACGCCCAGTAGCCGGGGACGTCGGGTTCGGTTCCGCCGATGATGCCCGTCGCCTCGTCGTTCGGTGCGTCGAAGCGGTGGGCGTAGATCGTGGCGGTGCTCATCTGCAGCCACACACGGGGCGGCGTCGTCGCCTGCTCGATGGCCTCGCCCACCGCGCGCGTGGACTCCACCCGTGAGTCCATCATCGCCCGGAGGTTGGACTCGGAGTAGCGACAGCTCACGCTGCGGCCAGCGAGGTTGATCACCGCGTCACAGCCGTCGAGTTCCTTGGTCCACGCTCCTTGCGTACGGCCGTCCCAGCTCTCGTGGCGGACGCCCGGCGCCAGTCCTCGGCCGCTGCCTCGGCTGAGAACCACCACCTGGTGGCCCGACCGCACCAGCGCGCGGCTCAGGATGCGTCCGACCTGACCGGTGCCACCAGGAATCACGACCTTCACAGGCTCTCCCTCACCGCGCGGTCCTTCGCCCGCACCGTCACCATGCCACGGTCAGAAGCCCAGGCGGCGGAGCTGTTTGGGGTCGCGCTGCCAGTCCTTCGCCACCTTCACGTGCAGGTCCAGATAGACCGGCGTTCCCAGCAGCGCCTCGATCTGGTGGCGTGCCCGGGTGCCGACGTCGACCAGCCGGCGGCCCTTCGTACCGATGACGATCGCCTTCTGGCTCGGCCGTTCGACATAGAGGTTGGCGTGAACGTCGAGCAGCGGCTTGTCGTCGGGTCGGTCCTCGCGCAGCCCCATCTCCTCCACGACCACCGCGATGGAGTGGGGAAGCTCGTCGCGCACGCCTTCCAACGCCGCCTCGCGAACCAGTTCCGCGACGAGAATCTCTTCGGGTTCGTCCGTCAGCTCCCCCTCGGGATAGAGCTGCGGACCAGCCGGAAGTTGGCTGATGAGGAGATCGGTGAGCAGGTTGATCTGGAACCCCGAGGTGGCCGACACGGGGACGATCTCGTCCCAGGTGATGCCGGTGTCGTCGGCCAGCTTCGAGACCGCGAGCAGCTGCTCGGACATCGCGGTCCGGTCCACCAGATCGGCCTTCGTGACGATGGCGACCGTCGGCCGCCGGCGGACCTTCGCGATCTCGCCGGCAAGGAACCGGTCACCTGGTCCGATGCGTTCGTTCGCCGGCAGGCACACACCGACGACATCGACCTCGCCGAGGGTGGTGAGGACGAGGGCGTTGAGCCGCTCCCCGAGCAGAGTGCGTGGCCGGTGCAACCCAGGGGTGTCGACCAGCACGAGCTGCGCCTCGGGCCGGTTGACGATGCCGCGAACAGTGTGACGGGTCGTCTGTGGCCGGGCCGACGCGATCGCGACCTTGCGGCCGACGAGGGCGTTCGTCAAGGTCGACTTGCCGGTGTTGGGGCGTCCGACCAGGCACGCGAAACCGCTCCGGTACTCCTGCGTACTCTCGCTCACCCCGTTGATTCTCCCTTACGCCTTCGCGGCTGGAGCTCTGGCAGCAGGAGCTTCAGGTCGACCTCGGGGCTTCAGGTGGACACGGACTCCGTGACCGAGCCGTCCGTACCCGCGAGAAGGATCGGGACGCCCTCACCACCCAGGTCGCGGACCGCAGCGACATCCTCCGTGGCCACGGCGGCTTCCTCGGCCACGACAGCGGCGGCCTCCAGGCCCTCTGCGCCACTGGATACCGCCATGGCCACCGCGAGGCGCAACGCGGAGAGCTGGAGGGACGACAGCGAGACCGTGGCCGCCGTGTAGGTGCGTCCGGTGGTGTCACGCACCGCGGCCCCCTGCGCACTCCCTGCCCGGGATCGGGTGGCCCGGGCAAGCGTCACGATCTTCGCGTCCTCGGGATCGAGCTCCTGACTGGTCACGGACCGATCCTAGAGGGGCGACCGAGAGCCTGTGGCCGGTGCAGGCCCGTCGGCATTCGGGATCCGTTCGTCCACCCGAAGGACTCCTAGGATCGTCCGCATGGGACGTGTTGCGGGCAAAGTGGCATTGGTGACCGGCGGCGGAGGCGGCATCGGGCAGGCGACTGCCCAACTGTTGTGGGAGGAGGGCGCATCGGTCGCGGTGGTCGACGTCGACGCCGGCGAGGCCGAGCGTGCGGCGCGCGAGATCGACGCCGGTGGTGACCGGATTCTCGCCCTCGGCGCCCGGCTGGACGAGGAGGCCGAGGCGCGACGGGCGGTGGACGAGACAGTAGGCAGGTTCGGCCGCCTCGACATCCTGGCCAATGTCGCCGGAGTCCGCGTCTACGGTCCCGTTACGGAGGCCGACACCGGCTCCTGGGACACCATTCTCAAGGGCAACCTGCTCCAGGTCGGCTACTGCTCGAAGTTCGCGGTGCCGGCGATGGTCACCTCCGGCGACGGCGGAAGCATCGTCAACGTCTCGTCCGCCAACGCCCTGCGTGGTCGCAGCGGGATGGCGCAGTACGACGCGACGAAGGCGGCCGTGCTCGCGCTCACCCGGTCGATGGCCCACGACCACGCGGCCGAGGGGATCCGGGTCAATGCCGTGTGCCCGGGCCCGACGCTCACGATGTTTCACGTCCGCAGGCGTGCGGCCTCGACCGGCGAGAGCCTGGACGAGGCGCGTGCGGCGCTTGCGGCCGGCACACCGACGTTGCTGAAGCGACAGGCCGATCCGCGCGAGATCGGCTACGCCATCGTGTTCCTCGGCAGCGACGAGGCGTCGTTTGTCACCGGCGCGACCTTGATGGTCGACGGCGGTCTCTCGGCGTAGGAAGTGGAGGAACGCCCGCTCGCGAAGGCCACCGCGCGCCGGTAGCGGATGCTGGCCCGCGGCCTCTCACATCCGCCACCGGTCGCGCGCGCCTCGTTGTCCGGCACGGAGCGGCACGTTCGGGCCGGCACGTGCGTCATGGCGCCGCGAGCGCCTCGGTCGGCGAGAGGCGCGCGGCCCGGATCGCCGGATAGACGCCGGCGAGTCCACCGATCGTCAGCGTGGCAAGGACTCCTCCTACCAGGACCCAGGTGGGCACCACGGCCGGCCATGCCTGGTAGAAGGCGTAGCCCACGGTGACGGCGACACCCAGGACCACACCGGCGATCCCGCCGAGCATCGACAGCAGCAGCGACTCGGCGAGGAACTGCGTACGGATCTGTCCCCGCGTGGCACCGAGAGCCCGCCGTAGCCCGATCTCGGCTCGGCGTTCCAGGACCGAGATCACCATGGTGTTGGCGACCCCGACCCCACCGACGAGCAGCGCCACCGCCCCGAGACCGAGCAGCAGACCGGTGAACGCATCGCCGGCCGCACGCTGGGCGACAAGGGCGTCGGACGGGCGTGAGACGTCCACCTCGTTCGGGGCCGCGGGATTCGCGGTGGCCGCGAGGACCGCCTGCACCGCTTCCACCTGACTGTCGTCGGACCGGGTGTAGACCGTGGTGGGATAGCCGTCGAAGCCCAGATAGGTGTCCGCAGCCTCCCAGCCGATCAGCGCGGCCGAGTCGAGCTCAGACGCCAGCGGCGCCGGGTCCAGGATGCCCACGACGGTGAACCACTCACCACCGACCAGGATCCGCACGTCCGGTCCGGCATGGCCGATACCGAGCCGCTCGGCAGCGGCCGATCCCAGAACCACGGCGGGATACCGTCCCGTCGCGGCGTTGAGCCAGGTCCCGGTGCGGACCTGTGCACCGACGGTGTCCGGGAGGTCCAGCCGGACGGCGTAGGTCGCAAGACCTCCGGTCTGCACCTCCGGGATCAGGTCAGAGCGGTAGACCTTGGCGTCGCCGAGCCGACCGACCGCCGACGTGGACGTGACCGGGCCGATGCGGTCGATCATCGACTCGGCCTCGGTCGGTAGGGTCGCGTCCTGCCCGAACATGGTCTGCCCGGGCGAGACGGTGAGCAGGTTCGTGCCCAACGCCGCGAGCTGGCGGTCCAGATCGGCCTGCGACGACGTGGAGATCCCCACCACGGAGACCATGGCCGCGATGCCGATGGCGATTCCCAACGCGGAGAGGAACACCCGCAAGGGGCGCGACCGCAGGCCGGCCCCGCCGACCCGGACGACGTCGCCCGGGCGCAGGCGGGCCGGCGTGAGGCGAGGCGGCGCCGTCTCAGCGCGGGCTTCGGTGGGCATCGCCATCACCACACCCCCGATCCGGTCGGGACGCCGTTGCCGCCCGGCGCTCCGCTGGCTCCGGATGCCCCCGACGCGCCGGGGGCTCCGGATGGCCCCGACACGCCGGTGGGTGGCCGCCTCCCGATGGTGTCGGCGATCACGCGGCCGTCGCGCATGCTCACATGCCGGGGCAGGCTCGAGGCGATCTCCCGATCGTGGGTGATCACCACCACGGTCGTACCGGCGGCGTTGAGGTCGCGCAACAGCGTCATCACCACCGCCCCGGAAGCCGAGTCGAGGTTGCCGGTCGGCTCGTCCGCGAGCAGCAACGGCGGGTCCCCGACCACGGCCCGGGCGATCGCCACCCGCTGCCGCTCCCCACCTGACAGCTCGTGCGGCTCGTGGTCCAGCCGGTGCGCCAGCCCGACACGGTCAAGTGCCGCTGTGGCGCGACGGCGCCGCTCCCGCCGCCCGACTCCGGCGTACAGCAGTCCGTCGGCCACGTTGTCCAGCGCCGGGACTCCCGCGGCGAGGTGGAACTGCTGGAACACGAAGCCCACCTGCCGCGCCCGCAGTGCGGACAGGTCCCGGTCGGGCAACCTGGCCACGTCGCGGCCGTCGAGCGCGACGGACCCCGACGTCGGCCGGTCGAGAGTGCCCAGGACGTTCAGCATCGTGGACTTGCCCGATCCGGAGGGGCCGACGATCGCTACCAGCTCCCCCGTGCCGATCCGCAGCGAGACACCGGCCAGGGCGTGGACGTCGCCGGAATAGTGCTTGGTCACGTCGACGAGCTCGATCACTTCGACACCCCCACCCGGGTGCCCTCGTCGATGCCCGCGCCGTCGATCTCCACCCGTCCGTCGGAGAACAGCCCGGTCGTCACCGGTACGTAGCGGCTGGTGGATCCCGTCACGACCTCGATGCCGTAGCCACCCTCGGCGAGGGCGACCAGAGCGGTGACCGGCACCGTCAACACGTCCTTGCGTTCGGACGCGGTGAACACCACGTCGACCGCTGCGGCCGTGAGGTCCCTGGTGGCCTTCTGATCCTCGAGCGAGATGACGGCCTCGAGCTTCGTCTCGGGATCGCTGTTCTGGTCGGCGGCGGGCTCGATCACCGTCGTCACCTGGTCGATCGTCCCGGCCACCTTCGTACCGTCGGGCAGTTCTACGCTCACCTCGGCACCCTTCGTCACCAACGATTGGTCGGACAGCTCCAGGTCGGCGGTCACGAGACTCGCGGTTCCGGTGTAGTCCAGGACCGCGAGTCCCGGGCCCACCGGCTCGCCGCGCCCCACCTTGACGGTGTCCACCCGGACCGCTCCGTCGGCGAAGACGACACGGCCCAAGTCGACCCGGCCGGTCTCTGTCAGGCCGAGGTTCTCCTGCCACTCCTCGACCGCGTCCGCGGTGTTGTCGGTGTAGTCCTCGTCAACGGAGAATCCCTTGTAGCCAAGGGCTTTGAGGTTGCGCTCCAGCTGTTTGACGTCCGCGCCCTCGCTTCCCGGACCGAGCGTTCGGTACGCCGGCAGCTCGCCGTACATCAACACGACCGGCTGGTCGTCCACCTTGTACAACGCCCGACCGCGGGCGATCTCCTGCCCACTGTCGGGCAGCGCCGTCACCGTGCCCTGAACGCGGTTCGTCAGCGTGCTGCTGGGACCGAAGCCGAGGTCGCCGTCGACGGATTCGGTGCTCTGCATGGTCTGCCTGGTGACCTGCGTGGTGGCCGGCGGCAGGGTGGAGGCTGCTGCCTCCGCGGTGCCGCCATCCGAGCCCGAACCGGACCCGCCGAGGCCGAGCCAGCCACTGCCGAAAGCGCCTGCGCCGAAATCTCCGAGGCCGAACTCGCGTGCCACGATCCCGCCAGCGGCGGAGACAACCACACCCGTGACGGCCACCGCGGCGACGACGCCCGCCACCTTTCGCCCGCGGCCACGGCGCCGGCCACGCGGCTGCGGCGTCTGCGGGCTCCGCGGTGTCTGTGGGCTCTGCGGTGTCTGCGGTGTCTGTGGGCTCTGCGGTGCCTGGGGCCCCTGCGTCGCGGCGTCCCTTGCCGTCGTGCCGCTCACTGGGAACCACCTGGCGCTCCCGTACGGTTCGGCAGGAACTTCTCGCCACAGGCCTCCTGCGCGGCCTTGAAGTCAGGATCGCCGGCGATCGACTTGTCCAGCATCATCCTGCCGCCGTCGGGGTCGGGGAAGTCCGGTACGCCGTTGTCCCGCATGCACTGCGCGAACTTGCGCATGTTCTCCGCCATCTTCGGGTCCTGCCGCGGACCGTCCTTGCCGAACGGGGCGAACTTCTGGCACGCCTGCTGGGCCTGCTCGACCGTCTCGCGGTCGACATCGTCGCCGTTGACGCGGATCTGCACCCGCCCGCTCGAATCCGGGTCGTCCATCGGGACGCCGTTCTCACGCATGCACTGGGCGAACTTCAGCGCCTTTTCCTCCCGCTCCTCCTGGCTCATCCCGGCTGCGTCCTCGCCGCTGGCGCCACCGGGGTCGTCCGCTCCCGCATCCGCGGCACCGTCGTCGGCGGAGGCGACGCGAGCGGTGTCATCGCCCGAGCCACCCCCAGTGCCGGCACAGCCGGCCACGACCAGCAGCAGAAGCAGCACGATCACCGCTCCCAGCGCGGGTCGCTCAGGCACTCGACCTCGCATGATCACTCCCCTCGTCCGTACGGCCAGCGGATTGCCGGCCCCATTGGACGGCCAGTCCACTCCGACGGCGGTTTCCGCGGCGTTTCCGGACCCGTTAACGGCGAGGAAATACCGGGTGAGTCACCATCGAGTCGGGCCAGGCGGGCCGCAGGGGCGGCATCATGGGCAAGGAACGCGGACAAAAGGGGCGACGATGCGGGTACTGGTGGTGGAGGACGAACGCCTGCTCGCGGAGGCGATCGCGGAGTGGCTCCGCGGTGACGCCCACGCCGTCGACGTGGCACTCGACGGCGATGCGGCGCTGGAGCGGCTCGCCGTCCACGACTATGACGTGGTGGTCCTCGACCGGGACCTGCCGATCGTCCACGGCGACGACGTGTGCCGGACCCTCGTGGAGTCCGACGCGAGCGCGCGGGTCCTCATGCTCACCGCCGCCGCCGAGATCGGCGACCGCGTGGCCGGGCTGACGCTCGGCGCCGACGACTATCTTTCCAAGCCGTTCGCGTTCCCCGAACTGGCCGCCCGCGTGCTCGCCCTCGGCAGGCGTACCCGCCCGGCGGCTCCCCCGCTGCTGCAACGCGCCGGCATCGCCCTTGACCCGGCACGCCGACAGGTGTTCCGGGACGGACGCTACCTCTCGCTGTCGAGGAAGGAGTTCGGTGTCCTCGCCGAGCTTCTTCGCGCCGACGGAGCCGTGGTCTCCGCCGAGGACCTGCTGGAGAAGGTGTGGGACGAACACGCCGACCCCTTCACCTCCGCCGTACGCATCACAGTCCTCAAGCTCCGCCGCAAGCTCGGCAACCCACCTGTGGTCGAGACCGTCGCCGGAGTGGGGTACCGGATCCCATGACAGACCCCCACAGCCTCGCTCGCTCGGCCACGCCACGCGCGGACGCCCCACGCCCAGCCGGGCGTCGGCGCTGGCTGCGCCCGACACTCCGGCTGCGGCTGACGCTGCTCTACGGCGGCCTCTTCTTCGCCGCTGGACTCGTCCTGCTGGCCGTGACCTACGTTCTCGTCAGCCAGCGGATGCCGGAGGCGACGGGTCTCTTCACCGCTCGCGTCACCGGTCCGGGGACTCGACTGCCGGACGAGGCGTTCATCCGGACCAGTGAGGGCGACCTGCTCACCGCGAGCGAAGCCTCGCGCTACGTCGCGACCAAGCAGGCCGAACTCCGGCGCGCCACGCTGACGTCGCTGCTCACGCAGGGGGCGATCGCGCTCGGCCTGGTCGGCTCCGCCGCCGCCGGGTTCGGCTGGTTGATCGCCGGAAGGGTCCTCGCGCCGCTGCACCGGGTCACCGAGACCGCCCGGCGGATCGCCGACGCCAAGGCAGCCGACCGGAGCCTGCACGAACGCATCGCCCTCCGCGGCGCGGACGACGAGGTGAAGGAGCTCGCCGACACCTTTGACACCATGGTCGAACGCCTTGACAAGTCCTTCGACGGGCAGCGGCACTTCGTCGCGAACGCCTCCCACGAGCTGCGGACACCTCTGACCCTCAACCGTGCCCTCGTCGAGGTGGCAATGCACCGCAAGAACGCCTCGCCCGACGTCCAACAGCTCGGCGAGACCCTCCTGGAGATCAACACCCGGCACGAGCGGCTCATCAACGGGCTCCTGCTGCTCGCGCGCTCCGAGAACGACGTGGTCGAACGGACCCCCGTCGATCTCGCCGACGTGGTGATCCACGTGACCGCGCACGCGAGCGGCGCCGCGCGCGAGCAGGGCATCGTCCTGCGCGACAAAGCAGCCGAAGCTCCCACGGCCGGCGACCCGGTGCTGCTCGAACGCCTCGTCCAGAATCTCGTCGACAACGGGATCCGACACAACCTCAGCGAGGGGGGATTCGTCGACGTCGCCAGCCGGCGGCACCCCGACGGCTGGGTCGAGGTCGTGGTCAGCAACAGCGGCGACGTCATCCCGCCGTACGACATCCCCCAGCTGTTCGAACCGTTTCGCAGGCTCGGAACCGACCGCCTCGTCACCGCCAAAGGGGCCGGCCTCGGGCTCTCCATCGTCCGATCCATCGCCCATGCGCACGGCGGTGACGTCGTCGCTCGACCACGGCCCGATGGTGGTCTCGTCGTCACCGTCGCGCTCCCGGGCGCTCCGGAGGTCGAGCCGGCCTGACCTGCCGGCGAAGTCGTACGCCTGTCGTCAGGTGGCCTCCGACCGCTCGGCGGCGGCCGCGCGTTCGGATTCGTCGACCCGGGTGACGAGGATCGTCGGGATGCGGTTACGCCGACCCACCGGCCCTTCGGCGAGCAGACGGAGGCCGTCGACGGTCACCTTGGCGCCCGGGATGGGCACCTTGTCGAGGTGCTTGGCCATCAGGCCGCCCACGCTGTCGACGTCCTCGTCGTCCAGCTCCAGGTCGAACAGCTCCCCCAGCTCGTGGATCGGTAGCCTCGAGCTGACCCGCACCGCGCCGCTGCCCAGGCGCTCCACCGCGCGCGGCTCGACGTCGTACTCGTCGGTGATCTCGCCGACGATCTCCTCGAGGATGTCCTCGATCGTCACCAGCCCCGCCGTGCCGCCGTACTCGTCCAGCACGATGGACAGGTGCGTCCGCTGCTGCTGCATCTCGCGGAGCAGCCCGTCGACCGGCTTCGAATCAGGAACGAACGCCGGCGGCCGCATCACCTGCTCCACGCGTTCGGTGGTTTCGGCCTGGCGGTTGTCGTAGACCCGTTGGGTCACGTCCTTGAGGTAGGCCACCCCCACGATGTCGTCGAGGTTCTCCCCGATCACCGGGATCCGGGAGAAACCGCTGCGCAGCGCCAGGGACATCAGCTGGCGCAGGGTCTTGTGGCGTTCGATGACGACGATGTCGGTCCGGGGCACCATCACCTCGCGGACGATCGTGTCGCCCAGCTCGAACACCGAGTGGATCATCTCCCGCTCGCCCGACTCGATCACCCGGCTGGCCTCGGCGATGTCGACCAGTTCGCGGAGCTCGGCCTCGGTGGCGAACGGCCCCTCACGAAAGCCCTTCCCCGGTGTGAGCGCGTTACCGAGCAGGATCAGGAGCTTCGGCAGCGGTCCCAGCACCCGCGTCAGCCCGATCAGCAACGCCGAGGTGACCAGGGCGACCCGGTTGGCGTGCTGGCGGCCGAGCGTGCGTGGTGCGACGCCGACGACCACGTACGACACGACGATCATCACGCCGGCCGCCGTCAGAACCGCCGCCCACGTCGGTTGGACCATGCCGATGACCACCTCTGCCACGAGGATCGTCGCGGTCAGCTCACAGGCGAGGCGGAGGAACAGTGCGGTGTTGAGGTAGGGCGCGCTGTCCTCCACAAGCATGCGGACGCGCTCACCGCCCCGCCGCCCGGCCGCGACGAGACCGTCGGCACGTGACTTGGAGAACGTCGAGAGGGCGGCCTCGGCAGCGGCCAGGACGCCCGCGACGAAGACCAGGACGGCCGCGAGGACGAGAAGAACCGTGTCGCCACCCATCAGCGCCGCCGTCGTTCCGGCTCACAGTCCATCAGCGGTCACCATCCATCAGCGCAACCGTCCATCAGCGCAACCGTCCATCAGCGCAACCGTCCATCAGCGCAACCGTCCATCAGCGCAACCGTTCATCGGGCCTCACGTCCAGGGGCGCGATCGTCCATCAGCGGCCCGCCCCCTGCCGCAGTGGCTGCCACTCGCCGAGCAACCGCGCCTGCAACGCGAACATCTCCCGATGCTCCTCCGGCTCGCCGTGGTCATAGCCGAGCAGGTGCAGGATGCCGTGCACCGTGAGCAGGTGGAGCTCATCCTCTCGCGAGTGTCCGGCGTCCTTGGCCTGCCGGTCGGCCACCTGCGGACAGAGGACGACATCCCCGAGCAGGCCCTGCGGCGGATCCTCGCCCTCTCGGCCCGGACGGAGCTCGTCCATCGGGAACGCCAGCACGTCGGTCGGGCCCGGCTCGTCCATCCAGCGCAGGTGATGCTCGGCCATCGTCTTCTCGTCGACGAGGACGACCGACAGCTCGGCCTGGGGGTGCACCCGCATCCGGTCGAGGGCGAACCGGGCCAGCCGGGCGAGCTCGCGTTCGTTGACGTCGATGCCGGATTCGTTGGCGATGTCGATGCTCATGGAAGGTTCACGCAAATGCCTCGATGATGTCGATCTCAGGTGGGAAAGAGACGGCTGACGGGCCCGTACGGTTTCCTCCGGTCGTCAGGTCGTCGCCTCAGCTCGCGTTCGTCGGCTGGGTTCGTCAGCACGGGTCCGTCCAGGTCCCCTCAGGGCCGCAGAGGTCCGGGCTTCCGCCGGCGTACGTCGACCGGACGGGCGGCGGTGTCGGACTCGCTCCGCCCTTCGTAGGCGTCGTAGGCCGCGACGATCCGTCCGACCAGCTTGTGGCGTACGACATCCTGGCTGGTCAACGAGCAGAAGTGCACATCGTCGAGACCGGTCAGGATCTCCCGCACCACCTTCAGTCCGGAGTAGGTGCCGCCACCCGGCAGGTCGATCTGGGTGATGTCGCCGGTGACGACCATCTTCGATCCGAACCCGAGCCGGGTGAGGAACATCTTCATCTGCTCCGGCGAGGTGTTCTGCGCCTCGTCGAGGATGATGAACGCGTCATTCAGGGTGCGCCCACGCATGTACGCCAGGGGCGCGACCTCGATCGTCCCGGCCGTGAGCAGCCGCGGGATCGAGTCGGGGTCGATCATGTCGTGCAGCGCGTCGTAGAGCGGCCGGAGGTACGGGTCGATCTTCTCCGACAGGGTGCCTGGGAGGAACCCGAGCCGCTCCCCCGCCTCGACCGCCGGGCGGGTGAGGATGATCCGGTTGACCTGCTTGGCCTGCAGCGCCTGGACCGCCTTCGCCATCGCGAGGTAGGTCTTGCCGGTTCCGGCCGGACCGACCGAGAACACCACGGTGTGCTCGTCGATCGCGTCGACGTAGTGCTTCTGGCCGAGCGTCTTCGGCCGGATCGTCTTGCCGCGGTTGGACAGAATGTTGAGCGTCAGGACGTCGGCCGGACGTTCGGACTCGCGGGCCCGGAGCATCGCGATGCTGCGTTCGACCGCGTCGGAGGTGAGGCCGTGGCCGGAGCGGACGACGGCCACCAGCTCGTCGAACAGCTGCTCGACGAGGATCCGCTCGTCAGGCTCCGCGACCACGGTGATCTCGTTGCCGCGGACGTGGATCTCGGCGTCGAACTCCTTCTCAGCGACCCGGAGGAACTCATCACGCGGCCCGAGCAGGCTCACCATGGAGATGCTCGACGGTACGACGATCTTGGTCTGTGACGGGGTGATCTTGCCCATGGGCGGCCTTGGTCGGCCCTCTCCTCCGTAGTCCCAACGTGCTGACACCCGGCTCCTGGCCGGTGAATCGACAGTCATGGTAGCCCGCGCGGGACCGGATGCGGACGGGTATTTCTTCCGTACTTTCCCGATCCGGGGCGATCCGACGCGATCTTCCGCCGCCAACGGCCCGGGGCCCCGCCGCCGACGGGCGCTCTTCTAGCCCAGCTGACCAGCCATCTGCCGTCCCCCGAGAACGTGGGCGTGGCAGTGCGCGACCGCCTGACCACCCTGCTCGCCGGTGTTGAGGGCGATCCGGTAGCCGTCGTCGGCGATCCCCTCGTCCCTGGCGACCGCCACACACTCCTCGAGCAGCAGCCGGAGCAGGTGGGGAGCGGCGGCCACGACTTCGGCCACGTCGGCGTAGTGGTCCTTGGGAACGACCAGTACGTGGACGGGTGCCTGGGGGCTCACGTCGCGGAAGGCGAGGGTCCGGTCGGTCTCACGGACCTGTGCCGACGGGATCGTGCCGGCGACGATGCCGCAGAACACACAGTCGGCTGATCGTTGTGCCACGGCGGTTCAGACACCCCTGTCGTTGAAGGCGTCCCGGATCCGCGAGAAGACGCCTCGACGTTCGGACGAGAACTGGCCGGTCGCCTTCTCCTCGTCCCGTAGCCTGGCGAGCTCGGTGAGCAGGTCTCGCTGTGCCGCGTCGAGCTTCGTCGGCGTCTCCACGACGACGTGGACGACCAGGTCACCGCGATGCGAACCGGACAGATGAGGTACGCCTCGACCGGTGACGACCAGGCGCTGCCCGGACTGCGTGCCAGGCTTGACGTCGACCTCGACGGTGTCGTTGTCGAGCGTCTCCAGCGAGATCGTCGTGCCGAGCGCCGCGGCCGTCATGGGCAGCGTCACCGAGCAGTGCAGGTCGGCGGCGCGCCGGGTCCACACCTCGTGCGGGGCGACCTGGATCTCGACATACAGGTCGCCGGCGGGACCGCCGCCGGGGCCCACCTCACCCTGGCCGGCCAGCTGGATCCGGGTGCCGTCGTCGACGCCGGCGGGGATCCGGACGGCGAGGGTACGCCGGGACAGCACCCGGCCCTCCCCCGCGCACTCAGGGCACGGGGTGGGGATGATCGTGCCGAACCCCTGGCAGCGGGGGCACGGCCGGCTCGTCATGACCTGGCCGAGGAAGGACCGTTGGACGGAGCTGATCTCACCGCGACCCTCGCAGACCGAGCAGCTGGTGGGTGTCGTGCCTGGGGCAGCGCCCCTGCCCGAACAGCTCCCGCAGACGACGGCCGTGTCGACCTGGACCTCCTTGACGGCGCCGTACACCGCCTCGGCCAGATCGACCGAGAGGCGCAGGAGCGCGTCCTGGCCACGGCGGGTCCGGGGTCGCGGCCCGCGGGCGGTCGTGCCGCCGAAGAACGCGTCCATGATGTCGGTGAACGAGAAACCCTGCCCGAATCCCGCACCTTGTCCAGCCGCACCGAGCGGATCGCCCCCCAGGTCGTAGACCTCACGCTTCTTCGGGTCCGACAGGACCTCGTAGGCGCGGGTGACCTCCTTGAAACGCTCGTGGGTCTCCGGATCCGGGTTGACGTCAGGGTGCAGGGTGCGCGCCAGCCGGCGGTAGGCCTTCTTGATCTCCTCCGCGGACGCGTCGCGCCCGACTCCGAGGAGTTCGTAATAGTCCTGGCTCATGCTGTGGGTGGCCTCTTGCACTGACTCATTCCCTTGGGACTCATCTTCCTTAAGACCCCGCTGCCTCTTTGAGAAGCTATTCCTCAGCGAGGATCTGACTGACATATCTGGCGACCGCCCGGACCGCACCCATCGTGCCCGGATAGTCCATCCGGGTGGGTCCGACGACACCCAGGTGGGCGAGTGTCTCGTCCCCAGGACCATAGCCGGTCGCGACAACGGAGGCGGCGGCCAGCTCAGCGTAGGGGTTCTCGTGCCCGATCCGGACCGTGAGGCGGGCGGGAGCGGTCGACTCGCCGAGGAGCCGCAACAGCACGACGTGCTCCTCCAGCGCCTCGAGTACCGGCCGGATCGAGGAGTGGAACTCGTGCCCGAGCGGGATCAGGTTGGCGGTGCCACTGACCGCGATGCGTTCCTCCGGGCGTTCGACGAGGGTCTCGAGGAACGCCGACACGATGCTGGCGACGATCGGCTGGTCGTCGGGCGCGAACGCCTCAGGCAGGTCGACCACGAGCGACTGCACCTCGGCGAGCCGCGCCCCCATGACCGCAGCGTTGAGGCGGGCCCGGACATCGCCCAGCAGCGCGTCTTCAGGGGCCTTGCCGACGTCGACGACACGCTGCTCGACCCGGCCCGTGCTGGTGATGAGGACGATCAGCAGCCGGGTGGTGGACAGCAGCACCAACTCGACATGGCGGACGGTCGACCGGGACAAGGTGGGGTACTGCACGACCGCGACCTGGCGGGTGAGCTGGGAGAGCAGGCGTACGGTCCGGTTGACGACATCGTCCAGATCGACCGCGCCCTCGAGGAACGTCGAGATCGCCCTGCGCTCCGCGCCAGACATCGGCTTGATCGTGCTCAGCCGGTCGACGAACAGCCGGTAGCCCTTGTCCGTCGGGATCCGGCCAGCGCTCGTGTGCGGCTGGGCGATGTAGCCCTCGTCCTCCAGCGCGGCCATGTCGTTGCGGACCGTCGCGGAGGAAACGCCCAGGTGGTGCCGGTCGACAAGCGCCTTGGAACCGACCGGCTCCTCGGTGTGCACGTAGTCCTCGACGATGGCGCGGAGGACGGCCAGCTTCCGTTCGTCGAGCATGGAGCCCGCACCTCCTCGCGTCACGGTTGACCTGAGGGCGGGGCAGCGGCATGTGCCTGGCACTCCCCGAACCCGAGTGCCAGTCTACGGGGAGAGGCCCCGAATGTGCGTCCTGAGCGGATGCGAGGCTGTGGATCGTGGACACGAACACGCACGGATGGACCGAGGTCGGGCCGGGCTGCTTCGCCCGCCGCTACCCGTCGTACGACCTCACGATCGGGGCGGTCGTGGGTGCCGTCGGCATCCTGCTGGTCGACACCCGGGCAAGCCTGGGCGAAGCCGACGAGTTGCGCGCTGACCTGCGTCGCCTCTCCCGCGCGCCGGTGCGCTGGGTGGTCGACACCCACTGGCACTTCGATCACTGCTTCGGCAACGCCCGGTTCGCCGACGCGGTGATCTACGGCCACGAGTCCGTGCCCGCGATGCTCGAGGCGCGGGCCGACGGCGTGCGTGCGGAGCTCTCGGCGCGGTCCGCCGAATGGGCCACGGAGATGGCCGCACTGGAGGTAGTGCCGCCGGGACGGACCTTCGCGTCGGTCGCGATGGCCGATCTCGGCGACCGGGTGGTGGAGCTCGTGCATCCGGGACGCGGCCACACCGACGGCGACGTCGTGGTCCGGGTTCCCGACGCCGACGTGGTCTACGTGGGAGATCTCGTCGAGGAGTCCGGCCCGCCGTCGTACGGCGACGACTCGTACCCGCTCGAGTGGGGTGCGACGCTCGACGTGGTGGCGGGACTGTTGACGACGCGGACAGCGGTCGTGCCCGGGCATGGCACGGTCGTGGACCATGCGTACGTCGGGGAGCAGCGCGGCGACCTCGTGGGCGTCGCCGGGACGATCCGCCGCCTGGTCGAGGAACGGGTGCCGATCGAGCGGGCATGGGAGGCAGCCGAGTGGCCATGGTCGCGGGAGGCTTTGGCCGAGGCGATCCGGCGGGGGTACGCACAACTGCGCGACACTCGCGGACGGCGGACACTGCCGCTCGTGTGAGGCGGCTACCCTCGCTCTCCATGGCCGGATCCTCACCTCCCGCTGACCGTTACGGACCTGACGTTCTCGAGAGCGACTGGCGGGCGCCGAAGCGCGGACGCTCGGTCGACGTCTCTGTCGAGCCCGACATGGTGGTCGAGGACGCGACGACCGGCTTCTGCGGCGCCGTCGTCGGCATCGAACGCACACTCGTGGTGCTGGAGGACCGGTTCGGTGCCCGGCGAAGCTATCCGTACGGGCCCGGGTTCCTGCTGGAAGGGCGGCCGGTCGTTCTGCGTCCGCCGGCCACGGGAGGCTCGGCGGCGGGTGGACCACGGCGCACGGCGTCAGGGTCGATCGCGGTCTCGGGTGCGCGGGCCCGCGTCGCCCGGGCGAGCCGGATCTACGTCGAGGGCCGCCACGACGCCGAGTTGGTCGAGAAGGTCTGGGGCGACGACCTGCGGATCGAAGGCGTCGCGGTGGAGTACCTCGAAGGAGTCGACGACCTCGCGAGTGTGGTCACCGAGTTCGCGCCCGATGCCGACCAGCGGCTCGGCGTCCTCGTCGACCATCTGGTGCCTGGCAGCAAGGAGAGCCGGATCGCCGCGGAGGTGGCGGCCGGGCCGTTCGGTGCGTACGTGCTCGTCGTCGGACATCCGTTCGTGGACATCTGGCAGGCCGTACGCCCAGAGCGGCTGGGGCTCGACGCCTGGCCACGGATTCCGCGGGCGACACCCTGGAAGCACGGAATCTGCGCGGCGCTGGGGTGGCCGCATGCCGAGCAGGCGGACATCGCGCAGGCCTGGCGACGGATCCTGGGAGGTGTCCGGACCTACCGCGACCTCGAGCCGGCACTGTTGGGCCCGGTGGAGCAGCTCATCGACTTCGTGACCGTGGGCGGTCCGGCGGACGCTGGTCCGTGATCACCGCGCAGAAACCGGGCACGTCGCCGGGCGCGGTCGTCAGGTGCGGGCAGGCTCTGTGCTCCACCCCAGCAGATCGCGTACGACCGCGTCGGCAAGGAGGCGACCTCGACTGGTGAGCACGGCGCGACCGGCCGCCAGAGCTGAGGCCTCCAGCAGGTCGTCACCGGCTGCCCGCTGGGCGGCCTCGACGCCTTCTGGTCCGAGGACGTCGAGGGCGAGGCCGGCTGCGAGGCGGAGTTCCAGCATGATCCGTTCGACCCTCCGGTCGGCCGGGTCGAGGGTTTCGCGGGCGTGCGCGGGGCTCGCGGCGGCGGCGAGGCGTTCGGCGTATGTCAAGGGATGCTTGACGTTCCACCAGCGGACCCCGCCGACGTGGCTGTGCGCGCCGGGGCCGACGCCCCACCAGTTGCCGCCGGTCCAGTAGAGGAGATTGTGGCGGCAGCGGGCGTCGTCAGACCATGCCCAGTTCGACACCTCGTACCACGACAAGCCTGCCCTGCTGAGGGTTTCGTCGGCTTGCAGGTAGCGGTCGGCCAGGACGTCATCGTCCGTGGCGGCGAGCACACCACGGCGGATCTGGCCGGCCATCCGGGTGCCCTCTTCGATGATGAGGGAGTACGCCGAGATGTGGTCGGCACCGGCGGCGACGGCCGCGTCAAGGGTGGCTTGCCAGTCGTCGTCACTCTCGCCCGGCGTGCCATAGATGAGGTCGAGGTTGACGTGTGCGAATCCCGCGGTTCGTGCGTCGGCGACGCACTCTTCTGGGCGGCCGGGTGTGTGCTGCCGGTCGAGCGTCGCGAGCACGTGTGGACGGGCACTCTGCATGCCGAACGAGATCCGGGTGAATCCCTGCGTACGCAGGCGTTCGAGGGAGGAATCGTCGACCGACTCGGGGTTGGCTTCGGTCGTCACCTCGGCGTCGGAGGCGAGGCCGAACTCGGCGTCGACGCTCCGCAGGACCCGGCCGAGGTCCTCCGGCGGGAGGAGGGTCGGCGTGCCGCCTCCCACGAAGACGGTCGAGACGGGAACCTCGGCATCACCGAGGACCTTGCGCGCAAGCCGGACCTCGTTGATCGCCGCGTCGGCGTACGACGTGCGGGAGGCACCGGGCGCCGTTCCGAGCTCGTCGGCCGTGTAGGTGTTGAAGTCGCAGTAACCGCACCGGGTCGCGCAGAACGGCACGTGAACGTAGATCCCGAACGGTCGCGCGGTGATCTCCGCGAGGGCGGGCGCCGGAAGAGCTCCGTCCGCGGGAGCCGGATCGCCGTCGGGCAATGTGGAAGGCACCCACCCATTGTCCGTCGTCCGGTCACCTTCGACGGCCATCGGTGCGGCCGACAGCCCGGACGATGCATGCCAAGTCCCCACGATGCATGTCGAATTTGCCGCGCATTGTGGGGAATGTTCACGAAGCGTGATCATTCCCCGCGTACGGCGACGGCGGGACTGGCGGACCTCAGGAGGTGCCGGGCCTCAGGCGTAGAAGGAGTCGAGGATCTCGGCGTAGCGGGTCTCGACGGCCTTGCGGCGAAGCTTCAGGCTCGGCGTCATCTCGCCGTCCTCGACGGTGAGGTCATGGTCGAGGATCGCGAACTGCTTGATGGTCTCCCACCGGTTGAGCTTGGCGTTGAGTTGGTCGATGTAGCCCTGCACCATCGCCCGTGCGGCGTCGGAGCCGACGATCTCGGCGTACGCCCGCCCTTCGAGCCCGTTCTCGGCCGCCCAGCCCACGATCGCGTCGGGATCGAGGGTCACCAGCGCTGAGGTGAAGTTGCGGTTCTCCCCGTGGACGACGATCTGGCTGGCATAGGGGCAGAGCGCCTTGAACGCCGCCTCGATGAGCTGGGGCGCGATGTACTTCCCACCAGAGGTCTTGAACAGGTCCTTCTTCCGGTCGGTGATGCGAAGGACCCCGCCCTCCTCGAGCTGGCCGATGTCCCCGGTGTGGAACCAGCCGTCGGCGTCGAGAACCTCGTCGGACAGCTCCGGCATGTTGTGGTAACCCCGCATCACGCCTGGCCCCTTGACCAGAACCTCGCCGTCGTGGGCGATGCGCAGCTGGGTTCCCGGGAACGCCGGCCCGACCGTGCCGAACTTGAACCTGCCCGGCAGGTTGACACACGTCGCCGCACTGGTCTCGGTCAGGCCGTAGCCCTCCACAATGAGGATGCCCGCCGCGTGGAACCACTCCGCGATGTCGCGGCTCAACGCGGCCGCACCGGAGACGAAGAAGCGCAGCCGCCCACCGAAGCGTTGCTGGATCTTGCTGAACACCAGCCGGTCGGCCAGTGTGTACTGCACGGCGAGCAGCCCCGAGGGCTCCTTGCCCTGCTGGCGCAGCGCCGACACCTTGCGGCCGACGTCGAACGCCCAGCCGAAGAGCTTGGCCTTGATACCGCCCTCCTGCTCCACCGTCGACACGATCCGGCCATGGGCCTTCTCGAAGATCCGTGGTGCGGCGCCCACGAAGGTCGGTCGGACGATGGCGAGGTTCTCGATGATCTTGTCGACCCGGCCGTCGACCGCCGTCGGGAACCCGATCTGCAGCTGCGCCGTCAAGAGCACCTTGCCGAACGAATGGGCAAGGGGAAGCCAGAGGTACTGCAGATCGTCAGGGCGCAGGATCTGCACGGCGTCGACTGCGGC
This sequence comes from Actinopolymorpha sp. B9G3, assembly GCF_040120725.1. Classification (NCBI taxonomy): domain Bacteria; kingdom Bacillati; phylum Actinomycetota; class Actinomycetes; order Propionibacteriales; family Actinopolymorphaceae; genus Actinopolymorpha; species Actinopolymorpha sp. B9G3. The sequence continues at coordinate 272,448 of NZ_JBEEAB010000004.1, read as the reverse complement.
GCCCTCATAGGTCCAGCAGTCGTGGGTCAGCCGGACCCCCTTGGGCTTGCCGGTCGTTCCGGACGTGTAGATCAGGGTCGCCAGGCTGTCCGGACCGATCGCGGCCGCGGCCTCGTCGATGGCGGTCGGGTGCTCGGCGAGGAAGTCCTTGCCCCGCTCCTCCAGGTCGGCGAGGGTGATCACGTCGTCGCCCTCGTCGGCAGTTCCGGCGAACGTCACGATCGTCGTCAGCTCGGACAGTTCCGAGCGATGCTCGCGAACCTTCTTGACCTGCTCGTCGTCCTCGGCGAAGACGACCCGGCTGCGCGAGTCGCCGAGGATGTACGCCACCTCGCTGGAGGTGGTCGTGGGATAGATGGTCGTCGTCGCGGCGCCGGCACACATGATCGCGAAGTCGGCCAGGATCCACTCGTAGCTCGTGGCGGCGGCGATCGCCACCCGCTCCTCCGGCTGGATGCCCAGCGCGATGAGGCCGGCGGCCAGCCGCCGTACGCGGTCACCGGTCTGCTGCCAGGTCGCGGACTCCCAGCGGTCACCGACCGGGTATCGGTAGGCCTCCTCCTCGGGCGTGCTCGCGATCCGGTCGAGGATCATCCGCGCGACCGTGGGCGCGCGGTCGTCGACCTTCGACTGGTCAGGCTGGGCTGGATTCGTACCCCAGATCAGGTCACTGGTCATCGCAGGCCTCCGCCTCAATTCCGCAGTCGTACCGATGGCTCGTCCGACGGCCCGAGCGGGCTCACTCCACCGTAGTGAGTGGCACCGGGCTGTGGCACGTTCGGCACAGAATAGCCAGGCTGAGGCCTATTCCTTGCCGGAACTCGACCCTGCCTTGGCCGAACCCGACCCGGGACCGTCCGTGGTCGACAGGGCGGCGACGAACGCCTCCTGAGGAACCTCCACCCGGCCGACCATCTTCATCCGCTTCTTGCCCTCTTTCTGGCGTTCGAGCAGCTTGCGCTTGCGGGTGATGTCACCGCCGTAGCACTTCGCCAGAACGTCCTTGCGGATGGCCCGGATGGTCTCACGGGCGATGATCCGCGACCCGACCGCCGCCTGGATCGGCACCTCGAACTGCTGCCGCGGGATCAGCTCACGGAGCTTCTGGGCCATCGTGACGCCGTAGGAATAGGCCTTGTCCTTGTGGACGATCGCGCTGAAGGCGTCGACGGTCTCGCCCTGGAGCAGGATGTCGACCTTCACCAGGTCGGCGGCCTGCTGACCGGTGGGTTCGTAGTCGAGGGAGGCGTACCCGCGGGTCTTGCTCTTCAGGGCATCGAAGAAGTCGAAGACGATCTCCGCCAGCGGCAGGGTGTAGCGCATCTCCACCCGGTCCGCCGACAGGTAGTCCATGCCCTGCAGCTGTCCCCGCCGCGACTGGCACAGCTCCATCACCGCGCCGATGAAGTCGGCCGGCGTGAGGATCGTCGCCCGCACGACCGGCTCGTGCACCTCTGCCACCTTGCCCTTCGGCGCCGCAGCCTGCTTCGACGTCACCCCCACACCCGACGGGAACTCACTCGGGTTGGTCACGACGTGCTCGCTGCCGTCCTCCATGACCACGCGGTAGACGACGTTGGGGGCGGTCGAGATGAGGTCGAGGTCGAACTCGCGTTCCAGGCGTTCGCGGACGATCTCCATGTGCAGCAGGCCGAGGAAGCCGCAGCGGAAGCCGAAGCCCAGCGCGCCGGAGGTCTCCGGTTCGTACAGCAGAGCGGCGTCGTTGAGCTGCAGCTTGTCGAGTGCCTCGCGCAGGTCGGTGTACTCGTCGCCGTCGACCGGGTAGAGGCCGGCATAGACCATCGGGTTGGGGTGGCGGTACCCGGCGAGCGCCTTCGTCGCGGGGTTGCTCGTGACCGTCACCGTGTCACCGACACGGGACTGCCGCACCTCCTTCACCCCGGTCATGATGTAGCCGACCTCTCCGACGCCGAGCGACGGTGACTTCTTCGGCTCGGGCGAGATGACGCCGACCTCGAGGGTTTCGTGGGACGCTCTCGTCGACATCATCAGGACCCGCTCGCGGTTGGCGATGCTGCCGTCGATCACGCGGATGTAGGTGACGACTCCGCGGTAGGTGTCGTAGACCGAGTCGAAGATCAGCGCCCGGGGCGGCGCGTCGGCGTCGCCCTTCGGCTGCGGCACCTGGGCGACGATCTCGTTGAGGAGGTGCTCGACACCTTCGCCGGTCTTGGCGGAGACCCGCAGCACGTCGCTCTCGTCGCAGCCGATGATGCCGGCGAGTTCCGCGGCGTACTTGTCCGGCTGCGCCGACGGCAGGTCGATCTTGTTGAGCACCGGGATGATGTGCAGGTCGGCGTCGAGGGCGAGATAGAGGTTCGCCAGCGTCTGCGCCTCGATCCCCTGCGCGGCGTCGACCAGCAGCACCGCACCCTCGCAGGCGGCGAGCGACCGCGACACCTCGTAGGTGAAGTCCACGTGGCCGGGCGTGTCGATGAGGTTCAGGACGTACGACGTGTCCGCGTGGGCACCCGCACTCGCCCGGAACGGCAGGCGTACGGCCTGGCTCTTGATCGTGATCCCGCGCTCACGCTCGATGTCCATCCGGTCGAGGTACTGCGCCCGCATGGCCCGCCCTTCGACCACGCCGGTGAGCTGGAGCATCCGGTCGGCCAGCGTCGACTTGCCGTGGTCGATGTGGGCGATGATGCAGAAGTTCCGGATGAGCGCCGGATCGGTCTCGCCGGGCTGCGGGATGGTGCCGGGAACTGGCCCGGACCTGGAAGGCAGAGAAGCAGCGGGCACGGACGGTCCATTCGAGTGTGGATGGGGGTCGCTCCTCATCATCCCATGCCCGGACAACGGGCCCGGCGCTCACGGCGTGCTTCGGCGATGATCGACACTGGACGAATCGGACAGGTCGGCTGCAGGCGGCCCGGAATCGCCTCGATCAACCGACACTGTGCTGGCCGACGACGCGCGTCGACCGAGAAATGCGTTGTCGGCGTCCGGCGGGGTTTGTCAGCATCGACGGATGTCCTCCCTGCCGGGCACCAATCCTTCCGCTGCTCCGACCCGGGCAGCTGGCGTGCGGATCTCCTTCGACGAGGTACCCGCCCCGGTCCGCCGGTGGGTCGAGCGCGAGCTCGGATCCCCGGTCGTCTCCGCGTCGACCCAGAGCGGTGGCTTCTCCCCCGGCGCGGCGGCCCGGCTGGTGACCGCCGACGGGCGGCGCGGATTCGTCAAGGCCGTGGGTGGTGCACTCAACCCCGACAGCCCGGGCCTGCTGCGTCGGGAGCGCACGACGATGGAGGCCGTGCCCGCGTTGCCGTGGACGCCGCGTATGCGGTCGGCCTACGACGACGGCGACTGGATCGCCCTGCTCTTCGACGACATCGAGGGGCGGGAGCCGGCGCACCCCTGGACGGCTGAGGACACCGACCTCGTGTTCGGCGCTCTCGCCGATCTCACGGCGGCGCTCACGCCGACACCCTGGCCCGAGGCCCCGGACCTGAGCGACGCCGGCATCTTCCGTGGCGGCTGGGCCGTTCTTCGGGAGTCGCCGCCCGCCGACCTCGACCCGTGGGCGGTGGCACGCCTCGACCTGCTGCGGGAGTACCAGCAGCGGGCCCGGGCCGCCGTTGTCGGCGAGTCCCTCGTGCACTGGGACATCCGCGCCGACAACGTACTCATCACCGGTACGGGAGTCGTCTTCGTCGACTGGGCGTGGGCGGCACGAGGCGCCCGCTGGGTCGACACCGCGCTCGCAGCACTCGACCTCGTGATCAGCGGTTCGAGCGTCGACGTCGACGACCTGCTCAGCCGGCACCCCTGCACCAGGGACGCGGATCCGCTCGACGTCACCGCCCTCCTCGCCACCGTGACGGGCGCTCTCACGGAAAGGTCCCGGGCACCGGTTCCACCGGGGCTGCCGACGATCCGTGACTACCAGCGCGTGGTGGCCGATGCCCTGACGGCGTGGATCCGCCGACGCATGTCCTGACGACGGTCCGCAAGCATTCGTTGCCGCGTCGAGATCCGGGCGGGCTTGCGCGCAGTTGTGCGCGCTTGGTAGTGATATGCGTACGCATTGTGCAGGTCCGCGCGGCAGGGGGTCTCGGTGGGGGGAACAGCGGAAGCGGTCCAGCGTGCCCTCAACGCCTTGACCGGCCACGGCACGGCGACCTTCCGGCATGCAGCTACCGGCCGCACCACGTCAACGTGCCCAACCACATCCACCGGCCCAACCACATCCACCGGCCCAGCTACATCATCCGGCTCGGACCGCCCTGGCGTCCCGAACGCGTCCGGCTGCGCGAATGAGCCCGGGTCCACCGACCTCGTGCACCCAGTCCGCGAACTCCTTGGCGAGGGCGACTGGGACTTCCGCATCGACCCGCCGTGGTGTGCCGTCGTGCCAGCTGGCCACCAGGGGCGGACCCACGGCTGGTTGCTCCACCTGTCGGCGACACCGGCGTCGGCAACCTCCGTGCTCGCCCACGCCGTCCCGGTGCTCCGCGAGCATGGCGTGGCTTTCCGGTTCGCGGTGAGCACGGCCGCCGTCCGCTGGTTGACCGGCGAGGACTGTGACCCACGGGTCAGCGGCAGGTTCCTCACGGTGTATCCCCGCGACGACGCGGAAGCCCCCCACCTCGCGACCGCACTCCATGCCGCGACCGCTGGGCTCCCCGGCCCGCGGATCCTGGCCGATCGCCCCGTCCGCTCCAGTAGCCTCGTGCACTACCGCTATGGCCGCTTCGAAGATGCGTACGACCTCGACGACGATGGCGTCCTGCGGCCGGTCGACCTCGACGCGGTGGCGGTCCTCGGTCCTTCGCCACCGGTCCATGCGATCCCGCACATCCAACCGGGGACGGTGCTGCACGGGCGGTTCGTCCTGCGGCGGATCATCGACCAGTCCGTCACCGGTGGCCGCTATCTCGCCCTCGACCGTACGAACGATCGCGAGGTACTCGTCAAGCACGCCCGCGCGCACAGCGGCGGCGACCACACCGGTGCCGACGCGCGTGAACGCCTCCAGCTCGAAGCGGCGGCCCTGCGGCACCTCGCCGGTGAGGTGCCGGTCCCCCGGGTGTTCGAGGTGTTCGACCAGGACGGCGACCGGTTCCTCACCACCGAGCACCCGCCGGGGCGGCCGTTCCTCGACTGGGTACACGCGACTCACCGCGAAGCGGTCGTCAATCCGACCGGTCACATCTTGCTGATGGCGCGGCGGCTGGTCGCGCTCGTCGCCGGCGTCCACGCCGCAGGCATCGTGCTCCGGAACCTGAGCCCGGGCAGCGTGCTCGTGGCACCCAACGGGGCGTTGACGCTCGTCGACCTGGAGGCCGCCGTCCCCGCGGGGCAGCCGGCTCCGCCTCCCTGGCCCTCCAGCTACCTGGCACCCGAGTGCCGTGACCCGCGCCAGGTGGCTGGCGTGGACGGATCGCTCACCGCGACCGTCGCCGAGGACCTGTGGAGCCTCGGCGCGTTGTTCTTCCTGCTCGCCACCGGAACCGAACCCGACCTGCCTCTCGACGTACCCGCTGACCGGCCGATCCGGGACCGGCTGGCGGCCTGGCTCTCGGTCGTGGCGCGGGACCACCCGTCCGCGGCGGTCGTCGCGCCACCGCTCCTCGGCCTCCTCGCCACGGCGCCCGACTGCCGGTGGAGCCTGTCGCGGGTGGAGAAGTACCTCGCGTCGCCCGAGCGGCGGTCCACCGGGGCAGGCGGTCACTCCGGCGTTCGCCTGCCCACGGTCGCGCAGTTGGTCAGCGACGGGCTCGACCACTTGCGGGATGCCGCCGCGGTACCGCCAGACAGTGACATCAGGGCCGACCCGACCGACAGCGGGACCGACGTACGAACCGACCCCGGAACTGTGCGACACGGCGCGGCAGGTGTCCTGGGCACGCTGATCCAGGCGTCCATGAGCGCCCGTGACCAGGATCGGCTGCTGGCGGCCGTCCGAGAGGTGTCCGCACGGTTGGTCGCGCATCGCCCGCCGGGTCAGTCCGGGCGTGCGCTGCCGGGTCTCCTCACCGGGCGCGCCGGCACGGCCTGGGCGCTGGCCGACGCCGGTGTCGCACTCGACGATCCCGCGCTGGTGGCCGAGGCGCGCGCCATGGTCTCGTCCCTGCCGACCGACTGGCCGCTCCCGGGAGTCGCCCACGGACTCGCCGGGGCCGGGCTCGCCCACCTGCACATCGGCCGGCTGACGGGCGACGAGGAACTGCTCGACCGCGCACAGGGCTACGCCGACGCGGTTGTCGCGGCAGCGCACCTCGGCGCTCACGGCCCGCTCTGGCCGGTCCCCGCCGACGCCCGATCCGCGCTCGCCGGCAGCTGCCACTACGGGTTCGCCCACGGGGTCGCCGGGATCGGCTACTTCCTGCTCCTCATGGCACACGAGACCGGCGACGAGTCGTACGCCAAGGTTGCCGTGGCGGCCGGCCACACTCTCTGCGAGGCCGCGACGACCGACACCGACGGGGCCGCGTGGTGGCCGGCAGGCTTGGACCATCCGGCACCCTCGCCACACCGGTCCGCAGGACCGGCGGGGATCGGGACCTTCCTGCTACGCCAGTACGCCGTCACCGGCGAGCCAGGCATCGGTGCGTACGCCGTGGCGGCCGCGGTCGCCGTGCACAAGGCCAGGTGGCGGGTTCGGTCCGACGGCTGCCACGGCCTGGCAGGCAGCGGGCACTACCTGCTGGATGCCGCGCAGGTACTCGGCGACGACACCTACCGGACGTGGGCCGGTGAGGTGGCGGAGGCGATGGCCGTCCGGCACTGCCGGCGGGCGGGCAGGCTCCTCGTCCCGGACCAGGTGGCGCCACCGGTCAGCACCGGCGTCGCCGACGGCGGCGTCCGCAATGCCGGCACCGGTGGGGAGACCGACGTGGCCGACAGCGTGTCGTTCCTGCTCCGTCTCCTTCGGGGCGGACCGCGCCCCTGGATGGTCGACGGCTGCCTGGCGGACCGTGCGCTGGAGATCGCTGGTGAGGACCTGCGGCCGTCCTAGTCCTGCGGCCGTCCTGGTCCTACTGAGGGACCCGCTCACGGACACGCCCCACCGTCACCATGCTGGAGCCGGCGCGCGCACCTTACGTGTCGTCGCGGGCCGGTGGGGTGTCCTGGCTGATCGCGCTGGAGACCTCGGTACGAGAGAAGACGCCGAGCTTGTGCAGGATGTTGGACACGTGCACGGCGACGGTCCTGGGAGAGATGTAGAGACGCTGGGCGAGTTCGGTGTTGGTGAGGCCCTCCGCGACGAGGAGCGCAACTTCGCGTTCGCGCCTGGTCAGTGCCGCCACACCGCTGACCGCGGAACGGTCGTCCGTGGGCGCCAGGTCCAGCTGGGCACGTAGCTGGTCGAGCTGAGCCACCCGCCAACCGCCCCACCGGGCGAGCAGATCGGTGGCCGCGGTGACCTGCTGGACGGCCGCGTCACGCTTGCCGAGCGTGAGCAGGCAGCGGGCAGCGCCGACGTGGGCAGTACCCCGGATCGACGGCAGCATGGCGAACGACTCCGACACCTCGAGGTAGCCGGCGAGTGCCGCGGCGGTCTCCCCCTGCGCTTCGCCGACCTGCGCCCCCGCCAACGTCCGCTCGTCGTCCCGGACGTCGCCCCCGAGCAGCGCGCGGCTCATCCGTACGACCTGCGGCAGCGGCAGGCCGACGGACAACGCCGCCGAGATCAGGTCGTGCGCCTGCTCACCGCTGCGCCATGGCTGTTCGGCGAGCGCCACGAAGATCTCGTCCAGGTGCCGCTCGGCGGTGGCGAGTTCACCTCGCCGGCAGGCGACATGGAACGCGAGGCCGGGGATGGTGATGCCCGAGAACGCGGCCTCCGTGCGCAGCTCGGCGATGATGTCGTCGACGCAGGCGAGTTCGCCGGCCTCGAGATACAGCCCGGCCAGGAAGACCGCGTGGTGGTCGGCCCGACGTCCGCCGCGGAGGTACCCGCGGTCCCGGTTCCGGCCCTGTTCCAACGTCGCGATCGCCGCGTCCAGATTGCCCTCACGCATCGCCAGCCGCGCCCGGCCCTGGAAGTACGCCGCGACCGCGAGCGACTCGAAACCGGCCCGTTCGGCGTCGATGCGCATGCGTTCCAACATGTCGGCGTGCTCGCTCGGCGACGCCGGCGGAACATCATGAACGAGGTAGTTCAACGCGCGGGCGGCGAGCACCCACTCACCCAGCTTCTCCGCCTCGTCGACGAGCCCCGCCAGTATCGTGCGGCCCTCTTCGTTGGTCACCGACCGGTCGGACAGCGCGGAGCCCTTCTCGACCAAGGCGGCCAGGCGCACGCGCGGCAGATCGAACTCGCCGGCCAGCGCCAGAGCCCGATCCGCCCACTCCACCGCGGCGTCGAGGTCGTCTCGGAGCTCGGCCGACTGGGCCACCGCGGTCATCGCCCGGGCCTGGATCGCCCCGGGCGGCAGCTGCGCGACGAGTTGCTCGACCTCGTGGGTCAATGTCTCCATCTCGCGGGTCTCGTCGGACTCCCAGGCCAGGCGGATCAACAGGTACAACGCATCGGCGCGGTCGCTTGCCGTCGGCGCAAGGTCACGCCACCGGCGGGCGTAGCCCACGGCGTCGTCGAGAAGGCCCGCCAGCCAGGCGGCCTGGGCCGCCGCAGCAAGCAGCTCCGCGTCGTCACCCACCTCGTCCATGCCCATCTCGGCGAGCTGCAGAGCCTGGAACGCCGATCCGATCGACAGGTAGAGCGCCGCACCACGACGGGCCGCCTCGACCATGTCGTCGTACCGTCCGGCGGCACGTGCGTGGCGGGCAATCATCGCGGGATCAGATCCACCGGTGGCGAGCAGAACCTCGAGTGCGGCCTCATGCAACCGTCGCTGCTGCCGGCCGAGCAACTGCCCGGAGATCGCCTCGCGGACCAGGGCGTGGCGGAAGCTGAACTCGTCATCGCTGGACTCGACGAGGACACCTCGGGCGACGAGCCCGCGCAGCGCCGTGATCAGCTCGTCCTCGTCCGCCCCGGTCACGGCGGCAAGCAGGTCGAACGGAACCCGATGACCGAGTACGGCGGCGGCCTCCACGATGCGCTGGTCGCGCGGCTCCAGGTCGTCGACCTGCCGCCGGAGCACCTCCGAGAGGCTCCACGGCAGCGGGCTCTCGCACAGTGACGCGAGATCGTCCCCGGTGTGGCCCCGGATGAGCTCTTCGAGGAAGAAGGGGTTGCCGCCCGTGCGCTGGTGCAACGCCGCCACCGAGCGATAGGGGATCGGCGCGCCCGCCACGGAAGCGAGCAGCGCGGCCGTGTCCGACTCACCGAACCGCTCGAGCGCCACGTGGGCGACGGTGTGCCGGCGTTCCAACCGGCCAAGAAGCCCGGCGACCGGATGGCGGCTCGTCACCTCGTCCGGGCGGTACGTCCCGATCAGCAGTCGCGGCCCGGTCTGGCCGGCGATCCGCTCGAAAAGCGCCGCGCTCTCGGAGTCTGCCCAGTGCAGGTCTTCGAAGACGATGACCGCCCGCCGGTCGTTGACAAGCTCGTTCACGATGGCGAGGCCGGCGTGCAGGCGCTCCACCGGACTGCGCGCGGGATCGGCCAGTGCGTCCAGGAGATCCTCCTTGACGCCTGGCCGACCGTCCACCGCGTCCAACAGCACTTCGTACGGGCGCGCCAGTGAGCCGGGCTCGGCGCGCCCCACCAGCACCACCGGATCGGCGGGAAGGCCGGCCAGCAGCTCGTGGATCAGCCGCGTCTTGCCGATGCCCGGCTCGCCCGCGACGATCGCCACCTGCGGATGGCTGGACGCCGCGAGCTGCTGGAGTTGGCGCAGCTCGCGGTCACGTCCCACCATCACCGCGCTGGCGCCGCCGCGCGCTCTCTGCACGGCGTCAGGCTACCGCCAGCAGAGGGAACGCTACCGGCCACAGCGCCGGCCCTGGCCCCGTCCGGCGCCGGCACGTTGCCCCACGTGTCGGCTTGTTTCCTGCGTGCCTTGCGCGCCTTTCGTGCTTGACGAGCAATCGCCAGGAGCCGGCGGCGATCCGCTTCGGCGATCAGTGCCTGGTGACGCTCGTGCGCTACGGTCAAGCTGAAAGCTGGATGACCGAACATCGTTGTCTCCCTCGTCTTTCTCTTGTCTCGTTGGTGTCTCCATCCTTGGTCGGCGGGGAGCTTCCGACATCCGCAGCGGTGACGTATCTTCCCGCCGCGGTGGAACGTAGATGCGCCTAGGCAGGTGCGTACGTATGCCTAGGGCGTGTCTCGACGTGGCCGGTGTCCTTGATCGTTTCCGGCGCCCTGTGTTGCCTGCTGGTGGATTTTCAGATAGAAGATCACTTCAAGTCTTTTTCGTCTGATATACGTCAGATGGCCGATATGGGGGGTGGCGGGGGTGACGGGGCACGTCTCTGGCCGGGTTGACCATGTGCGTTTGACCGTCGTCGTCTGTGCGCTGGCCCTGATCGCGTCGGTCCTGCAACCGGGGCAGACGCGTCAGGAGGCGGAGGCCGCGGTGGCTCCGCGGGCGCTGCCGGGAGCCGGTCCAGTGGACCGGGCGGCACCCGCGTCGGCGACACCGGACAAGCCGTTCGCGCCGGGTGAACGTACGCCGGTCGTGCCACGTGGAATCTTCGCCAGCAGTGAGCCGCGAGAGCTGTCCACTCAGGACTGGCTGCGCGTGTCGAGCCAGGGTGGGGACCTGCAAGCGACCGACACCCCGGTCTTCACCCGGACGTTGCTGCGGCCGGGCTACGTGCTCGGCGACACGTCGCTTCTGGCGTACTTCAACGTCGATGAAGACGCGCCGTGGACGTCCTGGCGGGTGACGCTTTTCGACGCCGAGTCGCAGACCGAGCAGGCGTCGACGTCGCTGACCAGGGACGACCTGCGCCAGTCCGGCTGCGCCGCACAGCGCGACTACTGCCGCTCCTTCGGTGCGTCCGACGGGTGGGATCTCGACCCGGCCAAGCGGTACTTCCTCACCTTCACCGCCGTCTTTCCCGACCGCGAGGTGCCGTCGGTACCCACGCAGCGGGCCAATCCGCGCCGCACGATCCTGCCGCCACCGATTCCGGACAGGCAGGCCGCGGGCTGTGGCTGCGGCAACGCCCTGGGCATGACCGATGCCCGGCAGGCTGTGCGCGGCGTGGGCGTGAACACGGCGACTGGAGCCTTCAGCCGGGTGGAGCAGGACCTGGCGATGGCCTCGTTCGGGGTGCCGTTCGTCTCCACCCGGATCTATTCCTCGGCTAACCCGGCGAATGGTCTGTTCGGTCCCGGCTGGGCGTGGTCATACGGCATGCAGGTCGCGGCATCGGACCGTGGCGCATTGGTGCGTGCCGATGACGGCGCGATCGTGGAGTACCGGTTGGCCGACGGTCGCTACCAGCGCCCGGCTGGCGTTCGTTCGACGCTGCGCAAGACCGATGCAGGTTGGACGCTCGTCACCCCCGGGCAGATCAGCTACGACTTCGACGGCCAGGGCCGGTTGACGTCGATCCACAACGCCCGCCAGGTTGGCGTTCGGCTCGCCTACACCGCGGAAGGGGTGGAGATCACCGACGCCTCTGGTCGCCAGGCCGAGGCTCGGATCGAGGATGGCCTGATCCGCAGGATCAGCCTCCCGGATCGCCGGAACGTCGAGTTCGCCTACGACAGGCGCTCCCGGCTGGTCGCAGTCGAAGACGCGCGGGGCCACGTGTGGCGGTACCACTACTCCGCGGCTGGGCTGCTGACCGAGGTGGTGGAACCTGAGACCGACGAGGGCCACGACGAGGACGACGGTGGGGTCGTTGCGATCCGCAACGAATACTCCGCGTCGGGCCGGGTGATCCGGCAGTTCGACGCACAGGGCCATCGGACGACCTTCGCCTGGAACGCCGTGAGGCAGGAGGCGAAGACCACCGACGCCGACGGCGTGGTCGCCTACGACGGCTACCACGACAACGTGCTGATCCACAGCCAACGGGGCAACGGCGATGTCGACAACCACCGCTACGACCGCAAGCTCAACCGCAGTCTCGTGGTCAACGGCAGGCAGAACCAGAACGAAGCGGCATTCGACGCGCGGGGTAACCAGACGGTCGGGTCGGCGCCGCTGCCGATGAAGTTCGACCAGCGGACGAAGTACGACGAGCGCAACAACCCGATCGAGTTCGTCGACGAGCGCGGCAACAAGTGGAAGAACACCTTCAACAGGTTCGACGAGCTGGTCGAGAGCGTCGACGCGGAGAAGCACAAGATCCGCTACGCCTACGACGAGCGTGGACTGCTCCTCACGCGCACCGACCAGCGCGGCAAGGTGACCCGCTACGAATACCTGCCCGCAGACGACACCAATGCCGGACTGCCGGCCGCGATCATCTCACCGGAGGGTCGGCGGACGGAGTTCTCCTACGACGGCACCGGTCGGCGGATCGCCGTGGTCGATCCGCGCGGGACCGGCGAAGACGCCGACCGGGACGAGTTCACGACCCGGTTCACCTTCGATGACCAGGACCGCATCGTCGACGTGCGCGAGCCCGGCAAGCGCCACTCGTCGCGTACGGAGTACGACGCCGTGGGCCGGATTGTCGAGACGGAGACCCCGACCGGAGTCGACACGGAATACCGCTACTTCGCCGACGGTCCGCTGCGCTCGGTCGAGGACCCGCGCCGGAAGGTCTCGTACGCCTACTCCGATGCCGGGCGACGCACCAAGACCCGTGTACACCTGGACGACGAGCCCGACATCGTGACGACGTACGCCTACAACGCCAAGGGACTGCTGCAGTCGGTCACCTCACCGCGCGGAAACGCACCGGGGGCGGATCGCAAGGACTTCACCACAACGTACCGCTACGACGGCAACGACAGCCTCGTACGGATCTCCCGTCCCTACCCAGACGGCCGCGTCGTCCACGAGGACATCAAGACCGACGCACTCGACCGGACCACCTCGACGGTCGACGCGTTCAGCAAGACTTCGGCATTCCGCCGGGACAACACCGGCAACGTGACGGCCGCCACCGACACGCTGGGTCGCACCACCCGACTGACGTATGACAGGAACGGGCGGCAGACCGGCCTCACCGATTCCGGCCGGAACTCCACCCGCTTCACCTACGACGCCGCCGGCAACAAGACCAGCGCCACGACGGCCACCGGCGGCAAGACCACCTGGACCTACGACGACGACGGCTTCATGGTCGCCATGACCGAGCAGCGCGGCAACGTCGATGGCGCCGACAAGGAGCGCTTCACCACTCACTACGAGTACGACCTGGCCGGCAACCTCGCCAAGGTGATCGACCCGCTCGACCACACCACGAGCTTCACCTACGACGCCAACAACCGGCAGACAGCGGTCACCGACGCCAAGGGCAACACCACCCGCTACAGCTACCGGGAAGACGACCAGATCCGTGCCGCGATCGCCCCTGACGCGTCGCACCGACGCCACCTGCCCTCCCACGGCTCCACCGTCTACGACTACTACGACGACGGTCTGCTCGCCTCCGTCCGCGACCCGAACCACCACCGGACCCGGCTCGACTACGACGAGGCCGGTCGGGTGACCAGCAGCACCGATCCGCTCGGCCGGCGGGCAGAGATCGGCTACGACCCCGAGAACAACCCGGTGTCGATGATCACCATCGGCAGGCACGAGGAGCTCTCTGACGAGGAGCGGGCAGAGCGGACCATCGTCGACACCTACGACATCGTCGGGCGCCGGGTGAAGCGGGCACTCGGCTCGGACGGTCCGGTCTACACCTGGGGTTACGACGCCGAGGACAAGATCACCTCCTACGGCGACCCGACCGGCCGTCGCAACGTGAACTACGACGACGAGGACCAGATCCAGGAGGTCATCCGTGAGTGGGCGGGGGGCGCGGAGGAGCGGTTCTCCTACGACTACGACGCGCGGGGCAACATCAGCTCCCGCACCTACCCGGACGGCACGCGGATCACCGCCGACTACGACGCGGACAGCCGGATCACCAGCCTGACCAGCGACGACGGTGCTGCCGGCGGCAACCCTGCCACGTGGCGATTCGGCTACGACGTTGCGGGGCGGCGTACGTCTACCACGCTCCCGGACGCGACCGGGCTGGTGGAGCGGCGTAGCTACGACGACGCTGGCCGGCTCACCGACATCGGCACCACCCGTACGCCCGGTTCAGAACCGGGTCCGGGCGTCCAGGATCCGGTCTCGAGGTTCGCCCTCGACCTGGACGAGGTCGGTAATCCGACAAGGGTGGTGACCACGCGTGGCGGGGTTTCGGAGTCGGTGGCGTACGACTACGACAAGGCAGACCGGGTCACGTCCGCCTGCTACGGCGCGATCTCCTGTGACGGCAGGTCCGCGGGCCGGATCGACTACACCTACGACCTGGTAGGCAACCGGACCAGTCAGAAACGCACCGGCAGCGCGGGTCACGACGTCACGCGCTACTTCTACGACGCGGCCGACCAGCTGCAGAAGCAAGTCAAGCTAGCCGGCCCCGCCATCGACGCGCAGCTGGACATCGACGCCCTTCTGGAGCTTGGCCTCGACGACTTCGGCGCCAGTCTGGACATCGGTGCTCTGCTGGGACTCGACGTCGACCTGGGTGTCCACGCCACCGGCTACGACTACGACGAGCAGGGCAACCAGATCAGGGCCGGGAAGGACACCTTCGCCTACAACCTCGACCACAGCCTCGCCAAGGCCAGCGTCGACGGGCAGACCGCCAAGTTCGCCTATGAAGCGACCGGGCTACGAGTGTCCGCCACGATGGGCAGTGGCCAGAACGCCGCCACGCAGCGTTGGGCGTGGGACATCAACGGTGCTCTTCCGCAGATCGCGCTCGACACGGTGACGGGGCGCGACGGGCAGACGCTGGAAAAGCGCGGCTTCAGCTACGGTCCCGACGACGAGCCGCTGGCGTTGCTCGACCCGTCGACCGGCGCGCATTCCTACACCCACGACTGGCTCGGCGGCGTCGCCACCATGCTGTCGCCGACCGGTCAGGTGGAGGCGGGCTACGACTACGACCCGTTCGGCAACCCGCGCGAAGGGCCAACGCTCGGCGGTGGCGAGGAAACCGAAGCGGCCGAAGGCGAGACTGACAACCGCGACAAGCAGGGCAACGACGACGGCCTGCTCGGCGGCGTTCTGGGTGGCTCGTCCGGTGGCTCGTCCGGTGGCTCATCGGACCGTTCGGGCGGGAGCTTGCTGGGCGGGGTGCTCGGAGGCTCGTCCGACAGGTCGTCCGACGGCTCGCACGGTGGGCTGCTCGATGACGTGGTCGGCAGCGGACCTGACCGGTCGGCCAGCCCGACAACCAGCCCGACGCCCACCGCGACAAAGAGCAAGCCCGGCAAGTCAGTGGCCGCAGCACCGAAGAGCAAGGCGGACACGGCGGCGGGTCCGAAGAATCCACTGCGGTTCGCCGGGGCGTACCAGGACTCCAGCCTTGGTGAGGGCAACTACTACCTACGGGCGCGCAACTACAACCCCGGGACCGGCCGGTTCACCGCCACCGACCCGATGCCCGACAGCCTCACGGCCATCTCGTCCTACGCCTACGTCAACAACAACCCGCTCTCCCATACCGACCCGACCGGAGCCATGCTGGCCGCAGACGGCGGCGGAGGTGGCGGCGGCTCGTCCGTTGAGACTGACCCTGGAACGAGCCCGGACGAGGTCAACGGGCCGAGCCCGGAGGAGCTGGCCAAGGCACAGCAGATCCAGAGCAAGAGCTGGGCCGACGTGATCCTGGAGGCCGGCGGCCAGGTCCTCATGGAGTTCCTCGGCATCAACGACCTGCTCAACTGTCTCAAGGGCGACATCGTCGGCTGTGTATCGCTGGTTGTCGGGATGCTGCCGTGGGGCAAGATCTTCAAAGCGAAGAAGATTGCTGAGGCGATCTACCGCGCCGGCAAGGCCGTCATCACGTTCTCCAAGGAAATCAAATGGGCACGCGCCATCATCAAGGGCTCGAAGAACGCGGCCAAGGCAGCCAAGGACGCAGCCGCCGCGGCGGCGAAGAAGGCGGCGCAAAAAGCAGCCGCCGCCAGAGCGGCCGCGAAACGAGCCGCCAAGGAGTCAGCGGAACGAGCAGCCGCCAAGGCGAAAGCCCTCAGATCCAAGGCCAAGAAGACCGGCGACAACGCCGACGGCCCGAGCAAAGCACCCCCAACACGCCCAGGATGCAACAGCTTCGTAGCCCGGACCATGGTCCTGCTCGCCGACGGCACCAGCAAACGGATCGAGAAAGTCGAGCCAGGTGACACGATAGTTGCCACCAACCCCCGAACCGGGAAGACCGCGAAGCGTCAAGTCACACAAACCATCCGGACCGATCACGACAAGCAGTTCGTCGACGTCACCGTCCGCACCGCCGGTGGCAGGCACACGATCACCACAACCGACCACCACCCCTTCTGGTCGAAGACCAGCAAACGCTGGATCGATGCAGGAGATCTCCGGCGCGGCGAGCGACTTCTCACATCCGGCCGCGGCGACGTCCGGGTGGGAGCCGTACGTGAGTACGCCGGTACGCAGATCACCTACGACCTCTCGGTCGACACCACCCATGCGTACTATGTGCTGGCGGGTGAGACGCCGGTACTCGTCCACAACTGCGACACCTTCCCGAACCAGATGGGTGACCAGCTCGATGATGAGCTCGCTCGCGCGGACGGATTGGGAGTGACGCCTTCGCGGCCCGGAACATCGGGGTTCGACGAAGCTGTAAACTCAGGGACGGTCAAGTGGGCCGTTCTGGAAGATGGCAACCTTGTGATCCAGCCGAAGTTCGTCAATGGACAAGAGATATCGCATGCGGTACTCAGCCGAGGTGCTCCAGTACGCGCAGCCGGAGAGGCAGACATCGCCGGCTCGTCCGCCGGAGGGTATTTCGGGCTGGATATCAACCCGCACAGCGGTCACTTCTTACAGGGCCTACCGGCCAGCGCATCGGCAAGGAGTGTTCAGATCGGGAAGGAAGCATTTGGAATGGCGGGCATCATCTTCTCATGAGAAGTCCGTTCCAGGAGCTTGTTCGGCTTGACCGAAAGCAGCTTGTGGCAGCCCTGGCTTCTCAGAACTTCGATGTCGCCAGCATGGATTCGGAAGAGTGGCTTGGCCTCGTGCAGTTGCTGACCACACGCATCATTGATGAATGCGTAGGATTGACTGCCGCGGAGTGGAGGTCCAGCAGTCGTGCGCTGGGTTACGTACTCGAGTCTGCCAGTGCGGCTGGCGCCCTGGTCCCCGGGGAGACTGCAGTTCGGCGGCTCAACCTCACCGCTGCCCTGTTCCAGAAGGTCTCTCCCAACGAGGAAATCGATCTGCTGCGCGCTGAGCAGACCGCGGAACTGCTCTTTCGCGAGATTCCGATCGCCCCAGAGCAAGCCCGGGCCTTGGCGTCAAGATGGACGGAGCTCGACATCGAAGAAATACGCCAGCTCCGTTTCATCAAGAATCTGTTGACACCTGCGCTCATGATGAAGGACGCCCTCGATGACGCTCGACTAGACACGTGGGAGCAGATATATCCGTTGCTTCCCTGAGCGTGCGCTACGCAGGCTGGTGACCATCGCGGTGGTCGCCCCTGCCGGCGCCTGTTGGCGGCTCGGCCCGACGTTCGGATAGACGACGAGATGCGACGAACGCCAGGCACCGCAGGCGGCGCTACCGCAAGGTCAACTGGGTCGTGCTGCTGGACGGCGCAGACCATGGCTCCCGTCGAGCACTCCCCGTTCCCGCACCCCGTCGCCTGGGAGGGAGAGTGGGCTTGGTGGCGCGCCAGGGCGCGATCCAGAACCCGACCACCTCAACCATCGGCCGTACCCTGATTGAAGCAGTCAGTATTTGATCAAGCGCGGACCCAGGCCCGCTGTCGCGACGGACCGAACGAACCCGGGACCGACCACCCCGCTGAACTTGAGCGAGGTCTCGGGCTGTCAGGATCGACCGATGACCGCGCCAGCCGCACCCCTGGTCCCGCACGGAGCAACCGCGCTCCGGCCGGAGTGGCCCGACCTGCCCGATTTCCTTCGTACGCACATCGAGGAACGGCTCGGCGGGCCCGTCACCGCCGTCGCCAACCAGGGGTCGGGTTTCACCCCGGGGTTCGCGTCCCGGCTGGTCTACGGCAAGGGCAGGACCGCGTTCGTGAAGGCGGCCTCGTCCGAGGACAGCCCGGTGATCGCCGACTGCTACCAGGCCGAGGCACGAATCGTCCCACGGCTCCCCGACGGCGTGCCCACGCCTCGTGTGCGCTGGACCTCAGAGCACGAGGGCTGGGTCGTGCTGTGCTTCGACGACGTGCCTGGCCAGCCACCGGCCCGGCCGTGGGACGCCACCGAACTCGCCCGCGTCCTCACCGCACTGACACCGATGGCGGAAGCCCTCACGCCCGGACCACCAGATCTCGTCGTCCCCGCCCTCGGAGACTGGCTGGCCGACGACTTCGGGTACTGGCGCCAGGTCGCCTCCGCGGGCGCCGACGCACCCGACCCACAGGTCGCCGAGCTCGCGACCCTCGAGGACCAGGCGCTGGACGCCCTCGCCGGCGACTCCGTGGTCCACTGCGACCTCCGCGACGACAACGTGATCATGGGCGACGACGGACAGGTCTGGATCTGCGACTGGAACTGGCCCAGCCGTGGAGCCCCCTGGCTCGACCTCCTCTCCCTGCTGATCTCCGCCCGCGGAGACGGCTACGACGGCGACGCCCTGTTCGCCGCACATCCCCTCGGCGCCGATGTGGGTCCCGAAGCGGTCGACGCGGCCCTCGCCGGGCTGAGCGGCTACTTCACCCGGTCGTCGCTCGAACCGGCCGTCCCCGGATCGCCGCATCTACGTACGCACCAGGCGTGGTACGCGCAGGCATGCCTGTCCTGGATCGCCATACGCCGCGGCTGGGTCGGCTGACGCTTCGCCCGGATCACCAGGGGAACCCCTACGGGCAGGAATGCCACGCCTCGTCCTGGAGATGGACGGTCAGAGGCGCCCCTGTGCACTAGCGTCGTGACCGTGACCGTCATCTCCACCCAAGACCTCACCAAGAGGTTCCCCCGCGTCACCGCCCTCGACCAGCTCAGCATCGAGGTCGGCCCAGGGGTCACGGGGCTGGTCGGCGCCAACGGCGCGGGAAAGTCCACGCTCATCAAGATCCTGCTCGGCCTCGCGCCGGCCACCTCAGGCACGGCCCGCGTGCTCGGCCTCGACGTCAGCACCGACGGTTCGGCCATCCGCGACCGGGTCGGCTACATGCCCGAACACGACTGCCTGGTTCCGGACGTGTCGGCAACGGAGTTCGTGGTCCACATGGCGCGGATGTCCGGGCTTCCGGCCGCCAGCGCTCGCGAACGGACCGCCGACACGCTCCGCCACGTCGGGCTGTACGAGGAGCGCTACCGACCCATCGGGGGCTACTCCACCGGCATGCGACAGCGGGTCAAACTGGCCCAGGCACTCGTCCATGACCCGAGCCTCGTCTTCCTCGACGAGCCGACCAACGGCCTCGACCCGGCCGGCCGCGACGACATGCTGGCCCTGATCCGCCGGATCGGTGCCGACTTCGGCATCTCCGTCCTCGTCACCTCGCACCTCCTGGGCGAACTCGAGCAGATCAGCGACCACGTCGTGATCATCGACGGTGGACGGCTCCTGCGGTCGTCCTCGACGGCTGACTTCACCCGCGCCACCCCCATGCTCCTCGTCGAGGTGAGTGCACACGACTCCGGCGCGGGCACCACTACCGGACGTGACCGGCTCGGCCAGGCCCTCGCCGCCCGTGGCCACTCGGTCTCCCCCGACGGCCGGATGCTGGTGATCGACGCCACCGACGAACGCATCTACGACGTCGTACGCGACACGGCGGCAGAACTCCACCTCGGCCTCGTCCGGATGCAACAGCGCCGGCACCGGATCGAGGAGGTCTTCCGCGCCAACGAAGTGCAGGCACCGAGCCACGTCGACGGAGCCCACCCTGGCGGGGCCCACACCGACGGGGCTCATGTCGACAGGGCTCATGTCGACGCAACGCACACCGACGAAGCCCACAGCGACGGAGGAGCACGGCATGCCAGTGCCCCATGAGCCCCTACCTGCCGGTCCGGTCGGCGCTCCCGCACCTGGTGGCGTCATCCACGACATCGGCTACCGGAACTACGACGGGGCTCGCCTCGGTCGGGCGTACATCCTGCGGTCGTTGTACGTACAGAGCCTCCGGTCGACCTACGGTCTCGGGCGGTCGGCAAAGTCCAAGGTGCTGCCGTTCCTGCTCGCCGGGGCGATGCTCCTGCCGGCCGTCATCGTCGTCGCGGTCATGATGTTCGCCAGGCTCCAGGACCTGCCACTTCCGTATGAGCGGTACTTCGTCGTCACCCAGGCGGTCATCGGCATCTTCGTGGCCTCGCAGGCACCGCAGTTGTTCTCCCGCGACCTGCGGTTCCGCACGATCACGTTGTACTTCTCCCGGCCGCTCACCCGGCTCGACTACGTGACCGCGAAGTTCGCCGCTCTCGCGACCTCGATCGCGATCCTCGTGCTCGGGCCCCTGATCGTGTTGTACGCAGGCACCCTGCTGGCGAAGTTGTCCTTCGGTGAGCAGACGAAGAACTTCGCCGCCGGGTTGGCCGGCGTGGTGGTCCTCGCGCTCGTGCTCGCCGGGGTCGGCGGCGTCATCGCGTCCCTCACGACGCGGCGCGGATTCGGCGTCGCGGCCATCATCACGGTCCTCGTTCTCAGCTATTCCGGTGTCACGATCGCATCTGGGATCGCGCAGTCGGAGAACAACACCACACTCGCCGGCTACTTCGGACTCCTCTCGCCGATCACCCTGGTCGACGGCGTGCAGGTGACCGCGTTCGGGGCGGAGTACTCCGGCGTGATTCCGCCACCGGACACGACCGTCGGTCTGTTGGCCTTCGTCCTCACCGCGGCGGCGGTCGTCGTCGGCTCGTTCGGCCTGCTGCTCCTGCGATACCGGAAGGTGGCGAACGCATGAGTGCGAGGAGCCCCCACGCAGGTACGCCGAGGTACGAGGTGTGCCGGAGTGAGGCACCGCAGTGGTCATGCGAAAGGGAAACAGCATGAGCGTCGTCCACATCGACCGTGCCTCCCGCTGGTACGGCAATGTCGTCGCGGTCAACGACATCACGATGACCATCGGTCCGGGTGTCACCGGACTCCTGGGCCCCAACGGCGCCGGCAAGTCGACGCTGATCCACATGATGGGCGGCTTCCTGGCGCCGTCAGCTGGCAAGGTCACGCTGGACGACTCCGCCGTATGGCGGAACCATCTCGCCTACCGGCGGATCGGCCTGGTCCCCGAACGCGAAGCTCTCTACGACAACCTCACCGGCTGGCAGTTCGTGCTCGCCAACGCGAAGCTGCACAAACTGCCCGACCCGCGGGCGGCCGCTGCAGCCGCGATCGCCACGGTGGAGATGGCGTACGCACAGGGCCGGCGGGTCGGTACGTACTCCAAGGGCATGAAACAGCGGATCAAGATGGCGACCGCTCTCGTCCACGACCCGCCGGTCCTGCTCCTCGACGAGCCTTTCAACGGCATGGACCCTCGGCAGCGTCTGCACCTGATGGATCTTCTGCGTTCGATGGGGGCGCAGGGACGCACCGTGCTGTTCAGCTCGCACATCCTCGAGGAGGTTGAGCAGGTCGCCTCCCACATCGAGGTCGTCGTCGCGGGGCGACATGCCGCGTCCGGCGACTTCCGGGAGATCCGCCGGCTGATGGCCGACCGGCCACATCAGTACGTCATCCGCTCCAGCGACGACCGGCGGCTCGCCTCATGGCTCATCTCCGACGGTTCGTCGGCGGGAGTCGAACTCGACGTACGCGATCAGTGTCTCCGGGTGCAGGCGGTCGATTTCGCCCGGTTCACCTGGCTGCTGCCGCAGATGGCGCGGGACGCCGAAGTCCGGCTCTTCGAGGTGTCGCCGTCCGACGAGTCCCTCGAGAGCGTCTTCGCCTATCTCATCAGCGCGTGAGCACCACAGCGCCGACCCGCCCGGCCTGACCACCTACGAGGATGCCATGAACGCAACCATCGCCAGACTCACGACGAGCACGCTCCTCGGCAAGCGCCGAGTGCTGCTGTTGTTCATCCTGCCGGTCCTCCTCCTGGCGCTTGCCGCGGTCATCAGAGGCGTCGCCGGTCCGGACTCGGTGGTGGGTACGCCGCTGCTGCAGGCGTTCGCTCTCGGCACCATGGTGCCGCTGCTCGGCCTGATCGCCGGCACCGGCGTCATCGGGCCCGAGATCGACGAGGGGTCGATCGTCTACATTCTCGCCAAGCCCGTGTCGCGGCCGATCATCATCGTGACGAAGCTCGCCATCGCGGCTGGCTGCCTGCTCGCCTTCGCGGCCGTACCGACGTTCGTCGCCGCGGTCGTCGTGTCGGGTCTCGACGGGGGTGTCGCTCTCGGGTTCGGCGTGGGCACGGCGATCGCGGGCCTCACCTACAGCGCGGTGTTCCTGCTCCTGGCCGTACTCACCCGGCACGCGGTGGTCTTCGGGCTCGTCTACGCGCTGATCTGGGAGAGCTTCGTCGGCGGATTCGTACCGGGGGCGAAAACGCTCAGCATCCAGCAGTGGGCTCTGGCGGTCGCCGACAGCGTGATCAAGCAGGACGCGATCGAGTCGGTCATGAGCGCGGGCACCGCCCTGGTGCTCCTCGTCGCCGTGACCGTGGCCGCGACCTGGTTCGCGGGCCACCGGCTCCGCTCCCTCACCCTCACCGAGACCGAGTAGGGAGTTAGTCCGGAGGTTGGAAGGTCCGGCGGTCCTGGGAGGCGGCCCGCACCGCACACCCAGCACCGCACACCCGCACACCCGCACCGCACACCCGCACGCCCGCACTCCCTCCAGGCAGCGCGCCCAGACCCGCCAGCTCGCCCGCCGGACTCGGCGGCCCTTGATCATGCCGGTGATCATGAACCGTCTGGGCCGGGGCGCGCCCCCACCTCCGACCACGACAGGGGGGCTTCTACCCGCGGGCCTTCATGATCATCGACCTGATCACGTCTGCGCTGGGTTCCGGCTGGCCACCGACTCGGCCGCCCCCGGGTTCGCGAGTGTAGGCCCGGTTCCGACGGCTGGTAAGCTGTCCGTTCGCGTGTCCGGCCAGGTCCGGCACGCTCCCATCGTCCATCAGCACAACGTCCGATCGAGGCATTGACTCAGTGGCGAACATCAAGTCCCAGATCAAGCGGATCAAGCAGAACGAGCGCCGGCGGCAGCGCAACAAGTCGGTACGTTCGTCGGTGAAGACGGCAATTCGCAAGTTCCGCGAGGCCGCCGACAGCGGCGACGCCGCCACGGCGCAGGACTCCGCCCGCGTTGCTGGCCGGTTGCTCGACAAGGCGGCCTCCAAGGGCGTGATCCACAAGAATCACGCGGCCAACAAGAAGTCCGCCATCTTCAAGCGGGCCGGCTCCCTCTAGTCGGGGCCGTGCCCCCCAGGTCACCTCTAGCTGGCGCGTCTCTCCCGGGCCCCGTGTAGGCGGCGGCGTCTCTTCCAGGTCACGCCGGGCTCGCGACTCCCCACGTCGACTGCGGCCGGCACTTGCTGAGGCTCCTGTCCGCCAGCCGCTCCCGGATCTAGGCGTACCCGGCCCGCGTCCCGGCTGCCGGCGTGCCCGAGGTGAGCACGGAGCGAGACCGGTGCACCGTACGCCGGAGGGTCACTGGTCAAGTGTGCAGTGATCTGGATCCGAGGTGACCAATCGCAGCCCCTTCTGGTCGAGGAGACGGACCAGGACCCGGGCGATGTCCCGCTAGTGCTGTCGTGCACGGCTCACGGCGAGGACCGCCTTCTCCAGCGCGTAGTCCGCATCGTCGGCGGCCCCCTTGACGTCGGCATCAGCCTGAGCCGCCGCCTGGATCGCCAACGCAAGTCCCTCGGAGTTCCAGCCGCGTAGCTGGGCGCGCAGCGTCTTGAGCTTCCACGGAGGCACGCCGACCTCACGGGCCAGGTCGCCCTCGCGCAGGCCCCGAGGTGCACCGGCGAGCTTGGCCAGACCGCGCAGGCCTGAGGCGAGCGCGGAGGTCACCAGCACAGGGGCGACCCCGGCACGCATCGCCCAGCGGAGTTGCTCCAGCGCATGCGCCGTGCGACCCGCCAGTGCCGCGTCGGCAACCGCGAAGCTGTTGACCTCTGCGCGACCGGCGAAGTATCGGCGGATGACTTCCTCGGTGATCGCCGTTCCGGCGCTGTCGGAGATCAGCTGGGCCGTCGCCCCCGCGAGCACTCGAAGGTCGCTTCCGACCGCGTCCACCAGCAGACCCGCCGCGTCGTCGTTGATGCGGACGCCCGCCGCCCGGCCCTCACGTTGGACGAAACCGGGCAGCTCGTAACTCCTCAGCGGATCACACGCGACGACACGTGCGCCGGCCTTGCGGAGTTTGTCGGCAACGGACCGGCCCTTCTGCCCGCCGCGGTGGACCAGGACCATGGCGACATCGGGCTCCGGACTGCCGGCGTAGCTGAGGACCGCGTCGGTGGATTCGGCCGGCAGCGTCTCGACCGACCTGACCACCACGATCCGTGCGGATGCGAACAGCGACGGACTCGTGAGCTCGGCGAGACTCCCGGGTGCCAGGTTCACCGCGTCGATCTCGGTGAGGTCGGCTCCTGGATCGACCGAACGGACGGCCTCGACTGCCGCCGCGACCGCGCGATCGGCCAGCAGGTCTTCGGCGCCGAGCACGAGCGTGACCCCGCCGAGAGCTTCGCCAGTGGCCGGTGCGGAACGAGATTTGGCTGCCATCGACGTCAGCATCCCACGAAGGTCCGACAATCCTGGTCTCACCTCCCGTCGACCGGGAGGTCCGGCCCGCGCCCGCCTGCGACTCCGCGTGCCCGACTTCAGCGCTGGCAGCCCCACCATCCGTACCCGCGTCGGTTCGTACGCCCTCGTCGGCCGCTCCCCGGCTCACGATGCCCAGCCCACCACGGTCCTTGACGACGGCGATGGAGCCCGCGAGATCGGTCCGCGCCACCGTGCCGCCGAACGCCTCCACCGTCGAGACGGTCGTCGGTGCGGGATGTCCGTAGTCATTTTCGGCACCGACAGTGATCAGCGCGATGGTCGCGCCAGTTGCTCGCAGGAACTCCTGGTCCTGGTAGCGCGACCCGTGGTGAGGAACCTTGAGCACCGTTGCGCGAAGGTCATGGCCGGACCGCAGCAGCGCCCGCTGACTCGGCGGCTCGATGTCACCGGTGAGGAGGATCCGGATGCCCCTGATCTCGGCCATCACCACGACGCTCGCGTCGTTCTCCGCCGAACCCTCCTCGTCGTGCGCAGTTCCGGACGTGGCACCCGGAGGCGGCCCAGCCCCTGGCGTCGCAGGGTGCGGACTGAGCACGGTCCAGGTCACGTCGCCTGACCGCCGGCGCTCACCCGCGACGACCTCGGTGACCCGAACGCCGGTTCCGAGCTCCGAGTCACCGACACGTACGGCTTCGCTGGCGGGCGCGTGTGGGCGGATACCGACCTCCCCCACCGTCCTACCGCGCACGACTCCGGCGAGTCCCGCGGTGTGGTCGTCATGGAAGTGGGTGAGCAGGACGTACGGAACCCGCGTGATGCCGAGGTCGGCCAGGCAGGCGTCCATCTTCGCGCGATCGGGTCCGGTGTCGACCACCACGCCAGTGCGGGGCCCGGACCGCAGGACCAGCGCGTCACCTTGACCGACATCGCAGGCGACCAGAATCCAGCCTTGCGGCGGCCAGCCCGTGATCCACGTCATGGGGACGGGCATGCGGACCGGATGGACAATCCACACGGCGGCCGCGCCTGCGAGGACGAGACTGAGACCGCGCCGCCTCAGCAGTGCCGGTGCGGCGAGAACGCCGACGCCGCACAGCGCGACCAGTACCGCGATTCCCGGCCCGCTCGCCGGCCACGACAGGCTCGCGCCGGGTGCCCGCGCCGCGAGCGCCCCGACCTCGACGATCCACCGGGCCGCCACTCCGGCCAGAAAGCCGGGAACCGAGGCGATGCCAACGCTGAGCGGCGCCAGGATGGTGGCCACCAACCCGAAGACTGTCGCCGGGAACACCGCCGGTGCAGCGACGAGGTTGGCGACGACCGCGACCACGCTGACCGACCCGGACAGGACCGCGACCAGCGGTGTGCAGGCGAGCTGAGCCGCGAGCGGGACGGCGACCGCCGCGGCGGCGAACCGGGGCAGCCAGCCCGCGAGGCTTCCGGTGTAGACCGGTGCCAACACGAGGATTCCCGCGGTGGCGAGGACCGAGAGGGCGAACCCGAACGACCGCCCGAGCCACGGATCGACGAGGAGCAGGGCGAGTACGGCGATGGCAAGGGCGGGAACGCCGTACCGGCGCGATCCCGCCGCGAGTCCCGCGAGGCCGACCAGCCCCATCGCCGCTGCACGGAGAACACTCGGCTCAGGCCTTGCCAGGACGACGAACCCCAAGGCACACAGCACTCCGAGCACCGGCAGGCCCCACGATCGAAGACCGGCCCAACGCGCGAGACCGAGGACGAACGCAAGCACGATCGTGAAGTTCGCTCCGGACACAGCGGTCAGGTGCGAAAGGCCGGCCGTACGGAAGTCGTCGACGAGGTGCTCGGGCATGCCCGACACGTCCCCGACCACGAGGGCGGGCACGAGGCCACGTTCGGCCTCCGGAAGCCCGGCAACCGCGGCGCGAAGACCGGCCCGCAGCCGGCTCGCCCCCTGGTCGAGCCAGCCTGCAGGCTCGACCAGCTCCGGGGGCGACCGGGCGGCGAGGAGGGCCACTTCTCGTTCGCCGGGCCTGGTCTCGGCGAGCCTTCCTACGGTGCGTACGACGGTGCCGGGGTCGACATCGGCCCAGGCCACAGATCCGGTGAGAACGACCGGCGCCTTCAGCCGGGTGGTCGTACCGCGTGCCACGACCCGGATGATGTCCGCCTCCACCACGACGTAGGTGGACCGGAATCCGCGGTTGGACTCCCTCCGCAGCGGATCGGTCCCCACCCGAAGCTCGGCGGTCACCACGGCGGAGTCAGCGGCGAGGTCGGGGAGAGGGCCGCTTCGCGACGCGGCGATGTGGGCGACCGTCACGAGGCACAGGACGCCGCCGCCCAGACAGACCACGGCCAGCGCCGCGGTACGCCGGTGGAACCGCCGCCGCCGATCCAGGGCGATGAACGCGATTGCCACGACGACGAGACCCACCGCCGCCGCGACGACCACCGGCCGGCGAGGCAGCAGCGGAACGACGAGCGTGCACAGCCAGGCGGTTACGGCCAGCGGCACCAGCCGGGCGTCTACCGGCTGACGCGATGCGGCCGGATCGCGTGCCGGGGCCGGAGCCCCACCGCGCCCAGCTGCGGCCGGCGGCCCGGGCCGGCTCGACCTTCCCGGGCGAAACGCCCTCGTCACGCTCCGAACCAGGCGGCCGCGAACCTGGTGAACGACACTCACTGCACGCCTCACACGGTGACCCGGTCACGAAGGTCCGCGTACGTCCGCTCGCCTATCCCGGTGACATTGCGCAGCTCTTCGATGCTGGTGAAGCCGCCCTGCGACGTGCGGAACTCGATGATGCGCTGCCCCAGCACGGGGCCGACTCCCGGCAGTGTGTCCAGTTCCTCGAGCGTGGCGGTGTTGAGGTTGACCGGGGTGGCGGGCAGGCCGGTGCCGGCTGAGCCTGCCGCCGAACCGCCTTGGAGAGGCGCACCCGGGGCGGGTACGCCGGGAGGGGCGGTGACCCCCACCAGGACCTGCTCACCGTCGGCGAGTGGGCGCGCGAGATTGAGTGCGGCCAGGTCGACGCCGTTCAGGGCGCCGCCTGACGCCGAGACGGCATCGATCACCCGCGAGCCTGCCGGAAGCCGGACCACACCTGGCTTGCGGACTTTCCCCGCCACATGGATGACCAGCGTCGGCGGTGTCGGCGAGGCGCTGGTCGCGGTTGCACTTGGACTGGTCGATGCCACCACAGACGCGGTGGCGATCGGACGCTGAGTGACGCTCTCGCGCACCGGTCGCTCGCGGAGCACCATGACGCCGACACCGCCGACGGCGACCAGTAACAGCACGGCGATGACCACCAGGTGCCCTCGCCGCAGACCCCAGGTGGCGACGCCACCCAGCTCCCCGCCGGCCATTTCCTCGTCCGCCGGAATTCGGCCGTCGGCCCGGAACGGATCCTCATCCCGGAACCGATCCTCATCCCGGAATCGGTCGTCATCCCGGAATCGGTCGTCACCCAGCAACCCGTCGTCATGCCGAAGTCGATCGGCATACGGGAAGCGCTTGTCGGGCTCAGGCTGCTCATCCGGCTCAGGCTCATCGGGCACGTCGGGCTCCTCGGGCACGTCGGGCTCCTCCCTCCCGTCGGGTGCGCCGCCCGGCTCCCCCTGAACACGGACCGGGCCGCCCGCCCGGCTCGGCAACCAGCCACCCACCCGGAACTCTCGCGCAGGCGCTCGCCACAGCGCCTGGACGCGGCGCACCGCACGAACGGTGTCGGACCGGACCCGGCGACGAGTGGTGTGGCGACGAAACACGCCACGACGGTAGGGAGATGCGAGCCCGCCGTCCGCGGAAGCTGCCAGACCTGTGGATGAACCAGCTGTTTCGCAGGTTGTGGACAAAATCCGGGCGCCTGCATCTCCCGGACGCCGTGGGCCGAGCCGAGCCGGGCCGAGCCGGGCACCTCACGCCCCCGGCAAGCTCCCGGCCCGTCGTGGGGGCAGGCAAGCCACCTCACGACGTCACCGCTCCTCGGACTTGACGGCAGGTCCTGAGAGGCAGTCGGCAGAATCCTCAGGCCAGAGAGGCCCAAGGCTCAGGCGGCGACTGGGCGAAGAAACGCAGCACCTCGAGCAACCGGCTCAGCGGCGGTGCCGTCCAGGTGCGTTCGTCCGTCCGCGGTTCCTGGGGGGCACCGTGCAGCGCCCAGCTCAGGTGGTACCACAGGATCCGAGCCGCCCAGCCCTGCAACGCCTCTGCCCGCGACCGCGCACCCACGCCGGCCAGATACCCCTCCAACGCGAACGGCACCGCTCGCAACGGGATCTTCGCGAAGTCCACCGCCGGGTCGGCCCACGCGGCATCTCCCCAGTCGACGAGCGTGGCCGTGTCGAAGACACCATCCACGCCGCGGTCAGCGCCCGGACCCAGCAGCTCCAGGTCGGAGGCGACGACGATGTTGGTCGGTGCCGCGTCTCCATGGACGACGACGGGTTCCACGTCCGCCGGGCGCCAACGAGCCAGCCGGTCGAACCAGCCGATGAGCCAGCGTGCCGCATCGACGTCGACGTACCCCACCTCCGCCAACGCCTCCACGGTGGGCCGCGGATCCGATTCGTCGTCGACACCCAGCCCCGGCAGTGGCCCCACCCTGCCTCGCACGAGCCGGTGCAGCCGGGCGAGGCTCAGCCCGACCTGACGGTACGCACCGGCCGCCTCCGTCGGCGACACGCCGAGAGCTCCGAGGTCCCGACCGCGGACGCGTTCGATCACGAGGTAGGGCACGCCGACGACCGAACAGCTGTCGTCGTAGGTCACGACGGCCGGAGTCCGCACCCCCGCCCGCCGCGCGGCCGGGATCACGGTGGCCTCCTTCGCCAACTCCGCCAGGCGTGCACCTCCGCCGCGGGGGATCCGGACCACGAGGTGATCGCCGAGGAAGTAGACGTAGTTGGCCGCGCCCGGGGCGGGAGCGGGCACGATGTCCTCGATCGCGATGTGGTACCGATCGGCGATCGCCACCAGCGCGTCGCGTCGAGAATCTCCACGCAGGTCCACGGGGGCCCAGGGTATGTCACGTGCGGCGGTCCAGCCTGACCGCCGCACCTGTCAGTCCTTGTCGGGTGCTGGTCGTGTGACCCGATCCCAGTCTCCTCGGCAACGGGAGGGTCGCGGTGGAATCGTTGACCACGGCCACTCGGGGCGCTCTTCCCGCGCCGGCTCCGTCGCCGGACTCGAAGGCGGTGGCCCCAGCTGTCGAACTTTGTGGTCGACCCGTCGGCGTCGGTGGGTTCTGCCATCCTCGGGAGGATGTACGAAACAGCTGACGAGCTCCACGACCTGCAGACCCTCCTCGACACCTCGCTCCCCCGCTCCAGCGAACACCTGCGGTCGATCGTGACGCCGGGCGAACGCACGCTGACGGCCTCGCAGCTCACGTCCGTCCTCACCGGGATGTGCACCCTCTCGGTCGCCACGGTGACCGCCAGGGGTGAGCCCCGGATCTCCGGGCTCGACGGACACTTCCTGCATGGGCGGTGGGTGTTCTCGACGGCCGGCACGGCGGTGAAGGTCCGCCACCTGCGAGCGCGTCCCGCGGTCAGCGTCGCGCACCTCCGGGGCGACGACCTCGGGGTGTTCGTGCACGGCACGGCGGAGTTCGTGCCGCAGGACCATCCCGACTGGCGGGCGATCGAGGACCATCTGGCCGCGCACTACGGCAGCTCACCGACCAGCTGGGGTGACGACATCGTTTACCTCAGGGTCGCTCCGCACTGGATGGTGGCGTACGCCTTCCAACCCGCCAAGCTCCTGGCCGACGTGGCGAACGGCGACGCCTGATCCACTCCCATGTTCCCGTCGGCCCGCACGGCGGTTGAGGGTCGAACCTGACTCGGCGTCGCCCGTCCCGGTGCACGAAGCTGCCCTCATGCCGGCACGACGTTCACCAGCTTCGGCGCGCGGACGATCACGGTCCGGACCTGGCGGCCGGCCAATGCGGTACGGACCTTCGTGGATGCGAGGGCGCGCCGCCGCAGCTCGTCCCCGGAGACGTCTGGCGCCACCTCGAAGCGGTCACGCAACCGGCCGGCCACCTGGACCACGCAGGTCACCCGATCAGGGACCAGTAGGGCCGGATCCGCTTCCGGATAAGGGATGTACGCGACGGATCCCCTCACCCCGTCGCTGCCGTGCATCCGCGACCACAACTCCTCGGCCAGATGAGGTGCGAACGGCGCCAGCATCAGCACCAGCGGCTCCGCCGCCTCGCGGGGCACCGTGGCCAGGCCGGCCAGATGGCGCGACAGCTCGGTCAGCCGGGCGATGGCGGTGTTGAACGCCAGTTCGTTCATGTCTCGTCCTACGGCGTCGATCGCCTTGTGCACCACGCGCCTCGTGGCCACCGACGCCGGCAGCGCGGAGACCGTGCAGGCGCCGGAGTCCTCGTCGACCAGCATCCGCCACACCCGCTGGAGGAACCGGTGCATGCCGACGATTCCGTGTGGGTCCCACGGCCGCGACGCCGGCAGTGGCCCGGTGGACATGACATACATCCGGAACGTGTCGGCGCCGTAGCGCGCACACATCTCGTCAGGCGTCACCATGTTGCGCAGGCTCTTGCCCATCTTGCCGAGGCTGCGTTCGACGCGCTGGCCGTGGTACCAGAAGGCGCCGTCCCGCTCGATCACTTCGTCGGCAGGCACGTGGACTCCGCGCGCATCGGTGTAGGAGTACGCCTGGATGTAGCCGTTGTTGATCAGCCGGCGGAACGGCTCGCGACTGGAGACATGTCCCAGGTCGTACAACACCTTGTGCCAGAAGCGGGCGTAGAGCAGGTGAAGGACGGCGTGCTCGACCCCGCCGACGTACAGGTCGACGCCACCAGGATCAGTCCGGCCGGCGTCGGCATCCCCGGTGTCAACGGCGGCTTGCGGGCCCATCCAGTAACTTTCGTTGGCGGGATCGCAGAATGCCGCATCGTTGTCGGGGTCCAGGTAACGCAGCTCGTACCAGCACGACCCTGCCCACTGCGGCATGGTGTGCGTCTCGCGCCGGTAGTCCTTCGGGCCGTCACCCAGGTCCAGGCGTACCGACACCCACTCCGGCAGGCGGGACAGGGGTGGTTCGGGCTCGGCCTCCCTGTCGTCCGGGTCATAGACCTTGGGCGCGAAGTCGGAAGTCGGCGGCAGCTCGACCGGCAGCATCGTCTCCGGCAGCGCGACCGGACCGTGTTCGTCGTAGACGATGGGGAACGGCTCGCCCCAGTAGCGTTGCCGGCTGAACACCCAGTCCCGCAGCCGATATCTCGGCGCCGTTGTCCCGCCGGCCTCCTCCTCCTCGACCGAACGCCCGATCCAGTGGCGCTGCTGGGACTTCATCGACTCCGGCCAGTCGAGGTGGTCCAGATCCGCCAGCAGGCGGTCGGCGTACACGGTGATCCGCAGCATCCACTGCCGCATCCTCCTCGGGTGGACGGGGAAGTTGCCGCGCTCGCTCCGGCCGTCGACGGTGACTTCCTCGTTGGCCAGGACTGTGCCGAGACCGGGGCACCAGTTCACCTCCACCTCATCCAGGTAGGCCAGTCGGTGCGCGTCGATCACCTTCCTGCGTTCAGGTTCGGTCATCTCGGACCACGGCCGGTCGTCGGGCGTGGGGCGCACACCGGACTGGAACTCCTTCACCAGCTCGGCGATCGGGCGCGCTCTGTCGGCCCGCTCGTCGTACCAGGAGTTGAAGATCTGCAGGAAGATCCACTGCGTCCAGCGGTAGAACTCCACGTCGGTGGTGGACACACTGCGCCGGTCGTCGTGGGCCATGCCGAGGCGGTTCAGCTGCGCCCTGATCGTGGCGATGTTCTGCTCGGTGGTGATGCGGGGGTGCTGGCCGGTCTGGATGGCGTACTGCTCGGCGGGCAGTCCGAAAGCGTCGAAGCCGAACGCATGCAGCACCCGGAACCCGCACATCCGCAGGTAGCGTCCGTAGACGTCGGTCCCGACGTAGCCCAGCGGATGTCCGACATGCATCGCACCGGAAGGCCCGATGAACATGTCGAGGACATAGAACTTTCTCGTGTCCACCCGGCTGGGGACCGTGGCGTCGGCGTCGGTCGGCAGCCTGTCGTCGGCGTTGGTCGGCCCGGTGGCGACGGCGCCGCCTGCCACGGTGTCAACCTCGCCTTGCGCGGCGAGCGAGCCTGCCGGGTTGGCCACCTGGAAGGTGCGGTGCACTTTCCAGTACGCCTGCCAACGGCTCTCGATCTCACCGGCCAACTCGCCGTTGTATCGGAACGAAGGGGAGGAAGTGGACGGAGTCGTCTCCTCGACAGTCATGATCGGGCTCGCTTCTCCTCGACTGGGCTTTCCGGATCGGAACGACCACGAGCCGCGCCGACGCGGTGCGAGAAGCACCCGCTGCAGGTCAGCGCGGCTGTCTAAGGAGCAGCACGAGTCGCATAACGTCCAATCTAGCGTGCAGGCCCGGTCGGCGGCCACGGCAAACCGGTGGCTGCCCTACGCCGGTCACCACGAACCGTTGGCGGTCTCACCCGGGGACGATGTTGACGAGCTTGGGCGCTCGCACGATGAGCTTGCGGATCTCGCGGCCACCCAACGCCGCCTGGACCTTCTGCGACGCGAGGGC
The DNA here is from genome assembly GCF_040120725.1 of Actinopolymorpha sp. B9G3. Lineage (NCBI taxonomy): Bacteria > Bacillati > Actinomycetota > Actinomycetes > Propionibacteriales > Actinopolymorphaceae > Actinopolymorpha > Actinopolymorpha sp. B9G3. Next base: position 239,152 of record NZ_JBEEAB010000004.1, on the reverse strand, counting down.
GAGGTCCCGCAGCTCGTCCTCCGAGACGTCCGGCGACACGTCGAACTTGTCCCGCAGCTTCCCGGCGATCTGCACCACCGCGGTCACCGACTCGGCCGCTGCCAGGTCTTCGTCGTACGCCGGCCAGCCCGCCAAGGCGACCGTGGGCTCGTGACCCAGCCGTTCCCACATGTCCTCGGCGGTGTAGGGCGTCACGACGCTCAGCATCACCGCCAGCGCCTCCACCGCCTCGCGCACAGCGGGATCGGCGGGACCGCACCCGCTGTCGATCGCCTTGCGGATGGCGCTGGTCAGCTCCATCAGCCGGGCGATTCCGACGTTGAACTTGAACGCCTCGACATGCTCGGTGAACGTCTTGATGGTCCGGTGCGTGACCTTGCGCAACGCCACATCGCCGGCCGCGACGTCGACCCCCGGCTCACTGGTCACATCGCCAGCCAGCCGCCAGGCCCGCTGGACGAAACGCAGGGAACCAGCCGGCGAAAGGTCGGCCCAGTCGATGTCGTCCTCGGGCGGACCGGCGAACACCATCGTCAGCCGGATCGCGTCGACGCCGTAGGTCGCGAGCTGCTCGCCCAGGTCCACGCCGTTGCCCAGCGTCTTGCTCATTGCCGCGCCCTCGTTGATGACCTGACCCTGGTTGAGCAGCGCCGAGAAGGGCTCGGTGAAGTCGACGGCACCCATGTCGTGCAGCACCTTGACGAAGAACCTGCTGTAGAGCAGGTGCAGGATCGCGTGCTCCACGCCACCGACGTACTGGCGCACCGGCATCCACCGGCGGACTGCCTCGGGGTCGAACGGGCCTTCGGTGTAGTGCGGCGAGCAGTAGCGCAGGTAGTACCAGGAGGAGTCGACGAACGTGTCCATCGTGTCCGAGTCACGCCGTGCTGGGCCACCGCACTTGGGGCATTCGACGTTGACCCATCCGCCCGCCGCGGCCAACGGCGACGTCCCCTGAGGCGCCAGGTCGGAACCCCGCAGGTCGGGCAGCTCCACCGGTAGCTGCTCGTCTGCCACCGGCACCTCGCCGCACGCCGCACAGTGCACGATCGGGATCGGGCACCCCCAGAACCGCTGCCGCGAGATCAGCCAGTCGCGCAGCCGGAAGGTGATGGCGCCCTTGCCGAGGCCCTTCTTGTCCAGCCAGGCGATGATCCGCGACTTGGCTTCGGCGACGTCGAGGCCGTTGAGGCTCACCTCGGCGTTGGCGGAGTTGATCGCCGGGCCCTCCCCGACGTACGCCTCGCCGTCGAAGTCCGCGGGCGGCTGCACGGTCCGCACGATCGGAAGGTCGTACGCCTTGGCGAAGTCCCAGTCGCGCTGGTCCTGTGCCGGGACCGCCATGATCGCGCCGGTGCCGTAGTCGGCGAGGACATAGTCAGCCGCGTAGACGGGGATGCGTTCACCGTTGACCGGGTTGGTCGCGTGGACGCCCAGGAACACTCCGGTCTTGGGCCGGTCGGCTGCCAGGCGTTCGATCTCGGTCTCGCGCTTGACCTGTTCCAGATAGGTCTCGAACGCCTCCCGCTGGTCCGGCGTGCAGATCTCGGCCGCCAGCTTGGCGTCGGCCGCCACGACGAAGAACGTCGCCCCGAACAGCGTGTCCGGCCGGGTGGTGAAGACGGTGACGGGCTCGTCGCGGCCGTCGATCCGGAAGTCGACGTACGCACCCTCGGACCGGCCGATCCAGTTGCGCTGCATGGTCAGGACGCGCTCCGGCCAGGAGCCCTCCAGCAGCGTCATGTCGTCGAGGAGCCGCTGGGCGTAGTCGGTGATCTTGAAGTACCACTGGGTCAGCTCGCGCTTGGTGACCGCCGAGCCGCAGCGTTCACAGTTGCCGGCGATCACCTGCTCGTTGGCCAGCACGGTCTGGTCCTTGGGGCACCAGTTGACGAGGGACGCCTTGCGGTAGGCCAGGCCGCGCTCGTAGAACCGCAGGAACAGCCACTGCGTCCACCGGTAGTACGCCGGGTCGCAGGTCTGCAGCCGCCGCGACCAGTCGAAGGACACTCCGTAGCGTTTGAACGACTCGGCCTGGGTGTCGATGTTGGCGTAGGTCCACTCGGCCGGGTGGGCGTTGCGCCGGATCGCGGCGTTCTCGGCGGGCAACCCGAAGGCGTCCCACCCGATCGGGTGCAGGACGTTGTAGCCCTTCTGGAACCAGTACCGCGCCACCAGGTCGCCGAACGCATAGGCCTCGCCGTGGCCCATGTGCAGATCGCCGGAGGGGTACGGGAACATGTCGAGCAGGTAGCGCCGCTCCCTCGGGTCAGGCTCTGCCACCGGGTCGTCACCGGCGAGCCGGTCCGCCCGGAAGGGGTCCATCCGCTGCCACACGGGAAGCCATTTGGCCTGGATCGTCCCGAAGTCGTACGCCTCCGGGCCGCCGCCGGACTGGCCGGTCTCGTGGGGCTGGCCGGTCCCGTCGGGCTGGCCGGTCGGGCTGGCTGAGCTGGTCTCGCTCATCGTTTCCTGCTCCGTCGAAAGGCTGAGGCTGGTGGGCTGCGCTGGACTGCCGTGGCGAGAAGCCAAGCCCTACCGGGCGGCCGCGCCGCCACGCCTGGGCGCCGGTGAACCGGGTGCCCAGAATGAAGAAACCCCTCGCGCAGGAGGGGTTGCCGCGCCGACGCGGTGCGCGCTCGAGTTCGCCGCTGCGGGCACCCGCTTGAGGTCAGCGCGGCTCGATAAGGAGCAGAGCCAGTCGCACGCGGTCAGGGTAGCGCACCCGTCGGCTCGCCCGTCCTGCAGCGTGCTCGGTGTCAACCCGAACCCGGTTGATCAAGGACGGCCAGTCGACGTCGCTCGGATCCGACCCGGTTGAGCATCCGACGGGGTGGGAGGGAGCCGGATCGTGAAGGTCGACCCCCGCCCAGGAGTGCTGGTGACGTCGATCCGGCCGCCGTGTGCCTCGACGAGGTACTTGGCAATGGCCAGGCCGAGGCCGGTGCCACCGGGGGCGCGGCTGCGGGCGGGGTCGGCGCGGTAGAGCCGCACGAAGACGAGGGGCCCATGGGTGTATCGAGTTGTTCGAGCCATCCGGCGTACGTAACAATCGGGCAACAGAGGCGATCGTGGGCGGGGGCGTGGGTGAGAGATGCGCATCCGAATCCTCGGACCACTCGAGGTCCATGACGGCGTTGAGTGGCGGCGCCTCGGAGCCGCCAAGTGGCGGTCCCTGCTCGCGACTCTGACCGTGAACACCGGCCACCCCGTCTCGATCGAACGACTCATCGACGAGCTGTGGGACGACCAGCCACCGCGTGGTGCGGTCAACCAGATCCACGGCTACGTGATGCGGCTCCGCCGGGCCCTCGGCGACACCGACAGCCAGCTGCTGCGCACCCGGTCACCGGGCTACGAGCTCGCCGCGCAGCCTGGTGACATCGATCTGGACAGGTTCCACGACCTGGCCCAGCAGGGGGCGATGGCTCTCGCCGAGGGCGACTCCGACCGCGCGGCCACGCTGCTGGCGGAGGCGCTGGAGCTGTGGCGAGGACCGGCGTTCGCCGACGTCAGCGCGACGACCTGGCTCCAGTCCGAGGTCGACCGGTTGGAGGAGGAGCGGCTCGGGGTCCTCGAGTCCCGGGTCGAGGCGGACCTGCTCCGCGGCCGCCACGACGAGCTGGTGCCCGAGCTCCGGTCACTCCTCGACGAGCACCCCCTGCGCGAGCGTCTCTGGGGACAGCTGATGCTTGCCCTCTACCGCGCCGGGCGCCAGGCCGACGCACTCCATGCGTACCAACAGCTTTATCGCACCCTCCACGCCGAGCTCGGCATCGAGCCGGGTAAGCCGCTACGCGACCTCCAGCTGCGGATCCTCACATCCGATCCCGACCTCGACCACGTCGTCCCGGTGCCCCCGAGCGAGCCGGAACGTTCTGCCGGCGAACCACCACCCACGCCCGGTCGGTCACTCCCGCTCCCCCGCCAACTGCCCGCCGACATCGCCGACTTCACCGGACGTGCCCACGCACTAGCCGACCTCGACGCTCTCCTCGCCGGGACGAGCCCGCCCGGACGTCCGTCACGGAAGCGGAGCGCGGTGCTCATCTGCGCCATCGCCGGCAGTGGGGGTGTCGGCAAGACGACACTCGCGATCCACTGGGCCCATCGGGTCGCCGTCCGCTTTCCCGACGGACAGCTCTACGTCAACCTTCGCGGGTACGCCCATGGCGCGCCGCTCGAACCAGCCGACGTACTGCCGAGGTTCCTCCGGTCGCTCGGCGTCGACGCCGAGGCGATTCCGGTCGACGTCGAGGAGGCGGCGGGCCTCTACCGTTCACTCCTCGCCGACAAGCGGGTCCTGGTGGTCCTCGACAACGCCACCAGCCCCGAACAGGTACGCCCACTGCTGCCGGCGAGCCCCCACTGCGCCGTCGTGGTGACCAGCAGAAGCACCCTCGCCGGGCTGGTCGCGGTCGACGGCGCCCACTCCCTCGACATCGGCCGGCTGCCGACCGCGGATGCCGTCGTACTCCTCGGCCATGTCCTCGGGTCCGAACGGACCAGCCGCGAACCCGACGCCACGGCCGACCTCGCCGAGCTGTGCGCCGGACTGCCCCTCGCCCTGCGGGTGGCCGCCGCCAACCTTGCCGCCAACCCGCACCGCGAGATCGCCGACCTCGTGAGCGAGCTCCGCAAGGACAACCGGCTCGACCACCTGCAGATCGACGGCGACCTGCAGAGCGCCGTACGTACCCTCTTCGACTTCTCCTACGTCAAGCTCGGCGCGCAGGAGCGGGCGTGCTTCCGGCTACTGGGCGTGGTGCCCGGCGGCGACTTCACTGCCGACGCAGTGGCAGCACTGCTGGATACCACGCGTCAGGAGGCCGCCCGCCTCCTCGACCACCTTGTCGACGTCCACCTGATCGAACGCAGGAGCGCCGACCGCTTCGCCTTCCACGACCTGATGCGCCACTACGCGACCGAACGGGTCGAGCAGGAGACCAGCGAGCCCGAACGCGACGACGCCGTGGCCCGGCTGCTCGACTGGTACGTGGGCCAGGCGTACGCGTGCGTCGAGCTCCTCAATCCCCTCTTCCTCCGGCTGCCCGAGACCGAACGAACCGCCGGCCACCCGGCGAACCGCTCAGCAACCCGCACCCCCACCCACCCGATCACCGGTCCGCGCAATCGGTCCGGCGCCCTCGCCTGGCTCGACGCCGAACGCGCCAACCTCGTCGCCGCCGCCCAGCTCTCCTCCGAACGCGCCGACGACCGCCACGCATGGTTGCTCTCCGACGCGCTGCGCTGCTATTTCCACCTGGGGAGCCAGCATGCGGACTGGCTCGCGGTCGCCCGACTCGGCTCGCTGGCGGCGGCCGCCAACGGTGACCTCCACTGCCAGGTCGCGGCGCAGCTCAGCCTCGCCCAGGTCACCTACCACATGGGGAACCATCCGGTCGCCCAGGCAGAAAGCGATCGTGCACTCGAGCTCAGCCAGCGGGCGGGTTGGACCGAGGCGGAGATCTTCGCGCTCAACCTGCTCGGAGTGAGCCACCTGCAGATCGGTCAGGTCCCACCTGCTGTCGACCGGTGGGAACGCGCCCTCGCCATGGCCCGCTCGCTCGGACGCGACGGGCTGACCTATCTCGGCAACCTCGCGATCGCCTACACCCGTACCGGTCAGCTCGACCAGGCGATCGACAGGCACGGCCAGGTGCTCGCCCTGCTGGCCGGATCCGGGGCGGATGACGGTCCGGACGCCGGGACCACCTACACCGACCTCGGCGAGGTTCATCGGCTGCGGGGCAACGTCGACCTCGCCCGCGAGCATCTCCAACGTGCGCTCGACATCCATGAGCGCAACGGATCGCGGTTCGGGGTCTTCGCCACCTCGTTCAGCCTGGCCGAACTCGACCTCGACCTCGACCGGCCCGCCGACGCCGCACGCCACATCGCGGTCTGCGCACGCACGTGGCGTGCCACCGGCGACACGCAGATGGCCCTGGACCTGCACCTCCTGCTCGGCGACGCCCACCTGCACACCGGTCGGAACACCGACGCGCTCCGCGAGTACGAAAGCGCGGCCGAACTCACCCGCGAGAGCGGCTATCACTATGAACGCGTCATGGTGCTGATCGGGATCGCCGCCACGCAGGCCAGGCTCGGTCGCGCAGCCGAGGCCATCCACACCGCCGAGGCCGCCGCCTGCGATGCCGAGGCGTCGGGCTACCGCCTGCACGAGGCCCGCGCGAGGACGGTGCTCGCCGAGGCGTACCTCTCCAGTGGACAGCTCGCACGTGCCCGGCGGGCGGCCGAAGCTGCCCTGACGCTGCACCATGCCACCGGCCATCATCTCGGCGAGACACGCACCGCGCGCCTCGTCGCGTCCATCGAGAGCGCCGACGAACCTGGTTCACCGGACGGCAACGACTGACTCCAGCACCGACGACCAGAGGTGACGAGCAGAGCTGACGGCCAGGTCAGCCGCCGATCCCGGTGACCACGACCATCAGCGGCAGAAGCAGGGCGATGAGGATGGCGCCGGCAACGTCGAAGGACACACCCGACCGCGCCATCGTGGTGATCGGCACCATGCCCGATCCGTAGACGATCGCGTTCTGTGGTGTCGAGACCGGCAGCATGAAGCCGAACGACGCGGCGAAGGTCGCCGCCAAGGCCGGGACGAACGGATCGACGCCGGCGCCGACCGCCACCGAGATGACGATCGGCACGACCACGGTGGCCGACGCCGTGTTGCTCGTCGTCTCGGAGATGACGATCGCCAACAGGATCGCGAAGATCGTGATCGGCACCACCGAGTCGATTCCGAACACCTCCGCCGACGACGTGCCGATCGTCTTCGCGAGACCGGTACTGCTCAGCAGGGTGCCGAGCACGATGCCCGCGCCGAACAGAAGGATCGTCCCCCAGTCGATCCGGCTCGCCTCGCTCCACGTCATCGTGAACCTGCGCTCGCGCCAGCTCACCGGCAGCAGGAACAGCAGTGAGGCGGCGAGCACCGCGACCATGCCCTCGTCGAGGACGTCGCCCACACTGGTGTACACCTGCGAGTCGTCACCCGCGATCAGCCCGACGACGCCGGGCAGGAGCCACAGTGTCACCGCGGTGCCGAACGCGATCAGCGTGTTGCGTTCGTACGCCGACAGCGGGCCGAGCTTGCGCCGCTCCTCCGCGACGTACTCCTCGAGGCCGTCCAGGCGCTTCACCTCCGGCTTGTTGAGCAGGAGGAGGACGACGGCGAGCACGACGAACATCACCGCCGAGATGGGCAGCGCGGCCGCCATCCAGCTGAAGAAGCTGATCCGCTCCCCGGTGGCCTCCTCGATCAGACCGCGGCCGATCAGGTTGGGAGGGGATCCCACCGGGGTGAGGAGGCCGCCGACGCTCGCGCCGTAGGCCAGCATGAGCAGCAGGGCGACGGCGACCCGCGGGTTGGTACGCCGAGCCAGCAGCTCCTCGCGCACTGTCGCAGGAGCCGCGGCGTCGGCGTTCGCGCCGCTCTGGTTGGTCGTGTCGCCGGTCCGCCGCGAACGCCCAGTCGCACCCGCCACGGTGCCGAGAATCGCGACCGCCGTCGGCAGCAGCATGGCGACGGTCGCGGTGTTGGAGACGAACGCCGACAACGCACACGTGATCAGCCCGAACGCCACGACCGTGCGCGTCGTCGAGGCGCCGACACCGCGGACGGCGAGGATCCGGAACGCGAAGCGCCGCGCCAACCCGTGCCGCAACATCGCCTGGGCGAGGATGAACGCGCCGATGAAGGTGAAGATGGTCGACGAGCCGAACGGCGCCAGCACCTCGTCTGCCGGCGCGACTCCCAACAGGGTGACGACGACGACCCCGATCAGGCCGCCCACCGGCAGCGGGACGGCCTCCGTGATCCACAGGGTGATGACGAACACCAGCACCGCGGCCAGCCGTTGTTGGGCGTCGTCGAGCCCGAGCGGGAGGAGAAGGAAGACAACGAGCAGGGCCGGCGCGACGAACAGTCCGAGCGTCTTGCGGCCCCGTTCGAATCGTTCCTCCGCCGCGGAGACCATCTCCTGGCCCAGCGGTGTCTGGTCTGTCGTCGACGGCGACGAGTTCATGCGGTAACCACCTCCACGGCTGCCGGACGGTGTGCGAAACCGGGTGCCTGCGTAAGAAGCGTGGGACCGTGACCTTTGCGGTAGTCCAGCACAGATTGCCCGCTTGACCGAGAATCGCACGAAGTTGTCGTATTTCGGCCTGACCCGGCCATCCCACGGTGCGGGCAGTGGGGACTCCGGCGCACCGTGCAGCGAGGCCGATGCGGGTCTCGCGGCGGGCATGAAAGGCTTCGCCGCATGAGCGAGCGGATCGGTCAGCACAGCGCGCAATGTGCCTCATGCGCGCTCGCAGCGAAGCGAGGTCGCGCATGAGCCCGAAGAGTCGAGGTCGCCGGCGCGATCAGCGCCGTCCCACCGACCGCCGCCGTGCCCAGCGTCGTACCGCCGCGTCGAGCGAGCGAGTCGACCAGACGGCGGCGTTCGTCTCCCAGGTCCTCCAGGCGGCGGCGCAACTCACCACCCTGACGTCGCCACTCGAAGCGGAGGCGTTCGCCTCCAGTGTGGCGGGGGCGTGGTGGCAGCAGAGCGGGAACGCGGCGTACGGCCCCACACTCGTCGCCCGCGCCCAGCAGGCGGCCACGCCGGAGGCGGCGGCGCTCCTGCACGGTCTCGCCGCCGTCACCGAACCCGGCCTCGATGCGGCGGCCCGAGCCGCCCTCGACGACCTCGCGAAACACGACCTTCCCGCGCCGGCATGGGCGACGACGGTCGGGCGTGCGCAGGTGCGGGAGTGCTTCACCGTCGACGACGAACTGGGAGATGCCAGCCAGGTCATCCTGTCCTATTCCTACGCCGACGAACCCGCGCACGCAGTCGTCGTCCTTGTCGACCACAACCTCGGCGGCATCGCCAAGGACATCTGGGTCACCGACGCGGTTCCCCTCGTGGAAAGGGTCCGGGCGACGGCCGCCGAGGACCCCGGGGTGCTGCTGGCCGACGCCGATCCGGCCGCGCTCCGGCCGCTGCTCGCCGACGCGATGGCCGCGACCGACCAGGCGGTCGAACCGCCGGTGAGCGACAACTTCCCGCAGTTGCGTGCGCTGTTGCTGGCCCGGGTCCGCGCGTTGCCCGACGGCGGTACGCGACCCGACGTTCCGGCGTGGTCGGAGCAGGACCAGCACGACCTCGTCGCCGAGTTCGTCTCCTCACCCGAGGCCGCGGCCCTGGCGGAGGAGGCCGACGCGCGAAGCGACGCGCTGGAGGCCATCGCCCTCGAGTTGGTGGCGTACGGAAGTGAGCACGACCGCGGGCGCCCGCTCCGGGTCAGCCCGACGAAGCTCGAGGTCTTCCTGCTCGGCTGGCTGCCCATGACCGGGCTGCTGGACAGAGGTTTCGCGAGCCACATGCCTGCGGTGCTTCCCGCCTGGGTGCGGTTCGCGGCCAGGCGTACCTCCCTTTCCGCCGAACCACTTGCCGAGACGTTGACGGCGGCGGAGACCTTCGCACCCCAGTTCGTCGAGGCGTACGACGATCCGGACCGCTGGGGACCCGCCCGGGTCGCGGTCGAGTCGATGCTCGCCGACATCGACCCGGAACGCGACGACGCCGACGAGGTCTTCGCCCGCCGGATGTTCGCGCTACCGGAGATTCCCGGGCCGGACTTCGACGCCGACGACGAGAGTTCCTTCCTCACGGTGACAGAACGGGAACATCCCGAGCACGCCGCCGTCCTTTCCGATCCGTCCGCCGACCCGGTGGTCGATGGCGTCAACGTCCGCCTGCAGGCGGCGACCCATGCCGCTGTCGCGCGGCAGCTGTGGTTCGACGATCCGCCCGAGGTGTGGACCACCGCGCAGCGCCTGCTCGACGCCGGCTACGACCGGCACGACATCCTGCATGCGCTCATGTACGTCCTGACCACGCAGATCCAACAGACTGTCGCGGCCGGAGCACCGGCGGATCCGGACGCCTACCGGGCCGCTCTCGACGCCCTGCCGGAGTCGTGGGAGAAGACGTTCGCGCACAAGACCGGCGACTGAGGCATCACGGACTGTGGATGGCCGGATGCTGTGGATGACGCGGCGCGCGACCTTGATCATCTGCGGCAGCATTGGACGGCATGACCCACGGGAGGAAAAATGACTGCTGTGACGCAGTTGCCCTACGGCCGGGCGTTCACCTGGGCCGATCTCGAGGCGATGCCCGATGACGGGCACCGTTACGAGCTCATCGACGGGGTGCTCATCGTGAGCCCCGCACCGCGCCCGCTGCATCAGCGGGTCGTCGCAGAAATGACCACACTTCTGAGGGAAGGCTGCCCACCCGAGCTCGAGGCCCTGCCGGGGCCGGTCGACGTACGCCTCGCCGAGGACACGGTCGTCGAGCCGGATGTCATCGTCGCCCGGCGTGCCGACCTCACCGACCGGGGGCTGCTGCACGCCCCGCTCCTCGCCGTCGAGGTGCTTTCGCCCGGCAACCGGGGAGTGGATCTGGTCTCGAAACGGAACCGGTACGAGAGCAGCGGTTGCCCGTCGTACTGGATCGTCGATCCGGACATCCCCTCCCTGCTCGAGCTGCGGCTCCGCGACGGGCGCTACGTCGAGACCGCCCATGTCAAGGCCGACGAGGACTTCCACACCGACGCTCCCTACGCCGTCAGCTTCACCCCCGCCGTGTTGATCTCCTGATCCCGCTGTCGGTCCCGACCGCTATCGTGCGAGGGGTGCCGAGCCAGATCGAGGCGGTCTTCGTACCCGCTGATCCGCCCCGCGCCGGCAGGCTCGCCCTGTGGCACACGACCGGTCCTGCTGCCGGTCACAGCGACGTCGACACGACCATCGAGGTGGTTGTTCCGGCCGGTTCGCGCGTACGCCGGTCCCAGGTGCCCGCTCGGCTGGTCCCGATCACCGACGCACTCGACCTGTTGGCCGCCGTACCCACCCAGGAGGCGAGCGTCTCCCTCCGCGCGTGGTCCGCCGCCGCCTTGGCGGGACTCGGCCTGGTGGCGCGCGGCAAGCTGGTGCCGTCCAGGAGCCCCGGCGGGTTCGGGGCCTGGCAGGTCGGACCACTCGAACCGTCCGACCGCGCCTGGGTCCGGGAGCTGGCGGCCGCGATGCCACCGGCCGCCCATGCGATACCGCTGCCCGGTACCCAGCCGGTGCGGTTGCCTGACCCGGAGGGGGCGGTGCTGGCGTTCTGGGACGCCATCGCCGACACCTTGGCTCGCGGCGGGCGCGACGGCAGTGAGGACGGTGACGAGCGGGGCGACGGGCAGGCGTCGACCGGTGTGGCGGCGTTCGCGGCGAGCGAACCCATTGCGTTGACGGGTGACACCGGCTGGCTCGACGAGATCGGCCAACTCGACCACGCGGGTGCTCGGCTGGTCCTGCGGATCGAACCGCCCGAGTGCCTTGACGCAGAGCTGGCTTACCCCGGCGAAGGATCGGCGACCACCGGTGCGGCCGCGCGCCCGAGTGACGCCACCACGGAGGCGCCCGCCGGCAGCGAGGACGCGCCTTTCCGAGGTGTCCTCCAGCTGCGCAGCGTCTCCGACCCCAGCCTGTTGGTCGACGTCGCCGACCTCTGGGACGCGCCCGCGGTCGTCCTCGACCGGCTGGGGTCGCGAGCCGAGTCGGATCTGCTGCTCTCCCTCCGCAGGGCCGGCAAGGTCTGGTCGCCGCTCAAGACCGCGCTCGAGGCCTCCCGGCCGACCGGGATCGACCTCACCGACGCCGACCTGGACGACCTGCTCTCGACCGGTGCCAGCGCACTCGACAGCGTCGGAGTCGAGGTGTTGTGGCCGAAGGACGTCTTCGGCGCCGGTCTGCAACTCAAGGCTCGCGCCACCGCCACCCCGACACCGGCGGGCGCAGGCAAGACACAGTTCACCCTGGCGGACCTGCTGGAGTTCCGCTGGCAGCCCACGCTCGACGGCGAGGCGCTGACCGACGACGAGATCGCGGCGCTCGCCGCCGCCAAGCGTTCGTTCCTGTGGCTGCGCGGACGATGGGTGAAGGTCGACAGCCACCTGCTCGACCGGCTCCGCCGGCGTACGCACGATCGGATCGGTGGCGCACAGGCACTCGCGGCCGCGCTCACCGGCGAGCTCGAGGTAGCCGGGGATCAGGTGGAGTTCACCGCCGACGGCCCGGTGGCCGACCTGGCCGAGGTCCTGTCCCGCGCCACCGGCGACCGGGACCTCGACCCGCCACCTGACCTGCAGGCGACACTGCGCCCTTACCAGCAACGCGGTCTGGCCTGGCTCGCCCATCTCACCGGGCTCGGTCTCGGTGGCTGCCTCGCCGACGACATGGGCCTGGGCAAGACCGTGCAGCTCATCGCGCTCCACCTGCACCGGCGCCCGCTCGGGCTCGGGCCCACGCTGGTCGTCTGCCCCACGTCACTGCTCGGCACCTGGCAGCGCGAGCTGGCCCGGTTCGCCCCTGACACACCGGTACGCCGCTACCACGGTGGCAGTCGCCGCCTCGATGACCTCGCGGACGACGAGGTGGTGCTCACGACGTACGGCGTGACCCGGCGCGACCATCCCCGGCTGGCCGAAACGCCATGGGGGCTCGTCGTCGCCGACGAGGCGCAGCACGCCAAGAACCCGCTCGCCCGCACCGCCCGCGCGCTGCGGTCCATTCCCGCCGCCGCCCGCGTCGCACTCACCGGCACGCCGGTCGAGAACCGACTGTCCGAACTCTGGTCGATCCTCGACTGGACGACTCCGGGGATCCTCGGGCCCCTCGAACGTTTCCGGCACCGGCTCGCGGTCCCGATCGAGCGCTACCGCGATCCGGCGGCCACGGAACGGTTGAGCCGGCTCACCCGACCGTTCCTGCTGCGACGCCGCAAGTCCGATCCCGGCATCGCGCCGGAGCTGCCGCCCAAGACCGAGAGCGATGTGGTCGTCTCGCTGACGACCGAGCAGGCCACCCTCTACAAGGCGGTCGTCGACGAGGTGATGGCCGAGGTGCAGCAGGCCGAGGGCATCGCGCGCCGAGGGCTCGTGTTGGCGCTGCTCACCGCACTGAAGCAGGTCTGCAACCATCCGGCGCAGTACCTCCACGAGGCCGGACCGCTCCCCGCCCGGTCGGGCAAGCTGGCCGCCCTCGACGAGCTGCTCGACGTCATCCTCGCCGAAGGCGAGTCGGTGCTGATCTTCAGCCAGTACGTCGAGATGTGCCGGCTCCTGCAGGCGCACCTCGAAGCCCGCGGCATTCCACTACTGTTCCTCCACGGCGGGCTCGGCGCCCGGAAGCGGGAGCAGATGGTGGCGGCGTTCCAGGCTGGCGAGGCGCCGGTGTTCCTGCTGTCGTTGAAGGCCGGCGGTGTTGGCCTGACGCTCACCAGGGCCACCCATGTCGTGCACTACGACCGGTGGTGGAATCCCGCCGTCGAGGACCAGGCCACCGACCGCGCGTACCGGATCGGCCAGAACCACGCGGTCCAGGTGCACCGGTTGGTCACCGAGGGCACGCTCGAGGACCGGATCGCCACGGTGATCGACACCAAACGCGAGCTGGCCGACTCGGTGGTGGGCAGCGGTGAGGCCTGGATCGCCGAACTCAGCGACGCCGAGCTGGCGGACCTGGTCGCGTTGGGAGACCGACCGTGACTTCTACCCAGGAGCCGTGGTGGGCCGACCGTGACGAGGAGGACCACCGGCCGCCGGCGGCGCGTGGGCGTGGGAGTCGGCGGACGTTCGGGCAGTCCTGGTGGGGCGGGCAGTGGGTGAGTGCCCTCGAGGACCGCGCCGCACTCGATCCCGGCCGGCTCTCCCGTGGCCGTTCCTACGCCCGGCGTGGCGCTGTCGACCGGCTCACGCTCGCGCCGGGACTCGTCATGGCCTCGGTCCAGGGAAGCCGTGCCCTGCCCTACACGGTCACGGTCCGGGTGACGACGTTCGACAAGGACGAGTGGACGCGGGTACTCGACGCGATCGCCACCCAGATCGGCCGCGTGGCGGCGCTGCTCGACGGCGAACTCCCACCGGAGGTGGTCGATGACGTCGGCGGCACCGGTCTCGGACTGCTGCCGGGTCCGGGCGAGATCCAGCCGCGTTGCTCCTGTCCAGACGTCGGGGATCCCTGCAAGCATGCCGCAGCGGTGTGCTACCTGATCGCGGATGCGATGGACGAGGACCCGTTCGCGGTCCTGCTCCTGCGCGGACGGCCTCGTGGCGAGGTGTTGTCGGCGCTGCGGGCCCGTCGCGCGTCTGCCACACCCGGGAGCGGACGTACGTCCGACGACGACGCTGCGGCGACGGTGAGGTCGGGCCGCGCCGGCGACCTCGCCGAGGTCGCTGGCGTCGTCGCCCGGGACGCCTACGCGCGGTCGGGCGATCCCCGACCGGCCGTCCCGGTGCCGCCGCTGCCACCGGACCGGCCGAGCCAGCCGGTCACCGTCGCGGTCGATCCCCCGCCGGGGTCCGGCATCGACCCGGAGGCGCTCCGCCTGCTGGCCGCCGCTGCCGCCGAACGGGCGTGGCGGCTCGCTACCGCCGACCCACCGAGCCCTCAGTCGCCCTGACCACGAACAGCGCGGTCGACTCCCGTCACCGTGGGAAGGACGAACGAACCGTTCGCCGTCTCGGGGCACGCCCGAAGGTAGCCACGGATCCGGGCAAGGACCTGTGCGCGTTCGTCCTCGGCCATGACGATCAGCGACGATCGGGTCGCCGTCCGTGCCACGAACGCCTCGGACGTCAGCTGCTGCGGCGACGCGAACTCGGCGCGCTCGACCGAGCCGAACGGCTCATGCCCCGCCAACGTGCTCTGGTCCTCCTGCCAGGTCTCCAGGTCCCTGGGGAGCTCCGACACCTCGGCGAGCCCGGCGACCCAGGGCACGCGTACGTCCTCGAGGTTCCACAGTGCACCGACCACTCCACCGGGTTTCAGCACCCGGGCGATCTCAGCCATCGCCTGGTCCATGTCGAACCAGTGGAACGCCTGACCGGCCACCACCGCGTCGACGCTCTGGTCAGGCACCGGAATCCGCTCTGCGCGCCCGCTCAACGTCTGGACCCGCGGCAGCCTGCGGCTCAGTTCGGCGAGCATCGCCGGATCGGGCTCGACGGCGAGGACCTCCGCCCCTTGTGCCACGAGAACCTCGGTGAGCTTGCCCGTACCCGCCGCGAGGTCGAGGACGGCGAGCCCGCGCAGGTCGGGGGAACCGCTGTCCGTCACCGGGTCCAGCGCCCAGCGCACGGCCTCGACCGGGTAGCTCGGCCGGTTCTCGGCGTACGCCTGGGCCTTGGTGCCGAAGGCCGTCGCCCGGTGGGGTGCCTCGGCGCTGCCGCCACGTTCGTTCCCGATGGTCTCCACGCCCGTCAACGTATCCGAGCGGCGTCGGCCGTCAGGACCGGGCGCCGGCGGCCGTGACCCGGCGTACGACCTCGAACGAGACGACGGCCGCGGCGCTGGCGACGTTCAGCGACTCGACCGCGCCCGGCATCGGGATGCGTACCCACTCGGCGACATGGCGCCGGACGTCTGCGGTGACACCCGTGGTCTCGCTGCCGAGGACGAACGCCACGTGCGAGGGAAGCGGCAGGTCGAACAGCGTGGCCGGAGCGTCGGCGGACAGGCCGACCAGCGCGTAGCCCGCCTCGACCAGCCGTTCGGCCGCGTCCGCAGTCGTCTCGCTGCGCAGGATGGGCGCCCGGAACGCCACGCCGGCAGACGCCTTGACCACCAGTGGATCGATGCCGGCGACCCCACGATGCGGTACGACGATGCCGTCCAGGCCGGCGGCCGTGGCTGTCCGCAGGATCATGCCGACGTTCGCCGGCGTGGTGATCCCGTCGAGGAGCAGGAGGGTCCGCGGGCGCTCGTGGTGCCGTCGGTCGAGCGCCCCGGCGAGGGACCGCATCTGTGGGGCGACCACGTCGGCCAGAACGCCGTTGTCGTGACGCGGGCTGCCGGACAGCAGCGAGATCCGCGCGGGCGGGACGCGGACGACCGGAATCCGCCGCGCCTCCGCCGTCGCCACGATCTCGCGAACGGAGGGCCCACGCGCGCCCTCGGCCACCATCACCTTGTCGATCGTGAGTCCGTCGTCGGTGAGGGCCGCGAGAACCGGCCGGAACCCGTACACCGTCACGAACCGGTCCTTCGGCGACTCGTCTTCCCGCACGCCCGCAAGTCTCCCCTGCGGGCCGAACGACGCTCAGGCCGACCCGCCCCGTCCCCTGCTACGCCTCGAGGGGGAGGCGGACCGGCTGACCGGTCTCGACCGACTGGTACGCGGCGAACGCGATCTCGGTGGCGCGGTAGCCGTCCCAGCCGTCCGGGCTCGGCGCCCGGTCCTCGCGGATCGCGGCGATGAACTCGGCCACCATGCCGGCGTCGGCATTGGACCCCCATGGCACCTGCGCCACATCCTGACCACCGCTGCGTCCCGGCCCGTCGTGGTAGGACGTCAGCGTCTGGGCGAACGCGTCCGCGGTCGCCACGCCGTCGTCGCCGACCAACTCGAGCGTCACGCCGCCCCAGGTGGTGAAGGACTTCGGCCGGCTCCAGCTGCAGTCGATCGTCGCGACCGTCCCGTCGGTGAACGTCACGGCGATGTTGCCCGCCGTCTCGACCGGCAGGTCGGGGTAGAGGATCCGGTTGGTCTGGGCGTAGACCTCGACCGCCTCGCAGCCGAGAATCCAGCGCATCAGGTCGGCCACGTGGACGGTGTGGTCCATGACCGCCCCGCCGCCGGCCAGGTCGGGATCGACGAACCAGCCACCCGGCATGGTGCCCGGGTTGGTGCCCGCGATGCCGTGGATCCGGCCGAGCGCGCCCTCGCGCGCCAGGCGTTCCAACCGCGCGATGGGCAGGGAGAACCGGACCGGGAACGCCGTCATCAGGCGTACCCCCGCTGCCTCGCAGGCCGCGATCATGGCCTTGCCGTCGGCGAGTGACGTGGCGAGCGGCTTCTCGCAGAGCACATGCGCGCCCGCCGCGGCGGCCTGCTCGGTGAGGACCCGGTGGCCGGCGTTCTCCGAGCAGATGACGACGCCGTCGGGGCCCCAGTCGAGGAGTTCTGCGTACGACGACACGAACGGAATCCTGTTCGTGTCGGCGATCCGCTTGCCGCGCTGGGCGTCCTCGTCGGCGACCCGCAGCTCGATGTCGGGCCGGCCGGCGAGCAACCCGGCGTAGCCGGCGCCGTGCAGGTGGGCGAAGGACAGGATTCCCAGCTTCAGCGGCCGCTGTTCCGGTGCGGTCGTCATGACGTCGCCACCTCCACCTGCTCGGACAAGGACTGCGCGGACGAGGGAGCGCTGCCCTGATACGGATCGGGACCGACCGGCAGCTCGATCGCCCGCCCGGTCTCGGCGGACTCCACGGCGGCAAGGGCGATCGCGAGGGCAGCGCGGCCGTCCTCGGCGCTCACCCGTGGTGCCGGCCCGCCGCGCATCGCCGCGAGGAACTCGCGGAGCTCGGCGGCCCAGGGATCCTCGTCGAGCATCATGCCGGCCGAGCGGGCCAGCTCCGGCGGCGCCGTGCGGAGAGCGGCCCGCTGGTCTGTGGCGTACTCCAGCAACCCCTCGCTGCCGGCCAGCTCGAAGCTGGTCCGGAACGGCACGCCGGTGCGGGCCCACGAGGCGGTGAGGTGCGTGATCGCGCCGCTCGCGTGGGTGAGGATCGCGTACGCATGGGTCGCGCCGTTCTGCGGTCCCGACGGTCGGAGGGTGCGGGCGTAGACCCGGACGACATCGCCGGCGATCCACCGGGCGTAGTCGATGTCGTGGATCATCACGTCGCAGATGATCCCGCCGGACCGGACCATGTCGTGGTACCAGCGGTCGGCACCAGGCATGCCACCCTCCCGGCTGAGCCGGAGCACCGCCGGTTGCCCGATCCGGCCGGTGGCGACCGCTGCCTGCGCGGCGGCGTACTCGGCGAAGAACCGCACCACCTGGGCCACGTGCAGCTGCACGCCCGCGTCCCGTGCGGCCGCGACCAGCTCGTCCGCCTCCGCGACCGTGCGGGTCAGCGGCTTCTCACACACCACCGCGCGGCCAGCTCTGACGGCGGCGAGCGCGAGGGTGGCATGGCTGTCGGTCGGCGTACAGACATCGACCACGTCGACGGCGGAGTAGAGGTCGTCCAGGTCGGCGTGGACGACGACGCCGAGCTCGTCGCGGGCGCGGTCCCTCGCCTCCGCGACGCCGTCGTAGCCGTGCACCTCGACACCCAGCCGGCGCCAGCCGGCGATGTGGATGCCTCCGATGCCGCCCAGTCCGACGACACCAACGTGTGAAACCTTCACCGGAGCGGTTCCCTTCGCCCGAGAATTTTCGTACGACCATATGCCTAACGTCCCGGCGCCCTCGTGGGAAGCCCCGTCCACAGCCCGGAATGCCGCCCGCGTGATCTTTTCCGCAGCGGGATCATTCCTCGGCGGCGGCTCCGGCGCGGCGGGGCAGGCGGGCGAGTACGCCGGGGAGCGGGCCGACCGACACCACCCCGAGCCGCCGGGTCGCCCGGGTCACCGCGACGTAGAGGTCGCCCGCCCCACGCGCGGACTCCGCCAGGACGCCGGCCGGATCGACGACGATCACGGCGTCGAACTCCAGCCCCTTCGCCTGCGCCACGGTCAGGACCGCCACCCGGGAGTCGAGCACCGACGCGGTGCCGCCCGCGGCCGTCCCCGGTGCGAGAGGCCCGAGCGCGGCCGTCACGTCGGCGAGTCGCGCGGACGGCACGACGACGGCGACCCGTCCGGCTCCGGCCAGGTCCTCACCGTCGTCATGCGCGGCCGGGTCGGTGACCGCGCGCAGTTCCGCCGCCACCAGGTCCGGGAGGACACCGGCCAGTTCGCCCGCGTCGACCTGCCGGCTCCACGGCGGCAGACCGTTCCGCACCGAACGCGGCGGCTGCAGCCCGGCATCGATCGCCGCGAGTACGTCGCCGGCGAGGGCCATGATCTGCTTCGGCGTGCGGTAGTTGACCGTGAGGCGTTCGGTCCGCCACCGGCCGCCGGCGTACGGATCGAGGGCGTCCGCCCACGACGGCGCTCCCCCGGGCGCGCTGGCCTGCGCGAGGTCGCCGACGACCGTCATCGACCGGGCGGGACACCGCCGGATGACCATCCGCCACGCCATCGCCGAGAGTTCCTGCGCCTCGTCGACGATGACGTGGCCGTAGGTCCACTCCCGGTCGGCGAGCGCCGAGTCCGCCGCCGGTCCAGGACGCCGGTTCTCGCGGTAGCGACCGGACACCATCTCGGCGACCGGGCCGATGTCGTCCGGGGTGGCGGCGAGCTGTCCGTACTCCGCCTGCATCTCCATGGTCGCGCGGACGTAGGCGAACTCTTCCGCCGCTGTCTCGCGCTGCCGGACGGCGGCGCTGGTCGCTCCGGCGATGGTCGCGTCGAGGTCGCCGAGTCGCTCCGCGGCCTCGTCGAGCATCGGGACGTCGGCCGGCGTCCACGGGTGCCCGGGTGCACGGACGAGGGCGGCCCGCTCGGCGGCGGTGAAGTCCGGCGCCGCGGCGTCCAGGCGTTCGGGGGAACGGAAGAGATCGGTGAGGAACCGCTCCGGGGTCAGCTCCGGCCAGAGGTCGTCGAGCACGTCGTGGACGGCGGGCGACGAGCGGAACTCCTGTCGGACGTCTTCGACGTCAGCGGGACCGAGCAGCTCGGCGCCCAGCCTCGCGACGCCCTGCGCCGTGAGGTCGTCGAGGATCTCCCTGACGAAGTGGCGCCGCATCCGGTTGTGCTGGTCCTCGCCGGTTTCCACCGACCGCGCTCGCACACGGTCCCGCGCGCGGCGACAGACCTCCGGCGTCAGGGTGTACGCCTCCTTCTCCACGACGATCTCGAGGTCGGTGTCAGGCACCCACTGGCGTTGGCCTACCGCGGTCGCGAGGACGTCAGCCATCCGCTGGTCGCCCTTCACCCGTTCCGATTCGGCGGGCTCGTGCCCGGTCGCGACGACGCCGGGATACAGCTCCCCCACGGTCGCCAGCACGGCCTCGGTCTCGCCGAGTGACGGCAGCACCTGGTCGATGTAGCGCATGAACGTGAGGTTCGGACCGAGGATCAGCACTCCACGCTTGGCCAGTCGGGTGCGATGGGTGTAGAGCAGGTACGCCGCCCGGTGCAGGGCCACGACCGTCTTGCCGGTACCTGGACCGCCCTCGACCACCAGAACGCCGTCGAGGTCGGAGCGGATCACCTTGTCCTGTTCGGCCTGGATGGTCGCCACGATGTCGGCCATCCGTCCTGTCCGGCCTGAGGCGAGGGAGGCCAGCAGGGCCCCTTCGCCGGACAGGTGGCTCCGCTGTTCGTCGTCCAGCGCGGCGAGGTCGAGCAGGTCGTCCTCGATGTCGATCACCTGCCGGCCGCGGGTGCGCAGATATCGCCGCCGTACGACACCGGCAGGCTCGGCAGGCGTGGCCCGGTAGAACGGCTGGGCGACCGGGGTCCGCCAGTCGACCAACAGCGCTTCGTAGTCGTCGTCGAACAATCCCATCCTGCCGATATACGTTCGCGTCCGGTCGTCCATGTCGAGACGGCCGAAACAAAGCCCCCGCTCGACCGCAGAGAGTTGGGCAAGCCGGCCGGAATACAACTCGTGGAAAGACTGGCGCTCGGAGAATGCCTGGTCGTGTTCGGCATGAGGTCCGCGATGAGCCTGACCCAGGCGCATACTCGCCCTTTCCCGAAGGGCATCGAGACGGTCGTACAGCATCGAGACGTACTGCTGTTCGGACGCGATCTCCGTCGACAGTTGAGTTGACGGAGAACTGGAATTCGCGGTATTATTTGTCTCGTTCATTTCTCCTGCCGAATGCTGATCAAGAGCTTGTCCTTTGAATTCGCGAACGAAATTCCAAAGATAACAAGACCTTCGGCGGTTCCGCCAGAAAATGGCGAGACGGTTATCGCACAAATCCTTTCGAGCGCCGCGCCAGGTCCGAGATCGGCTGCGGAAAACCTGCTGGGCGGGTGTCGCTCGCATCTGGTAGGCATTGGCTCGTGATGACAAGCAGGACGCGATGACCGTCCAGATGCAGCCGCTCGGTGCCGACGCGTGGACTCACGTGGTCCGGATCATCGAGATGTCGTTCGGCTCCGACTGGCCGGCAGACGAGCAGGATGTCGATCGGGCCCGGTTCGAACCCGACCGGAGCATCGGCGCCATGGACGGCGACGAGGTGGTCGGCCACACCTGCGCCTACTCCTTCACGATGACAGCGCCTGGTGGGCCCCTCCCGGTCGCGGGCGTCAGCATGGTGGGAGTCCTCCCCACGCACCGGCGACGCGGCGTGCTGACCGCGCTGATGCGCCAACAGCTGACGGCGCTGCACGAGACCGGGGCCGAGGCGGTGGCCGCGCTCACCGCGTCCGAACCCGCGATCTACGGCCGGTTCGGTTACGGACTGGCGTCCGAGGTCGCTTCTGTCGAGATCCCACGGGCCCACCGGTCGCTCCGGGCCGTCCCCGGATCTCGCGAGGTGACCCTGCGGTATGCGGACAAGGACAAGGCGCTCGACCTCTGCGCCGACCTGCGCGAACAGATCGTCGCGACCCGGCCGGGAATGTTCAGGCACACCGAGCCGTGGCGCCGCGGTGAGGTCGCCGACCCGGCAAGCATTCGACACGGTGCGAGCCCGTTGCGGTGCGTCCTCGCCGAGCGTGAGGGGCGAACGACCGGCTACGCCTACTTTCGTACGAAGGCATCGTGGAGCCAGCGCGGCCCGGACGGTACGACCGTGGTCGAACGGGTGCACGCCACCGACCCCGCGTCCTCCGCAGCGCTGTGGGGATTCCTGCTCGACCAGGACCTCGCGTCCACGACAACCCACCGCCGCCTCGCCGTCGACGACCCGCTGCTCTCCCTCCTCGTCGACCTCCGGCAGGCGCAGCTGAAGATCCGTGACGGCCTGTGGGCCAGGCTGGTCGACGTCGGTCGTGCGCTGGCCTCGCGTACCTATGCCACACCGGTCGATGTCGTGGTCGAGGTCCGCGACGACTTCTGTCCATGGAACTCCGGCCGCTGGCACCTTGCGGGTGACGCGACCGGGGCCTCCTGCGGAAGGGTCACCCGCGAGCCGGACCTCGTGATCGACGTCGTCGACCTCGCGGCGGCGTTCTTCGGCCGGCCGGTTCTCCACTCCCTCGGAGCCGCGGGTCTCGTCGACGAACGCACGCCCGGCAGTCTCGCCGCCCTCGACAGGGCGTTCCGCCACGACCCGCTCCCCTGGCTCGACACCCCGTTCTGACCCAGGCCCTGTCCTGCTACCCGGGCAGGGCAGGGACGACGCCGGTCTTCTCGTACGCGGCAAGCATCGCGATCCGTCGGGCGTGGCGCTCCTCGGCGGAGAAGCCGGTCGTCAAGTACGCCTTGACGAAGCGCGTCGCTTCGTCGGGCGAGTGCATGCGGGCGCCGATCGCGAGCACGTTGGCCTCGTTGTGCTGCCTGGCCAGCCGAGCGGTCTCCTCGCTCCAGGCCAGGGCGGCGCGCACGCCAGGGACCTTGTTGGCCGCGATCTGCTCGCCGTTGCCGGAGCCGCCGAGGACGATGCCAAGACTCCCGGGCTCGCCGACGACCGCCTCGCTGGCGCGGAGGCAGTACGGCGGGTAGTCGTCGTCCGGGTCGTACGTCACCGGTCCGTGGTCCACGACCTCGTAGCCGTTGTCGGCGAGCCACCGACCCAGCTGCTGCTTCAGCTTGAATCCCGCATGGTCCGATCCCAGGTGCACACGCATGAGGCAGAGTCTGACAGCCGCGGACCTGCCGAACGCCACCTCCCTACCGGGTGAAGGTGTCGCGATGGACGCGATCGAGCGCGACGAGCACGGCACCTCGGAGCACCGGACTGTCCGCGACACGTGCGCCCGCATCAGGACCAGCCGCCGGCTCGGGCGCTGGCGGCCCTCCTACGGTGGCCGCGACGACCTGGGTCGGAAGGGGCACGGCGTCGGCCAGGCGCTCGGCCACCCGGTTGGCGAGCTGGTCGCCGCCGGCCCGGCCCACCTCGCCCGCCAGGACGAGGTACCCCGGATCGAGCACCGCGCAGATCGCCGCCGCGCCTGCCGCCACCCGATCGGCCACGGCATCGAGGAATGCCGCAGACCCGGGCATCGCGTCGGGCCCGACCGCGGCCGCCACCAACGCACCCGGCGACGCCGTCCCATCGCGCTCGCCTTGCCCATGGGGCTCGCCTGGGCGGTCAGGTAGGTACGTCGCTGCCAAGTCGCTCACCGCCGCACCACCGGCGGTGTACTGGAACGACCCGCCGGCGCCCGGCAGGTAGGCCAGCTCCCCCGCGCCTCCGGAGGCACCTCGCAGAAGCTCTCCGTTCAGGACGATCGCCGCCCCGATGCCGACGTCCAACCACAGCAGGGCGAAGGTGTCCCGTCCACGTGCAGCGCCCAGCCGGTGCTCCGCCAACGCGGCGAGATTGACCTCGTTCTCGACCAGGACCCGGTCCCCGTAGCGCCTGCGCAGCCCAGGTAGGACGTTGGCGTGCCAGGTCGGCAGCGTCGCCACGAAGCTGAGGTCGCCCGTCGCCGGATCCACCAGCCCGGGCGTTCCGACCACCACCATCCGAAGCTGGTCGTCGAGCAGGCCAGCGTCAACGAGTGCTCCGTCGAGCGCCGCCCCGACAATCCGGTCGGGCGCGATGGCCGGGTCCTGACAGACGGCGGCCTCTCCCACCAGGCGGCCGGTGGCGTCGGTGAGGATCGCGACGACGCTATCGGACCGGACCTCCACTCCGGCGACATGCGCACGCTCGGCGACGACACCGTAGAGCGTGGCGTTCGGGCCGCGCCGTTCCGTCCCCGCTTCGCCCACGGGCGCGACCAGTCCCGCGGCTTCGAGCCGGTGGACCAGATCAGAGACCGTCGGCCCGGACAACCCGGTCAGGTTCCGCAGCTGCGCACGGGTCAGCGGGCCACGATCGAGCAGGAGGTCGAAGGCGAGTCGGTCGTTGATGAGCCTCGCGGTCCGGGGTGTCGCAGGTGCAGCTGCCGACAGGGCCGACTCCTGCGCGGCCGACTCCTGCGCGGCCGACTCCTGCGCGGCCGACTCCTGCGCGGCCGACTCCTGCGCGGCCGACTCCTGCGCGGCCGACTCCTGCGAGGGCGGTGCCGGCGAGGAGAGGGCAGCGGCTGTCCGCGACCTGGTCACACCACTTTTCATTAGGAACCCTGCCTGTTAATTTCAGCGCAAGTTACCCGCGCGACCCGCGCATGGCAACTACCTCAGCTCGAAGGACTCCCGTGCCGCAGCCGCAGGACCTCGGTGCTCGACGCCAAGCCCGGTCCGCTCGTGCTCCGTCGTACGCCCTCGCCGGCTTCTTCGCCATCGTCGGCTTCCTTCCGGCCAACTGGCTGGTCCGCGTCCCTGACGTCAAGGACCAGGTGGCGGCGACCGCGGGCGAACTCGGTCTGGCCCTGCTCTGCGGATCGATCGGTGGGCTCGCCGCGACGTTCGCCGCGGGGCGGTTGTGCGTGCGCTTCGGGACCCGCCGGGTCCTCGTCGTGGCCGCCACCCTGCTCAGCACGGTGCTCATCCTTCCTGCCCTCGCGGTCTCGCCGCCCACGCTCGGCGCCGCCCTCGTCGGCTTCGGCGTCTCCCAGGCGACGTTCAACATCGCGCTCAACAGCACCGCGGTCGAGGTCGCCATGGACAGCGGCAACCCCCTGATGCCAGGGCTGCACG
Organism: Actinopolymorpha sp. B9G3; assembly: GCF_040120725.1. NCBI lineage: Bacteria > Bacillati > Actinomycetota > Actinomycetes > Propionibacteriales > Actinopolymorphaceae > Actinopolymorpha > Actinopolymorpha sp. B9G3. The sequence continues at coordinate 214,480 of NZ_JBEEAB010000004.1, read as the reverse complement.
GCATCTTCAGCGTCGGCGGGCTGGCCGGCGCCGCGACCGGCGGCTACGCGGCGGCGCACCTCTCCCCCGCCGTCCACCTCGGTCTCACGGCGGCACTCGGGCTGCTCGCCACGATCTGGTGCGGCACGATCCTGCTCCGATCAGTTCGTTCGTCCGCCGGAAAACCGGATCGTGGGGTCCCGGGCACGACGACGAGTACCGACGCGGGTACCGACGCCGGCGACTCCACCCCGACAGACACTGGCACCGACACTGGCACCGACACTGGCACCGGTCGGAAGGAGTGGCGCGCCGTCCGGTGGGTCGTGCTGCTCTTCGGCGTGGTTGCTGCCTGCACGGCGTTCAGCGAGTACGCCAACAACAACTGGGCGGCACTTCACCTCCGCGAGGATCTGGGCGCATCAGCTGCCGTCGCGGGATACGGATACGCGGCGTATGCGGGCGCGATCGCGGCGGGGCGTTTCGCGGGCGCGTTCCTGATCCGCCGGCTCGGCGACACCACCGTCCTGGCCGGAGGCTTCGCCGTCGCAGGCGTTGGCATGCTGGTCGCCGCCTGGGCGGGACAGCTGCCCGGCGGGCTCCCACTGGCGTTCGGCGCCTATGTCGTGGTCGGCGCCGGACTGGCCAACGTCTATCCCCTCGCCATCTCGCGTGGCGGGCTGCTCGGCGGTCCCCGTGGCGTGAGCCGGGTCTCGATGATCGCCGGCCTCGGCGTGCTCAGCCAGGCGCCCGTCATCGGCTTCCTCGCCGATCGCGCGGGACTGCCGGCCGCCCTGTCGAGTGTGGTGGTCCTCACGGCCGTCGGGTGCTCCCTCGCCCTCGCCCTCCGCTTCGCCATCGTCCCGACCACCCGACCCCAGGCAGCGAAGTCACCCGCCTGACCACCCGACGCCAGCCAGCGAAGTCATCCGCCTGACCACCATCTCCCTGTCAGGAGACCCGCCCGTGCCCGGAACGTCCGCGACGAGCCACCTGCCCGTGACCCGGCTATACCCGCTCACGGTCCTCTTCGCCGCCGACGGCGTCCTCTTCGCGAGCTGGGTCGTCCGCGTCCCCGAGATCAAGGAGCAGGTGGGTGCGTCGGCCACCGCACTCGGACTCGCGCTGCTCTGCATGACGTTCAGTACGGCGGTGTCGATGTACGTCGGCGGCCGCCTCTGCGTACGCCTCGGCACCCGTGCCCTCATCGTCGCGACCTTTCCCCTGGCCTGCGGCGCCCTGATCCTCCCCGCGCTCGCGCGGTCGCCGGTCCACCTCGGCGCCGTCCTCCTTGCGTTCGGGGCCATCTACGGCGTCCTGGTGGTCGCGCTCAACAGCGCGGCGGTGGAGGTCGAACGTGCGACCGGCCGGGCGATCATGTCTGCGTTGCACGGTCTGTGGAGCCTCGGCGGACTGGTGGGAGCCGTCGCAGGTGGGCTCCTCGCTAACCGCCTCGACACGCTCGGCCATCTCGGAGCGGTGGCGGCCGGTGGACTTCTCGTCGTCGCGGTGACCGGACGACGCATGCTCCGGTCCGCTGCGGCCGATCCGAACCGCGAGGCCACGACGGCGCACGCCGCCGGTGCGGTGCCAGCCCTGGGCGCGGCAGAACCCACGCCGGTCAGCACGGGACGCCCTGCCGCGCAGCGGGCCGGCCTGCGTACCGTCGTGATCCTGTTCGGGATCGTCGCCCTGTGTACGGCGTACGGCGAGGGCGCGGTGGGCGACTGGGCGGCCCTGCACCTCCGCGACACCCTCGCCACACCGGCCGGAATCGCCGCGTACGGCTTCGGCGCCTACTCGGTCGCGATCGCCGTCGGCCGGCTGACCGGCGGATGGCTCATCGCGTGGTTCGGTGAGGCACAAGTACTGATCGGCGGCGCGGTCCTCGCCGCCGCCGGGATCCTCGCGACCGCATGGGCTGGCGGGTTGGCCGTTGCGTTCGGCGGGCTGGTCATGGTCGGCCTGGGGCTCGCCAACATGTACCCCATCGCGATGGCCCGTGCCGGTGCGATCGGCGGATCGCGCGGCGTGGGACTGGCGTCGACCATCGGCAACGTCGGCATGCTCGGAGGACCGCCGGTGATCGGGTTTCTCGCCGACCAGATCGGACTTCCCGGCGCACTGAGCACAGTGGCCGTTCTGGCGATGGTCGCGGCCGGCCTGGGATTCGGCCTGCGTACGCACGCTGCGGGCCCGCGCGCCCGGCGCACCCACGGCCGCAGTCCCGACCAGCCTGATTTGGCTACTCTCGGTTAATTTTTTCGCAATTTCCCGTTCTCTGCGTAAGCACCCGGTTAATGGGGCATTCTCAAATGGCGCGACCGGGGTGGGCTTCGGTCAACGGAGGACTGTCATGCGACTGCCCGGCAGTGTTGCGCGGGTCGTTCAGAAACCTGCCGTGGTCGCGGGCGAAGTGTTGCTCGTCGCCGCGATCGGCCTTGCCGGAGTGTCGCCACCGGCGATGGCCGAGGGTGGGCCGTCAGGATCCGACGAGGTGGGTGGGCTCGATCGCTCGGACCCGGCCCCCGACCTCGACAACCGCGTGGGTCGGGTCGCACCGTCCGAGCGGCAGCTCGACCGAGTGGAGGCGCTCGGAGCCGACGTACGGTGGACCCGGTTCGGCACGCCGGCCTCGCTGGTGCCGCGCGGTTCGGCGTTCACGTCGAGCCGCGCGGGCGGACCGGTGGCGGTCGCGCGCGGGTTTCTCCGGGACAACCGCTTGCTCTTCCGGATGTCCGCGGGTGCGGTGCGCCGACTGGAACTGGTGCGCGCCGGGCCGCTCGCCAACCTCCGTTCGTCCCCCGGCGCCAGTGTGGGGACAGATCCGGCGACGGACGCCGACACAGGTGCCGTGACGGGTGCCGTTGCCGGCGCGCAGTCCGGCGTTCCCGCCAGCGGACCGCAGGTGGTCCTGCTCCGGGAAAGCTTCGGCGCCCTGCCCGCCGGCGCCGGTGGCCTGATCGCTCTCGGCGTCGTGGGTCGGGACATCACCTACGTGTCTTCCTCCGCCTTCGGCAGCGCGCCCCCGCCGGTTGCCGCCTCGCTCACCCCGACCGAGGCGTGGCTGTTGGCGGCCGACGCGCTCGGGCGACCGGTAGCTGCCAACGCCGTCGGCCCGGTCGCCCCGGCCGACGACCACCGGGACTGGACGAGCTTCACGGTCGCCGGATTCACGCAGGTCCAGCAGGCCCGGCTCGTCGCTGTTGGCCTTCCCTCGCAAGGCGTCCGGCCGGCGTACGAGGTCAACGTCGTCGACGTCCAGGACGGCACCGCGCTGGCCTCTACGTCGTTCGTCGACGCGGTGACCGGCGACCTGCTGCTCCGGCACGACCGCGTTTCCCAAGCGCTCGAGGGGGACGACCCGCGAGCGCCGGTCACGTCCGCCTATGGACCGGACTGCCAGCCGGGTTGTGGTGTACGCCTTGCGCGTACCCCGGTGAACCCGGTGTGGGAGGCCATCCTCCAACCCTCGATGTCGGGGATCATGACCGTCGACGATCTCGGTCCGGCCACCAAGGGGTTCACCGGCGGAAACGCCGAAAGCAACAACGCACTGACGTCGCCCGCCTGGACCAGTCCGCTGGCCCGAAGGGTCCCCGGACGGGCCGCCGACAACCCGGCGACGATGGCAACGAGATGGACTGACGCCTGGCGCCGCTCCGGGTGTGACATCTCCGGCCTCCGCCCCGGTGGCAACGACGTGGGAGCAGCGGTCGCCAACGTCTTCCACCTCCACAACGAACTGCACGACTGGACGTACCAGCTCGGTTTCACCGAGGACGTCGGCAACCTGCAGCTGGACAACAAGGGGCGTGGCGGGCTTGGTCGCGACCGCCAGACCGGCTTCATCCAGGCCGGCGCCCTGACCGGCGGCTACCCCACCTATCTCGGGCGCAATGACGCCAACCAGGTCACCCTGCAGGACGGCATACCGGCCATCACCAACCTCTACCTCTTCCAACCGGTGGCGGCCCGGTGGTACGGGCCATGCGTCGACGGTGCGCTCGATCCGACGATCGTCGCCCACGAGTACGCGCACGCCGTGACGAACCGGATGGTCGGTGGACCGGACGCCGGGCTCACGACCCCGGAGGGCCGGGCGATCGGGGAAGCGTGGTCGGACCTGCTCGCGGCGGAGTACCTGTGGGAGTACGCGCGTACCGGCCCCGATGGGAGCTCGCCGACCGCGATTGGTGCCTACGTCGCCGGCAACAGGATCCGGGGTGTTCGCGACCACCGGCTTGGGAGGAGCCCTCTCACCTACGCCGACACCGCCGGCGCTGGCGACCCGAGCGGGGCCGACCCGAGCGGGGCCGACCCGAGCGGGGCCGACCCGAGCGGGGCCGAGCTGGTCAGGAACCGCGCCAGCGTCTGGGCCGCCGTCAACTGGGACATCCGTTCGGCCCTGATCCGGAAGTACGCCGACGCAGCCACGGCCGAGGGCGCGAATCTGGGGCGACACTGCGCAGATGGTGCGGTTCCGGTGACCGCGTGCCCCGGGAACCGGAGGTGGGTGCAGCTGCTGTTCGACTCGCTCCCGCTGCTGCAGAGCGACGCGTCGATGCTGGACGCGCGCGACGCACTGCTCGCCGCCGACCGGATGCGCTTCGACGGCGCGAACGCCACCGAGCTGTGGCAGGCGTTCGCCCGTCGCGGTCTGGGGGCCGAGGCTCAGCCGCCGTCCGTCGGACACGCGGCGGTACCCGACTTCACGGTCCCGGACTCGCTGGCCGGCGGCGAGCTCCGGGCCGCGACGCTGGTCGTCGGCGCCTTCAGCCATCCGTACGGCACGTCGGTCCCGGTGCGCGTCTTTGTGGGACAGGCGGTCCACCAAGCGGTCCCCGTCGCCGACTCCGATCCCACGACCGGGCGCGATCGTGAAGTGCGGTTGGTGCCGGGACGCTACGCGCTCACCTGGTCAGCACCAGGGTTCGGCATGGGACGGGCGAGTGTGACGGTGTACCCGGGCAGGACGCGGTACCTGTCGCTGCGCCTACACCCCAACCTCGCCTCGGCCCGCAACGGCGCGGAGATGACGAGTACACCGGCCGACATCGGGGCGGAGTCGGTCATCGACGAACGCGAAGGTACCGCCTGGACGATCACCAGCGATGACCGGATCGACCGCGACTTTCGATCCGTCCGCCGCCTCGACGGGGTCGGGGCCGAGGGGGACGAGAGCGAGGGGGACGGAAGCGCCGGGAACGGGAGCACGGGAAACGAGAGCGGCGACGGCCGGGCCGCGGTCGCCGTCGACCTGGCCGGCCGCGACCCGGCATGGGTGCGCGCGGTCCGCGTCAGCGCGATGACCCATGACCGGTTCACCGCGCTGCGTTCGTTCGCCATCGAGGTCTGCACCCAGCAGCTGCTCGCTCCCTGCGCCGTCGACCAGCACGACCGGTGGCGGCGCATCTACACGTCTCCGGATGCGGCCTTCCCCGGCACAAGGCCGCGCCCGGTGACCCCGGACCTGACCTTCCGCGACTTCGACGTACCGGACAACCAGGCAACCCACGTGCGCCTCGTCGTCCTCGAGACCCAGTGCACCGGCAATCCCGAGTATCACGGGGAACAGGAGTCTGACCTGCTGTCGATGTCGGACTGCCTCACCTCGTCGAAGGCGGCCACCACATCCGTCGCCGAGCTCATGGTCTACGGAGTTGATCCGTGATCGGCAACGCGGTTCCGTGATCATGTCCATGATCATGAAAGTTTTCGGGCCATGTGAGCCCGTTTCCTTCATGATCACGAACATGATCACCGTCATGATCACCGGCGACGGTCACGCAGATGGTCGCCCGGGGCAGTCGCCGGAGAGGCGACGGGTCAGTCGAAGACCGGGCCTCGCGTCCGGCTGCGCTTGAGCTCGAAGAAACCGTCCGTACCGGCGACGAGGAGTACGCCGTCCCAGAGCTTGCCGGCGTCCTCACCGCGCGGGATCGGTGACACGACCGGGCCGAAGAACGCCGATCCGGCCACCCGGATCACCGGCGTACCCACGTCGTATCCCACAAGATCCATGCCCTCCTTGTGGCTCTCGCGGAGGGCGTCGTCGTAGTCGTTCGTGTTGGCCGCGTCGACGAGGTCGGTCGACAGGCCGGCCGCCTCGAGCGCCTCCTCGAACGTGGCGCGCTCGCGGGGCTTCTTCTCGTGGTGGAAGCGGGTGCCGATCTCGGTGTAGTACCTGCCGAGGACCTCACTCGGGTCCTCGCCGTCCTTCTCCGCCTGCTGCGCGGCCGCGATCGCGATCCGGACCGCGCCCCACGAGGTCTCCAGGCCCTTCTTGTAGTCCTCGGACAGGTCTCGGCCGGAGTTGAGGACCGCGAGACTCATGACGTGCCACTGAGTCTTCACCGGACGTACCTTCTCCACCTCCACCATCCATCGGGAGGTGATCCACGCCCACGGGCAGGCCGGGTCGAACCAGAAGTCGGCGGTCTCTCGTTCATCGCCCATGCTCACTCCATCTCCTCAGGAAATCCTCGACACGTCCTCGGCACCTTCTCGGCGTACTCTCCGTACCTCGCCCACACCTTCTCCGCACATTTCGGGCATAGCAACCGCGGGCAGACACCGGACGCACACAGCGGCCGGGAACCGACGACCCATCATGGGCAACTTCACCGCCGACGTGCGACATTCCCCAATTGACCGGCCTGCGCAACTCTTTCGCGACGGTGACACCGCGCGTGGAAGGATGAGGGCCATGCCTGGCACGAACCTCACCCGCGACGAGGCCGCCACCCGCGCCCGTCTCCTGTCGGTCCACAGCTACGACGTCGAGCTGGACCTGTCGTCGGCGCCCGACCCGGGGGCCACGACGTACTCCTCGACGACCGTGATCCGGTTCAGCTGCACCGAACCCGGCGCGAGCACATTCGTCGACCTCATCGCTCCCCGAGTCCGTGAGATCGTCCTCAACGGGCGCGCTCTCGACCCCGCGACGGCCTACGCCGACTCACGGATCACCCTCGACGACCTCGCCACCGACAACGAGCTGCGGGTAGTGGCCGACACGAGCTACATGAACACCGGTGAGGGCCTGCACAGGTTCTTCGATCCGGTAGACAAGCTGCCGTACCTCTACACCCAGTTCGAGGTGCCCGACGCGCGGCGGGTCTACGCGACGTTCGAACAGCCCGACCTCAAGGGCACCTTCGCGCTCACGGTGACCGCACCGGCCGACTGGCAGGTCGTCTCCAACTCGCCCAGCCCGGAGCCCCGGCGGCTGCCGGCGCGGGAGAGCGCCACCGCGGTCTGGGAGTTCGCGCCGACGCCCAGGATCTCGACCTACATCACCGCACTCGTCGCCGGGCCCTACCACGTGGTCCGGGACTCCTACGCCGGTCTGGCAAACGAGATCCCGCTGGCGGTCTTCTGCCGGCAGTCCCTGGCGGAGTACCTCGATGCGGACGAGATCTTCGACGTCACCAAGCGCGGGTTCGCGTTCTTCGAGGAGCAGTTCGACTACGCCTATCCGTTCGAGAAATACGACCAGCTCTTCGTACCCGAATACAACATGGGTGCGATGGAGAACGCCGGCTGCGTGACGATCCGCGACGAGTACGTCTTCCGCAGTCGGATGACCGACGCCGCCTACGAGGGGCGCGCCACGACGATCCTGCACGAGCTGGCTCACATGTGGTTCGGCGATCTCGTCACGATGGCCTGGTGGGACGACCTGTGGCTCAACGAGTCGTTCGCCACCTACGCGAGCACTCTCTGCCAGGCGGAGACGACCCGCTGGGCTCATGCATGGACGACGTTCGCCAACACCGAGAAGACCTGGGCCTACCGACAGGACCAGCTGCCGTCGACCCACCCGATCCAGGCCGTCATCGGCGACCTCGAGGACGTCCAGGTCAACTTCGACGGGATCACCTACGCCAAGGGCGCCAGCGTGCTGAAGCAGCTTGTCGCCTGGGTGGGGCGGGACGAGTTCTTCGCAGGGCTGCGCCACTACTTCAAGGCCTACGAATGGCGCAACGCCACTCTCGCCGACCTGCGCGTGTGCCTGGAGGAGACGAGCGGTCGCGACCTCGTCGCATGGAGCAAGGAATGGCTCGAGACCGCCGGGGTCAACACCTTCCGGGCGTCGTTCGACGTCGACGACAAGGGGCGGTTCACGTCGTTCGGCGTGGTCCAGTCGGCCGCGACCGAGCACCCGACGCTTCGGTCCCACCGGCTCGCGATCGGCCTGTACGACCGCACCGATGCCGGCCTGGTCCGGCGTACGCGGGTCGAGCTGGACGTCACCGGCGAGCACACCGACGTACCCGAGCTGGTGGGGCTCTCCCGTCCTGACCTGATCCTGCTGAACGACGACGACCTGACGTACGCCAAGATCCGGCTCGACGACCGGTCGTTCGCCACCCTGATCGGGCACATCGGGGAGTTCACCGACTCGCTGCCCCGCTCGCTCGCCTGGACCGCCGCGTGGGACATGTGCCGTGACGCCGAGATCCCGGCCCGCGACTACATCGCTCTGGTGCTGGGCGGCGTGGCGGCAGAACCGGACATCAACGTTGTCCAGCTGCTGCTGCGTACTGCCGGCACCGCGGTCAACGTCTACACGGCGCCCGTGCGCCGGAACGAGGCACGGAAGACGTGGGCCGACGGCCTGCTCCCGCTCGTCAAGGCCGCCGAGCCTGGTAGCGACCACCAGCTGGCGTTGGTCCGGACCTTCGCCGGCGCCGCGCTTGCCGAGCACGCCGACTTCCTGGCTGGGCTGCTCGACGGCTCGGAGGTCCTCGACGGCCTGGCAGTCGACGCCGAGCTGCGTTGGCGTCTTGTGCAGAGCCTCGCCCGACTTGGCGTCTTCGGAGAGGCCGAGATCACCGAGGAACTGGAGCGGGACCGTACGAGCAAGGGTCAGGAGGCGGCCGCACACGCCCGGGCGGCGCGGCCCGACGCCGCTGCCAAGGCGGACGCCTGGCGCGACGCGGTCGAGCGCGACGACATCCCCAACCAGACCCAGTTCGACACGATCCGGGGGTTCTGGCAGCCGGGACAGGAGGACCTGCTCGCGGGGTACGTCGACACCTACCTCGACGCGGCAGGCGCGGTCTGGGAACGCAAGGCCAACGAGATGGCCCAGGCGGTGCTCGTCGGACTGTTCCCCCGCCTGCTGGCCACCCAGGAGACGGTGGACAAGGTGCAAGCCTGGGTTGACAACACCCAACCGGTGCCGGCGGTACGCCGACTGGTCGGCGAAGGGATCGCCGATCTGCAACGCGCGCTGCGTGCGCAGGCCCGCGACGCCGAAGGCTGACCACGGGCAGGTGCCTGGCCGGGCGACCTCCGCGTCGAACGAGGCCAGGCCCGCGCCTCCGTTCAGACCCAGCGGGAGATCTCGGCATCGAAGTAGGCCCGGGTCGCGGCGGCCAGCTCTGCCGGCCAGGCAACGCCCGCCGCTTCGAGGGTCGCCCTGCCCGCTGTCTGCCACGCGTCGGCAGTGGCCCGCATCGCCTCGATCAGGACACCCGGAACGACGTCGAGCGGCGGAAGGTCCTCGAGCACCGACCGCTGCTCCGGCGTCAACTTCGAACTCCACTGCTTGACCCCCATGGGAGGCAGCGGCTGGTTGGCCTGGACGAACAGTTCGTAGAGCATCTGCCGGTGGCTCTGGACACCCATGATCCCGAGCAGCCAGTCCTCGCGGGCGACGACGGCCGGCGGAAAGTTCGCCATCGTCCGGTAGAACTCCTCGACCAGGAAGGCCATCCGCTCCAGATCAGGTCCCGCCCGGTCGACCGGCGGCGGCACCTGAGCGTCGAGGCCATCGTGGTCGACGACCACGACCCGCCGGCGAAACGGCGTCGTCGCGAGTCGACTGACCGGCTCGACCACCACGTCGAGTCGCAGGCAGTCGGTGGTCAGCGAGTAGAAGCTTCCCGGCATGTCCGGGATCTGTCGAGCGAGTAGAACCGGTGTGATGGTGGCGAGCCAGTCGCGCCAGCTCTCTGCGTACGCCTCGAAGTCGTCGTCGCGTACCGCAATGATCACGTCCAGGTCTGACCCGGCGTCGGCCACGCCGCGCGCCAACGAACCCGAGAGCCAGAAAGCACGGAACCGCTCGTCCTCCCGTACGACGGCGAGGAGGCGACTGAAGAGTGCGCGGTAGCCAACGGGGAGCGGTTCGAGAGCTGCTGGTAGCGGTTCTGTCTGCACGGCGCTCACCTGTTCGGTCGCTCGGTCGCGTGGACAATCACCTGGCGCCCGCGTGGACGGGACCACCCACCCTCGCTCGCGCGCTCACTCCATTGTGGCGATCTGTCGGCGGACCCTAGGACTCGTCGAGATGGGCGGTCCTGGGACGCCGGGCGTGCTCACCAAGCTGCTGCAGCCCGGTGACGATCCCGCCCACGAGATCGCCGACAGCGAACGCCGACTGCATGGCCAGGACGACGAGCCGGCAGGCATCGTCGGACAACACCCGACCGGCATCCCGCCCCGTCAGGATCTCCATCCGCCGGGCGGTGGGGTCGACCAGGATCATGACAGAGCGCGCCGGGTCCGGGAGCGCGGCGTGCGCCTGGGCGGCGAAGGATCGCAGATCGCCGTCGACATGGCCGACGTAGGTGGAGAAGGTCAGCCCTGAGAGCTCGCCCGCGATGCGTACCGCACGCTCGATCTCGGCGCGCTCACGTGGGCTGAACGTCTCACCACTGGCCACCGGCGCCACCTCGCTCGGTGGAGGGTGATCCCTCGAGCGCCGGCCCGGACTCCTCCTCCGATGCACTCGCGGACGCGACCGCGGGACGGTCGCTGGACGTCGAACCTGTGCCCGCGGCGAGTTCGCCGGCGTCAGGGTTGGCGCCGAACCATTCCGGCCGGCCGGACCAGGAGAGACCAGGCTGCTGGCGCGCGCCGCGGATCATTCCGGGCGCCATGACGAGCAGAGTGATGATGACGAAGAGCCCGACGGGAATGCCGACGAAGATGCCGATCACCTCGAGCGGGGTCATCGCCACGGCGGTCCCCTGGGCCGTCGCCCCGAAGGCGGTCGCCGCTCCCGTGAGGAGGAACGTGCCGGCACCGCTTACCACGACTGCCGACGAAAGGAGCCGCCTGACCCTCATCTGACTGTTCATCACGGGTGCCACCGTACCGACCCGGACCGACCAGCGGGCGCTCGGCCCGGGCCCGCGCGCAACCCGCCTCGTGGCTCCGCGTCACATGCGGCATGTCCTGCCCGCGGGGCCCCGGATCGGCACGGTCTCGTGGCCCCTGCACAATGAGCCGGGTGGTGTATGCGCTGACCTGGAGCCAGTTCGCCGACAAGGCCGAGGTGCCGGCACGGATCGCCTTCCTGCTGATCCTCGGCGTCGTCATCCGCCTGATCGTCAATCGGCTGATCGACCGGTTGGTCTCCAAGACCGCTGGCCTCGCCCCGCCCAAGCACTTCTTCGGGAGCGAGCGGGCGGCCAAGATCCTCAGCACCAACGCCACGCTCTATCACGAACGCCGTGCGCAGCGGGCCCAGGCGCTGGGCTCGCTCTTCAAGAGCGTGACGACTGTGGTGACCGCAAGCGTCATCGTGCTGATGATCCTGGAGATCCTCGGCTATCCCCTGGGCCCGGTCCTCGCGAGTGCCGGCGTGGTCGGCGTGGCCCTCGGCTTCGGGGCCCAGAACCTGGTCAAGGACGTCATCTCGGGCGTGTTCATGCTGCTCGAGGACCAGTACGGCGTCGGGGACATCATCGACATGGGCGAAGCCGTGGGCACGGTCGAGGGTGTCGGCCTCCGGGTGACGCGGCTGCGCGGCTTCGACGGGGTCCTCTGGCACGTTCGCAACGGCGAGGTCATCCGGATCGGCAACCGCAGCCAGGGCTGGTCGAGCCTGCTCCTCGACGTCGAGGTGGCCCCCGACGAGGACATCCCCCAGGTGGAGGAACTGATCAACGGCGTGGCGCAGGCGATCGCCGAGGACGACGCGTTCCGCGACAACATCCTCGAGGTGCCGAAGGTGGTCGGCATCGAAGCCGTGACGGGTAACTCGATCACACTCCGCGTCATCGGCCGGTGTGCGGCCAACCAACACTTCGGGGTCCTGCGCGAGCTCAGGCTGCGGCTCAAGGCCATCTTCGACGCCGAGGACATCCGGGTACCCGCCCCGGTATGGCCCGACCATCAGACCGGAACGACCGGAACGGCGGCTCCGTAGCAGGCGGCCCTCTCGAGGCTGGCCGACCCGTCGAGTTGTCGGAGGTCTGCCGCGCAGAAGCAGGTGAGCCTCCGACAACTCCGCATGGTGACCGAGCCGGTCCAGCTCAGACCAGGGCGGCGTCCAGGGTGATCGTCGTACCCGCGAGCGCTTTGGAGACCGGGCAGTTCTCCTTCGCCGTCTGGGCGGCCTTGGCGAAGGCGTCGGCGTCAAGACCAGGAATGTCCGCCCGGACCGTCAGGTGGATGCCGGTGATGCCCTCCCCCGGTTGGAACGTCACGTCGGCCTTCGTGTCGACCACGCGCGGCGGCGTCCCAGCCTGGGCGAGACCGTGCGAGAGCGCCATCGAGTAGCACGTCGAGTGGGCGGCCGCGATCAGTTCCTCGGGGCTGGTCTTGCCATTCGGGGCCTCGGAACGCGCTGGCCAGGTGACGTCGTAGGTCCCGAGACCGGACGAGTCGAGCGAGACCCGACCGGCTCCCTCGATCAGGGAACCTTCCCAGTGGGCGTTCGCGGTCCGCGTGGTGGCCATGGATCCTCCTGTCGGTTCCTGCATGGTTGTTCGGTCGTACGTAGGCCATCTTGCCGTGGCACCCTGGTGGCGATTTCCACCGGTTCCCCCTGCTGGCTATCCTTACCGAAAATCCGCTCGCAGTTTCGGTTCCGACTTTCGGTCGGCGCCGTTGACCAGGACCAGGGCAGGCCGTCCCGCCGAGCCCGGAAGGCTGGTCCGAACCTTCGCTCCGCCCGCGTCGACCGACCACTCGACGGGAGGCCAGATGCCCGGATCCGCGGGTCCTCGCACAGTCACGCTCGCGGCCATCGCCGCCGAGGCGGGGGTTTCCGTGCCGACCGTGTCCAAGGTCCTGAACGGCAGGCATGACGTGGCCGCCCTCACGAGGGCACGGGTGGAGGAGTTGCTCAGTCACCACGGCTATCTCCGCAGCCGCACCCGCCAGGCGACCGGCCTCATCGACCTCGCCATCGACAATCTCGCGACCCCGTGGGCGGAGGAGATCCTGCGAGGGGCGGTCGAGACCGCTGAGTCCGCGGACTTCAGTGTCGCCGTGTCGATCCTTCCGTACGCACAACCCTGGACGCCGTGGATCGACCGGATCCTGCGCCGTGGCAGCGACGGCATCGCCGCGGTCGTCAAGCAGCTCGGGCGCTCGGACCTTCGCCGGCTGCGCGCCGCCGCCATCCCGCACGTCGCGGTGGATCCCATGGGCGACTGCGGACCCGAGACGCTCTCGGTCGGTGTCACGAACTGGCAGGGCGGATTCGACGCCACGCGGCACCTGCTCGACCTCGGTCACTCCCGGATCGCCGCGATCTCCGGGCCGCCGGTCGTGGAGTCGGCACGCGCTCGACTGGCCGGGTTCCGGTACGCGATCGAGGCGGCCGGACACGCCGTCGACCCTGCCCTGGTGACACCGGCACTCTTCACCCGCGAGGAGGGACAGGCCGCCGCCGGCAGGGTGCTCGACCACCCCCACCCACCCACCGCCATCGTCACCGGCAACGACGAGCAGGCGATCGGGGCGTACCAGGCCGCCCATGCCCGTGGGGTCCGGATTCCCGACGACCTCAGCGTCGTCGGCTTCGATGACATCCCGATCTCCCAGTGGCTGGACCCGCCGCTGACCACCGTCCGGCAACCGCTCGCCGCGATGGCTGCGGCAGCGATGCGGATGCTCGTCCGCCAGATCGCGGTCGGGGCATCGGAGCCGAGCCGGATGGAGTTGGCCACCACCTTGGTCGTACGACAGAGCACCGCACCTCTCCGTCGGTGAGACGGTGGCGCGGGGGGCCACCCTCACGCAAACCCCACCTGCCACAGGGGCACCCTCACCCGAACCGCACCTGGCGCCGAGAGATCCCCCCACCTCAGCGCCACGGCGCGGAAGCGCAAGCTCAACCGGGTCGTGACCCGCAATCACTTGACCGCGACGCCGTGACCACGGCAGCATCGCGATCACTTACCGCCCAGGCGTGATCAATGGTAGAAAGTTTCTCCCCCCGTGAGCGCCCCGCCTGGGAGCGCCTGACCCGAGCGCTCGGCCCGAGCGCCGTTCCGAGGAGTGTCTGATGCGCATCGCGACGGCTCGATGGCGTCACGCGACCGCCCTGCTGGCGGCGTTCGCGTGCGTCACGGCACTCGTCCTCCCCTCCAGCGCACTCGCCGAGGAGGAGCAGCCCACGCAGCTGGTCGTCGCGGCGTCGCAGTCGGTCGACACGTTCAACCCGTTCATGTCGTTCTTCGCGATCGGCTACACGGTCGCGGGGTTGAGCTACGACTCGCTGATCGACTGGAGTGCCACGGACTTCAAGCCGGTCCCAGGCCTCGCGACCAAGTGGGAGGAGTCGGCGGACCACCTGACGTGGACGTACACGATCCGCAAGGGCGTGAAGTTCTCCGACGGCACTCCGCTGACGGCGCGCGACGCGGAGTTCACCTACAACCTGATGATGACCGACGAGGACGCCCGCGCGTCGTCGTCGGACCTGGTGGAGAACTTCTCCAGCGTCGACGCCCCCAACGACACCACCCTGGTCATCAGACTCAAGCGCCCGACCAACCAGATGCTGGCGCTCGACAACGCCATCGTCCCCCGGCACATCTGGGAGAAGCACGAGGGCAAGGTCGGCGACTTCAAGAACTTCGACTTCCCGCTGGTCGGCTCGGGACCCTTCCAGGTCGTGGAGTTCAAGACCGACCAGTTCATCCGGCTGAAGGCCAACAAGGATTACTGGGCAGGCGCGCCGGCTTATGACGAGCTCGTCTTCCGCTACTACAAGACGCCGGACGCGAGCGTGCAGGCGCTCATCGCCGGCGAGGTCGACGTGGTGAGTGGCCTGACGCCCGCCGCGTACAAAGCCCTCGACGGCAAGGCCGGCATCACCCTCAACCGGGCGGCGAACCGCCGGTTCGGCGCCATCACGTTCAACATGGGGGCGCGTACGAAGGACGGCAAGGAGTTCGGTGACGGCCATCCCGCACTAAAGGACAAGGCGGTCCGACAGGCGATCCACTACGCCACCAACAAGGACGAGCTGATCGCCAAGGTCAACGACGGCATGGCTCTGCCCGGCATCAGCTACATCCCGCCGATCTTCGACACCTACCACTACGAGCCGAGCGACGCGGACAAGGTGACGTTCGACATCGACAAAGCCAACCAGATCCTCGACGAGGCGGGATACGAACGCGGGTCCGACGGGATCAGACGCATGCCGGACTCGGACGAGCCGCTGAAGTTCCGCCTGCTCAACCATTCCGACACACCGTCAGAGGCGACCGACTCCGAGTTTCTCAAGGGTTGGTGGAAGCAGATCGGGATCGAGGTGACGATCGAGGCCGCCGACTTCACCAAGCTCAACGACAACCTCTACCTCGGCCGGTACGACATCATCTTCTCCGGCTGGGGGGTCGGCCCCGACCCGACGTCGATCCTCAGCCTGCACACGTGCGGCGTCCTACCCGACGACGCGAGCGGGACGCAGCGCGACACCGACACCTTCTACTGCAACCCGGCCTACGACAGGCTGCACGAGCAGCAGAAGGCCGAGAGCGACATCGCCAAGCGGGCGGCGATCGTCAAGGAGATGCAGCGGATCCTCTACACCGACGCCCCGGTCATCACTCTCCGCTATGCCGACACGCTCGAGGCATACCGCAGCGACCGCTGGACCGGGTTCATCAAGCAGCCGTCCACGCGGGGCATGATCTCGGGCCAGCAGGGCAACTGGGCGTACATGTCGGCCAGGCCGATCGAGGCCGAGGATGCTGGCGGCTCGCGCGTCGCGCTCTTCGTCGGTGGCGGTGCCGCTGTCGTGCTGATCGCCGCGGCCGCCGGGTTCGTCGTCGTACGCCGGCGCAAGACCGCGGACGAGCGGGAGTAGCCGGCCACTCATGGCGATGGATCCATCGCTGGTGGCGCGGTCCGCCGACTCGAAGGGGTCGGCGGACGCGGCCACCGGCGGACCGGATGCGGCCGGCGGGGACCCAGGCCACGAGGGTGCCGGGGCCCGCCTGGGTGCAGGCGGCTTCGCCCGCTACCTCCTGAGCAAACTCGGTGGTGCCGCGCTCTCGTTGCTCATGGTGGTGTTCTCGGCGTTCTTCCTCTTCCGGATCCTCGGCGGCGACCCGGTCGACGCGCTGACCCGCGACGTGCCCACCACGCCGGCCGAACGCGCGGCGCTACGGGAGAAGCTCGGCCTGGACGATCCGCTCGGCCTGCAGTTCCTCACCTACCTGCGGGGGGTGGTGACCGGCGACCTCGGCGAGTCCTACCAGTACCAGCAGCCGGTCACGACCCTCATCCTCGAACGCCTCGGCGCCACCGTCCTGCTCACCGGCACCGCGCTCGTGCTGGCCGCCTCCCTCGGGTTGTGGATCGGGACGCGGGCGGGTTGGCGCCAGGGCAGCAGGTTCGACAAGACGCAGGTCGGGGTCTCGCTCACGCTCTGGTCGGCGCCGACGTTCTGGTTCGGGATGCTCGTCATCATGGTGTTCGCGCGCTATCTCGGGCTCTTTCCGATCAACGGCATGGTCGCGCCGCGTACCCCTGACGAGTTCTGGCCGCAGACGCTCGACACCCTGCACCATCTCGTCCTGCCAGTCGTCACGATGACGGCGGTGATCTACGCGCAGTACGTCCTTGTCATGCGGTCGTCGATCCTCGACGAGATGGGCAACGACTACCTCACGACGGCGCGCGCCAAGGGCCTGCGGGACGCCCAGGTACGCAGCCGGCACGCGGTACCCAACGCGCTGCTGCCCACGGTGACGCTGGTGTTCCTCCAACTCGGGAGCGTGGTCGGCGGCGCGATCCTCACCGAGACGGTGTTCAGTTGGCCGGGTCTCGGACTGCTGGCCTACCAGGCGTTGAAGATCCCCGACCTGCCACTCCTGCAGGGGACGTTCCTGTTCTTCTCCACCGCGGTGATCCTCGCCAACACCGCAGCCGACCTCGTTTACCGGTTCCTCGACCCGAGAGTGCGGCACGCATGAGCACCACCGGGGCACCCGACACGGCCGGGCTGGCATCGGGTCGCGCGGTCGCCTGGGAGCGACGCAAGGCGGCCTTGACGCGGTTCTGGCGTGACTACCGGCGGCAGCGAGTGGGCGTCGCCGGGCTCACCGGCATGGTCCTCATCGTCGTGCTCGCGCTGGCGGCACCGCTCCTCACCGACGAGAGCGGCCTCGACGTCACCCAGGTCACCGGCGAACGCCTGGAGGCACCGAGTGCACGCTTCCTCCTCGGTACGGACGAGTCCGGTCGGTCAGTTCTGCTCCTCATCCTGTGGGGGGCCCGGATTTCCTTGCTGGTCGGCGTGACGGCGACTCTGCTGGCGATGGGCATCGGCACCCTCGTCGGTATCACGGCGGGGCACTTCGGCGGATGGTTCGCGGGGTTGCTGATGCGGATCACGGACTGGTTCATCGTTCTGCCGCGGCTGGTACTCGCGATCGCCCTCGCCGCGGTTCTCGGACCGAGCCTCACCACGATCATCGTCGCGATCGGCGTCACGTCGTGGGCCGGCACGGCACGGCTGATCCGGGCGCAGACTCTCGCCGTGGAAGCCCGTCCGTACCTCGAACGCGCCAGGGCCCTCGGTGCGGGTCACTGGCACCAGATGACCCGGCACGTCCTCCCGAACGTGATGCCTCTCGTTCTCGCCAGCACCACCCTCGAGGTGGCGAGCGCGGTCCTTGCCGAGGCGACATTGGCGTTCCTCGGGCTGGGTGATCCGTCGCGGATCTCGTGGGGCGGCATGTTGAGCCGGGCCAACTCCTCCGGAGCGATCACCTACGGCGCCTGGTGGTATCTCCTGACACCCGGCCTCGCGATCCTGGTGGTCGTCCTGTGCTTCA
The DNA here is from genome assembly GCF_040120725.1 of Actinopolymorpha sp. B9G3. Lineage (NCBI taxonomy): Bacteria > Bacillati > Actinomycetota > Actinomycetes > Propionibacteriales > Actinopolymorphaceae > Actinopolymorpha > Actinopolymorpha sp. B9G3. The sequence goes on along the minus strand of NZ_JBEEAB010000004.1, from coordinate 196,454 downwards.
CGCTGTGTGGGCGCGCGCTGGAGGCCGTCTTCAACCCGCGGCTGCGGGGGCGGTGAGGGCTGGCGATGGTGCTCCTCGACGTCTGCGACCTCGCGGTCACCTACCACGGCACCCGTGGCGACGTACCGGCCGTGCGTGGCGTCGACCTCACCCTCGACGTCGGTGAGACGCTCGGCATCGCTGGCGAGTCCGGCTGTGGCAAGTCGACGCTCGCGTTGGCGCTGCTCCGGCTCCTTCCCGCCGGTACGACGGTGACCGGACAGGTGCTGCTCGATGGCGACGACGTACTCGCCATGTCGTGGGGACAGCTCAGGGCCGTGCGATGGGCCGGCAGCTCGATCGTCTTCCAGGGTGCGATGCACGCGCTCAATCCCGTCCACCGGATCGGTCGACAGATCGCCGAGCCCATCCTGCTGCACGAGAAGGTCACCGAGGCGCAGGCCCATCAGCGGGCGGCCGACCTTCTCACCCAGGTGGGCCTGCCGACGTGGCGGGCGGCCAGTTACCCGCACGAACTCTCCGGGGGCCAGCGGCAGCGGGTCATGATCGCGATGGCTCTCGCCTGCTCGCCGCGGCTGATCATCGCCGACGAGGCGACCACGGCGCTGGACGTGATGATCCAGGCCCAGGTGCTCGACCTCATCGCCGGCCTCGTCGCCGAGCGCGGGATCGGTCTGCTCATGATCAGCCACGACCTCTCGGTGCTGTCGTCCACCTGTGCGCGGCTCGCGGTGATGTACGCGGGCCGAGTCGTGGAGGTCGGTCCCGCCCGGTCGGTCTTCACCTCCCCGGCGCATCCCTACGCGGGAGCGCTGGCGGCGGCGTTTCCGACCATTGGTGACCCGGGCTCGCGTGGGCGCCCCCGCGGGCTGGGCGGCGATCCACCCGACCCGGCCGCGATCCCGTCGGGGTGTCCGTTCCATCCGCGGTGCCCGGTGGTGCTGCCGGAGTGCTCGACGGCCGACGTAGGTCTGTGGCCGGTCGACGGCGGTGACCGTCGCGCCGCCTGCGTACGCGCAGCCGGGGCGCCGCCGTTGTCGTCGGGCTCGCCGCACGGGTCCGGACAATGACCACGCTGAGCATGACCGTGCCGAGAATGACCACGCTGAGCATGCCACCGGGACCCGACACAGGCATGGACGCCTGGTCAGACTCCACAGGGCTGCTCAGCGTGGTCATTGGAGGCTGGCCCGCGAGGGCGAGGATTTGCTGGCCTCCGGTCGAACACCCACGAAGCAGCGAGGCGGAAAGGGAAGGAACGCCGCATGAGCGAACCGATCCTGTCGGCGCGTGACCTGCGAGTCGACTTCCGCGTCCGTGGTGGGCGGACCGCCCGCGCCGTCGACGGCGTCCACCTCGACCTCGCCCCCGGTGAGGTCCTGGCACTCGCCGGCGAGTCGGGCTGCGGCAAGACGACCCTGGCGCGGACCCTGCTCGGCCTCGTCCGCCCGTCCGCCGGCACGGTCGCGTACGCCGGCCAACCGCTGACCTACAGCACCGGCGCTCTTAAGGCGTACCGGCGTTCGGTCCAACTCGTCCTGCAGGACCCGACGGGCGCGCTCAACCCCCGACACACCGTCTACGAGGCCGTCGCCGAGGGGCTGCGCATCCACGGGATCACCGGCAACGAACGCGACCGGGTGGCCGACGCGCTGGCAGTCTGCGGACTGCGCCCGCCGGAGCGGTTCTTCCTGGCGTACCCCCATGAGCTGTCCGGTGGGCAGCGCCAGCGCGTGGTGATCGCGGGTGCTCTGGTCCTCGAGCCGAAGGTGATCATCGCCGACGAGCCGGTGGCGTCGCTCGACGCGTCCGTCCGGGGCGAGATCCTGGCGCTGCTACTGCGGCTGCGGGAGGAGTTCGGTCTGGCGGCGCTCGTGGTGACCCACGACCTCGGGCTCGCGTGGAGCATCGCCGACCGGCTGGCCGTGATGTACCTCGGGCGGATCGTCGAGACCGGTCCGGTCGAGCGGATCCTCTCCGATCCACGGCATCCGTACACGCGTGCGCTGGTGTCGGTACTGCCGGACTCGCCGATCGCCTCGCCGATCGTCCTCGCCGGCGAACCACCCGACGCGACGCAGATCCCGGCCGGGTGCAGGTTCCATCCCCGGTGTCAGGAGCTCGCGTCCGGCGCGGCGGAGGCCGCCGGCGTAGCCGAGTCCTGCCGGCGTACCCCTGTGGAGATCATCGAAGCCGGCACCACCGCCAGCGTCGCCACGACGCCTCCCGAGCCCGGTGCCGCCGAGCCCGGTGCCGCCGAGCCCGGTGCCGCCGAGCCCGGTGCCGCCGGAGTCGCCTGCCACCTCCATGCCGCCCGCGTCCTGGGGCGGACGTGATCATGTGCGCGCGATCATCCCCCGCGATGCGCGGCGCATTCGGCGTGCAACATGGCGAATTGCCGTGCATCGTCCAGGTATCCGGAGCGGTGTTCACTGACTTGGTCCCGGTTGTCACAATGGACGGCGATGAGCGAGCAACCGCAGAACCCCCAGGCCGGGCAGGATCCGGACGTTGGCATCCCGATCACGGGCGGCGCGGACGCCCCGGAACCCGATGCGTACGCCGGCACCTTCTACGCCGCCATCGGTGGCCACGAGACGTTCGTACGCCTGGTCCGGCGCTTCTACGAAGGCGTCGCGGACGATCCTGTCCTGCGTCCGCTCTACCCTGAGCCCGATCTCGCCGGGGCCGAGGAGCGCCTGCGGATGTTCCTCGAGCAGTACTGGGGCGGTCCGCGCACCTACTCCGAGCAGCGAGGCCATCCGAGGCTGCGCATGCGGCACGTCCCTTTCGCGGTGACCGACGATGCCCGCGACCGGTGGCTCGCACACATGCGCGCGGCGGTCGACGAGCTCGCCCTCGATCCGGCGTACGAGAAGGAGCTCTGGGCCTACCTCGTCATGGCCGCCAACTCCCTGGTCAACACCGGACCGACCGACACCGGTCCGACCGACGCTGGTCCGGCCGACCCCGGACCTGCGGCGCCGGGCCAGCGCCCCAACCTGCTGCGCTGATCTGGTTCCCAGCCACATCCAGACCAGCCACATCCAGACCCAGCCACATCCAGACCCAGCCAATCCAGACCGTGAGACGCTCGGCCGACGAGCCAGCCCAGCCGAGCTGACCGACCGCAGCCCAGCCGAGCTGATCGACCGCAGCCCGACCGCACCGAGAGGCCGTCATGACCACGACACCGCCCGCCGCATGGTGGCGAACCGCCGTGATCTACCAGATCTACATCCGCAGCTTCGCCGACGGCAACGGCGACGGCATCGGCGACATCGCGGGGATCCGGTCCCGACTCCCCTACCTCGCGAACCTCGGGGTCGACGCGGTCTGGATCACCCCGTGGTACGCCTCGCCGATGGCGGACGGGGGCTACGACGTGGCCGACTTCCGGGGCATCGCACCCGAGTTCGGAACCTTGGCCGAGGCCGAGGCGATGATCGCCGAGGCGCACGCGCACGGCCTGCGGGTGATCCTCGACATCGTGCCCAACCACACCTCCGACCAGCACCCGTGGTTCGTGGCGGCGGTCGAAGCCGGACCGGGTTCGGCGGCCCGGGAGCGGTACTGGTTCCGTCCTGGCCAGGGACCCGACGGCGCACAACCTCCCAACGACTGGCGCTCGGTCTTCGGCGGCCCCGCCTGGACCCGGGTCGACGACGGCGTACCGAACAGTGAGCACGACGAGGCGCAACGCACCGGTGCGGCCGGCGACTGGTACCTCCATCTGTTCGCCTCCGAGCAACCGGACCTCAACTGGACCAATCCAGAGGTACGCGACGAGTTCGCCGACATCCTGCGCTTCTGGTTCGACCGTGGCGTCGACGGGTTCCGGATCGACGTCGCCCACGGGCTCGACAAGCACACCGGCCTGCCCGACATCGGCCTCGACGAGGAAGAGCTCCTCGCTGAACCCGACATCGCAGACCACCCGCACTGGGACCGCGACGGCGTTCATGAGATCTACCGTGAGTGGCGCCGAATCGCCGACTCGTACGCCGACACCCCGGAAGGCTCCCGGGTCTTCGTCGCCGAAGCGTGGGTACGCACCGAGAGCGACCGGCTGGCCCGCTACCTGCGACCGGACGAGTTGCACACGGCGTTCAACTTCGACTTCCTCAAGTGCGCGTGGAACGCCGCGGACCTCCGTCGCTCCATCGACCACAATCTCCAGACCCTCGCCGCAGTAGACGCACCTTCCACCTGGGTCATGTCCAACCACGACGTACCACGGCACGTGACGAGGTACGGCCGGGCGGGCGGCCTCCTGCGGCGGCGGACCGCCGCCGACGGTCCCGCCGACATCGCGCTGGGAACCCGCCGCGGCCGCGCCGCCGCACTGTTGATGCTTGCCCTGCCTGGCAGCGCGTACGTCTACCAGGGCGACGAGCTGGGCCTGCCCGAGGTGGAGGACCTTCCGGTCGGAACCCTGCAGGACCCGATCTGGACCCGCAGCGGTGGCACAGTACGCGGCCGCGACGGCTGCCGGGTCCCGTTGCCGTGGACGGGTGACGCCCCGGCGCTCGGGTTCGGCTCGGCCGCGCCGTGGCTCCCCCAGCCGGCTGAGTGGAAGGCGCTCAGCGTCGATGCACAGACCGGCGACACGGAGTCGGTTCTGGAGCTCTACCGGACGGCGCTGGCGCTGCGCAGATCGCTGCCAGGGTTGGCAGATGCGACCTTGCGGTGGCGGAACGATCTCGCCGAAGACCTGTTGGCGTTCGAACGGCCCGGCCGTTTCTGCTGTGTGGTCAACTTCGGCACGGATTCGGTTGCCCTGCCGCCGCACGAGAAGGTCCTGCTGTCAAGCGGCCCGCTCTCCGGTGACGAACTCCCGTCGGACACGACGATCTGGCTGACACTTTCCTGAGCGCCGGAAGTCGCCAGAGTATCCACCCGGCAGAATCCATTCGCCGTACTCCTGCCCGTCCTTTCCGGTTTACCGCGGAATTCCAGCGACGGCCGCCGGCTCCCGAACACGGGACCCGGGGTCGTTGTAGTTCAGGAATTTCTCGACCCCGAACGTCGATTCCACATCATCGAAACCCACCGCGTCGACCCTCCCCACCTGACGACGCGCACCTCGAATCCGCGCTTGTGCAGGTGCCGGTGCCGGCCTTGACACCTTCCTCTCCACGACGTACCTGACGCACACCAGCCTGGTCCAGAATCGGTCGAGCGGTTTTGGCGGTGGACTGTTCAGCTTCGCCAGCGAAGTGGCGGCCAACGACAGCAAGATCAACGCGAACTCCATCGCCAGTCCAGACGGCTCGGGCGGCGGCATCATTGCCGTCGTCGGCAGCAACGTCGCGCTGCACCACAGCGAGGACGGAGGGCGGGACGGCCGAGGTCGACGAAAAGTCGGAGATCACCAAGAACCGGCCATCCAACTGCGCGGACAGCGGAGACCCGGTCGAGAACTGCTTCGGCTGATCCTCGGCTCGGGTCAACGCAACCAAACCGTGAACGACAACTGAACGCACACACATCCGGTCGCTTTCCGGCTCGACACGTTCGGCCCGGGAAGCGACCGGACGCATGTGTGCCGGCGGACAGCGGCAGAGCTGGCGGAAAGATCAAATCTCTGACGAGCCGAAAACATCAGATGTACGATCGAAGGCCAGTCCGAGCCACATCCCGACCACCGTCAGGAGGCTCGTCATCACGTCCATCCGATCGATGGCTGAAGACACTGCCACCTCGTTTCCCCATGCCCTCACCCTCTGGTACCTCCAACCCGCGACCGACTGGGAAAGCGAGGCACTTCCGATCGGCAACGGGCGGCTGGGTGCCATGGCGTTCGGCGGAGTCGCCACCGAACATCTCCAGCTGAACGAGAAGACCTTGTGGACAGGCGGTCCTGGCGCTGTGGAGGACGGCCACCCCTATGCGTACGGCCTCTGGGAACGGCAGCGAGCGGGCGCGCTGCAGGAGGTGCGCGACCACCTGGCCGCCCACGGCAGCGCCGAACCCGCCTGGCTGGCGGAGAAGCTTGGCCAGCGGGACTGGGCGTTCGGTGCGTACCAACCGTTCGGTGACGTGTACATCGACGTGCACGACGCGGGCGTCAGCGCCGACAACTACCGGCGCAGTCTCGATCTCACCACCGCGATCGCCCGGGTGGACTACGACATCGACGGCATCCACTACTCGCGTGAGCACCTCGCGAGCTACCCGGATGGCGTCATCGCTTCCCGGCTGGAAGCGAGCCAGGCCGGAAAACTGTCGCTGACCGTGCGTTTCGAGTCCCCGAATCCCCACGCACGGGTGCACGTCAACGACGGCCGGATCACGATCCGGGGATCCCTTCCCGACAACGGACTGCGCTACGAAGGTCAGCTTCTCGTCGTGGCCGAGGACGGTTCCCTGCTCGACGGCGAAGACTCGGTGACAGTCAGGGAGGCCCGGGCCGCGACGCTGCTGCTCTGCCTGGGAACCGACTATGCCGAACGCTATCCCAGCTACCGTGGGAAGAAGCCCCATCGCAAGGTTTCGCGCCGGATCAACGCCGCCGCGGCGCAACCGTACTCGGCTCTGCGTACGGGCCATGTCACCGACTACGCCGGGCAGTTCGGGCGGGTGCGTCTGGACATCGGGGCGCCCCCACACACGACGGTTCCCACCGACGAACTGCTCGCTGGCTACGACGGGACCGGCCCGGACTCTCGTGCGCTGGAATCGTTGTTCTTCCAGTACGGGCGCTACCTGCTCCTTGCCTCGTCGCGACCCGGTTCGCTGCCCGCCAACCTGCAAGGCGTGTGGAACGCGTCACCGACACCGCCATGGTCGAGTGACTATCACGTCAACATCAACCTGCAGATGAACTACTGGCCCGCCGAAGCCACCAACCTGGCCGAGTCCGTCACCCCGCTCGTCGACTTCATCGATGCGTTGAGACCAGCCGGTCGCGACGCCGCGAAGCAACTCGACGGAGCCAGCGGCTGGATCGTCGGCAACCAGACCAATGTCTGGGGGTTCGCCGGCGTACGCGACCACCCGACGTCGTTCTGGTTTCCCGAGGCGGCAGCATGGCTGTGCCGGCACCTGTGGGAACACTACGAGTTCGGCGGTGAGGTGGATTTCCTTCGTACGAAGGCATTTCCGATCATGGCCGAGGCGGCACTGTTCTGGCTCGACTTCCTCGTACCCGACGTCAATGACGGCCTGCTGGTCGTCTCGCCGAGCTACTCACCCGAGCACGGACCGGTGACGGCGGGGGCCTCCATGGCGCAGCAGGTGGTGGCAGACCTCTTCGCACACACGATTGCGGCGAGCGAGGTCCTCGGTGAGGATCCGGCGTTTCGCCGGCGGCTCGCCACCGCACTGCGGGGACTCGACCCCGGACTCCGGATCGGTGGTTGGGGACAACTGCAGGAGTGGAAAGCAGACGTCGACGACGCCACTGACGACCATCGGCACGTCTCGCACCTCTACGCACTCCACCCTGGCGGACGGATCTCGCCCAGCAAGACTCCGGAGCTGGCCCAAGCTGCCATGGCGACCTTGCGGGCGCGCGGCGACGGCGGCACCGGGTGGAGCAAGGCGTGGAAGATCAACTTCTGGGCGCGACTACACGACGGTGACCACGCGCACCGGATGCTGCGCGAGCTTCTGCGGCACTCCACGCTCTCCAACCTCTGGGACACGCACCCACCGTTCCAGATCGACGGGAACTTCGGCGCGACAGCCGGGATGGCGGAGATGCTGCTCCAGAGCCGGTGGGACGGCGAGAACCGAGCGACGCTCCACATCCTCCCCGCACTGCCCTCCAGTTGGCGCCAGGGCACCGTCACCGGCCTGCGTGGCCGCGGAGGCGTCATCGTGGACATCGCGTGGGCGGGCGGACTACCTACCCGCATCCACTTCTCCTCCCCCGGCCGGGACGTCAAGCTGCGGCTGGTGAGCACGCTTTTTGCCAACGGTCGCTACGTTCTCATCCAGTGCGCGACCGGCGATCTCGTCGACCATCACCGCAGTGGCACTCTGGTGACGATGCAAGCCCGGACAGGCGAGCGGTACGAAGTCGTGGCCACCGGCTGACCCCACTCCCGTCGCCGCGCCCTGCCACTCACAACAGCCTGGCGCCCGCCTTGCGGTCAGCGTCCGCCGGGGAAGTCGACGAGATCGCGGATCCGCACCGGCAGGCCGCTCGCGAAGGAACGGTTCGCCGCCGCGCCGACCAGCATCGCGTACGCACCGTCGACGTGGGTCGCGGCACGGCCGAGCGGGTCGGCCTCCTTGACCTCACCGAACAGGTCGTTGAGCAGGCGCCGGTCACCACCACCGTGGCCGCCGGCGCCCTCTTCGACCTCGACCGGCTGGGGCACATCCCACAACGGACGGATCATCAGCTGCGCACGGTCGATGGGCGGCGCCTTCTTCGCCGCACCCGCGCCAGGCTTGTTCGGATCCTGCGCCGTTCCACTGACGTACGAACGTTCCTCGACGTTGAGCTCGAGGCGCCCTTTCGTACCGTTGAACATAACGCGATAGCCCTCCCACGGGGAGTACGCCGTGAGGTGGTAGGTCATCGTCGCGCCCGTCGCGTAGCGGACGAGCACCGACATGTCGTCCTCGATGCTGATGCCGTCGGCGAACACGTTGCGGTCGCGCAGGTAGCCGTCCTCGTGCTCGGCGTCGAGATAGAGCGCGCGCAGGGTCGGGTCGTCGGCGAGACTGATCGCCCAGGGATTCTTCTCGCCGTCGGGGCTGCCGTGGCTGCGATAGCTCCGGACGACCTCGCCGCGGCGTTCGGCGTTGTCGCGGCCGTAGAAGCGGAGGTCGCCGAATCCGAACACCGTTTCCGGCACTGTGCCGAGCCACCAGTTCACCAGGTCGAAGTGGTGGCTTGCCTTGTGGATCATCAGGCCGCCGGAGTTGCGCTTGTCGCGGTGCCACCTGCGGAAGTAGTCGGCGCCGTGCCGGGTGTCGAGCAGCCACTCGAAGTGCACCGACTGAACGTCACCGATCGCCCCGGACTGGAGGAGGTCCTTGACCGCGGAGTTGCGCGGCGCGTAACGGTAGTTGAACGAGACGGTGAGTTTCTGGCCGGTCCGGTGCTGGGTGTCAAGGATGCGTTGACACTTGTCCGCGTCGGTCGTCAGCGGCTTCTCGGAGATGACATCACGGCCATTCTCCATCGCCGTGACGATGTAGTGGTCGTGCGTACGGTCGACCGACGTGACGATCACGGTGTCGACCCGCTCCTCGTCGAGCATGCGGACGAACTCGTCCGGTGCGTACGTCGGAATCGGGGCGATGCCGTAGGAGTCGGCGAACTTCTTGTTGTAATAGCCCATCCGGGTCTGGTTGGGATCGCACAGCGCAACCAGCTGACCGCTCTCGTGATACTCGGTGAGCAGCGCGGTCGTAAACATCCGGGACCTGGAACCCAAGCCGACCACGGCGTACCTCGCCCGCTCGCTCCCACCGGCCTGAACCGTCGCAGCCGTCGGTGCCTTCGAGGAATCCTGCGTGGTCATCCGAACTCCTTCCGGCAACCGCTCGGGTCGCCGTCGTGCCGGTCATCGCGTGGGTGTGCGACTCTCACGCCGTCCCGCGACGCTCCGCCTGGTAAGCGCTTTCTCGGCAAACTAGACCCAATCAAGTCCCCTCGCAAGGTGGAGCGCCGGAGCCGACCAGGACCGGCCCACTCGCCAGCAGCACGTCCCGAGGCGCCACCGTCGACCATGGAGCCCGGTCGGGCGGTAAGCGTTGCCGACTCGCCCCAGCGCTCTAAGCTGTCGCCGTGACACAGCTGCCTGAGCCAACCGACCCGAAGGGACGGGTCGAGCCGACTGCCTCGGCGGGGCACGTCGAGCCCACGGAGCCGAACGGCCCGCGTGATGTGCGCGCCTCGGACGCCGACCGGCACCAGGTGGCCGAGCGACTGCGTGACGCGGCGGGCGACGGCCGGCTCACCCTTGATGAGCTGGACCAACGTCTCGAGGGGGTCTACGCCGCTCGGACCTACGCCGAGCTGGACCGGTTCACCCATGATCTTCCTGCCGTCGACCCGGCGACCGGGTTGGCCGCACGCCCGGAACCAGCGGCGGCGCCTGCCTACCGCGGCACCCTGCCGGGGCAGGCGGTGTCGATCGCCTTCATGTCCGGGGTCAACCGCCGTGGATCCTGGGTGGTCCCCCACGCACACACCGCCGTCGCCTTCTGGGGCGGGGTCAACCTCGACCTGCGGAACGCCCGCTTCACCCAGCCCGAGGTGACCATCCGAGCGTTCGCGATCATGGGTGGCATCGAAGTGATCGTGCCGGAGGACGTCGACGTCATCGTCGACGGTGTCGGGATCATGGGCGGCTTCGACGACAGCAGCGACGTGGTCGAACCCGACTCCGGGGGCTCGGAGGACGATCGGCGCCCCGCACTCCCCCACACCGGCCACGGCAGCCACGTGGGCGCCGCCGGCCACGGCAGCCACAGCCACGCGGAGCCTGGTCAGGACGGCGCGGAGAACGCGGACAGGGGCCACGCCACCGGCGGAACCGTTGCGCCGCGAACCAGCCGGCCGGTTGTCCGCGTCACCGGACTGGCGTTCTGGGGTGGCGTCAACGTCAAGCGCAAGGCCCGCCCCAGCCGATGACCGCAGGGCGCGGCGTGCTCCTGCCCTCACTCGACCTGATCCGGCAGACGATCACCGTCGAGACCGCCTACACCCTTGCCAGGCTGCGGATCTTGGAACGCCTGCCTGGCAATCCGATCGGGGTCGCCTACCGCCACGTCGACGACGGGGTGGTGGCGATGATGGCCCGGCACATCCCTGGGTTCAATGCCGTGACCGGACTGCGCTCTGGACTCGAACGGCACGTCGCGCCGCTGGCCGAGTGGTATCGCTCCGCGGGCATCCAGACGCAGTTCGAGCTGGTCCCGGGCACCTACGACAAGGAGCTCGGCCGGGAGCTCAGCCGCCTCGGATACTTCCAAGCAGGCTTCCACACCTCGCTCATCCGCGAGCCTGAACCGCTGGGTGGCGACGCGGATGCGGCGGACGCTGCTGCCGCCGTCGAGCGGGTCACGACGGCCGAGCAGTTCGATGCCTTCCTCGACGCCTACACGGCCGGCTGGCAGATCCCGGAGAGAGCCGGGTTCAAGGCGAACGTACAGCCTTGGCTGGGCCTTCCCGGGTGGCAGCTCTACCTTGCGCGGGTGGATGGCCGGCCGGCGGCGGCAGGCATCCTCTTCCTGCACGACAAAGTGGGTTACTGTGCCGACGCGGCGACCGATCCGGCATTCCGGCGCCGCGGCTTGCAGACCGCGCTGCTCCGACGCCGGATCGCGGACGCGCACGCGGCCGGTGTCGAGTTCGTCTGCAGTGGCGCCGACTACCTCTCGACGAGTCATCGCGCGATGGAACGAGTTGGCATGCGCGTGCAGTTCGTCCGCGCACTGTGGCGCCAGCTCGGGTAACACGCTTGGCCGTCACTCGTCGCCGCGGTACCGCTCCAGCCACGAAAGCTCCTCCGGGCTCAGCCGGCGTGGCCGGTCGAGCTCGGCGTCGTAGGCCGCCAGCACACTTCGCGCCGAGGCGTAGCGCGTCGCCTCGTCGCTCACCTCATAGTCGATCGTGAACGACGAGGAGCGGATCGTGGTGACCCAGGTTTCGACGGTGATCGGCTCCGGCCGGTAGACCAGGGGACGCTTGTAGTCGATCTCATGGCGTACGACGACGAGTTCGCCCTCGAAGCTCTTCACGCCCGCCTGCCGGGCGCCGTCGAAGAACAACGCGACCCGTGCTTCCTCCAGCAGGCGCAAGAATTCGACGTTGTTGACATGACCGTACGAATCCATGTCTGACCAGCGCAGCGGGCACTGGAACACGAAGGGCGCCACCCCGCGATCCTCTCAGGCCTGGCGATGACCGCTCGTGGGGGGATCGCAGGGTCTCGGTGCGGACGCGCGACAGCTCCCTGGCGTCGCTTGACCTGCCCGATGTCCTACTCTGCAGGACGGCGCCCGTGGTCCTACTTCTGCAGGACGGCCTGGACGGACAACTGGACCGACACCTGGTCGCCGATGAGGAGCTTCTCGCCGCCGAGAGGCACGTTCGTGTCGACGCCGAACGCCTTGCGGTCAATGGTGGTGGTCGCATCGAACCCGGCACGCGTGTTGCCGTAGGCGTCCTCCTCGACGCCGAGGAACTCGGCGGTGAGATCCACCGACCTGGTGACCCCCTTGACGGTGAGGTCGCCGGTCAGGACAAAGCCGTCGCCGTCGGGCCGGATCCCCGTCGAGACAAAGGTCATCACGGGGTGGTTGTCGATGTCGAGAAAGTCTCCGGACCGCACATGATCATCCCGTTGCTTGGTGCCGGTGTCGATCGAGGCGAGCTGAATCGACACCGTCGCCTTGGACGCGGCCGGGTCCTCGGCGACCTCGATCGTCCCGTCGAACTCACGGAAGGATCCACGCACCTTCGTCATCAGGTGACGGACCGTGAAGCCGACCTCGGAGTGTGCCGGATCGATGGCCCAGGTCCCGGCGACGAGCGCGTACGTCGTGGCAATTGTCATGGTTGCGAGGTCTCCTTCAGGCGATCCCTATTGAATCTTCAACTACATTGGGTCCGACCCTAGCTGACGTTCGTTGAATCGTCAACCATGGCGCTACGCTGGTGGGCATGACGACGCCTCGGTGGCTCACGGCCTCACAGCAGCGGATCTGGCGTACCTACCTGTTGGGGGCGGCCCACCTCATGGAGCGACTTGACCGGGACCTGGCTGGGCTCGGCCTGTCGCTGCCCGAGTACGAGATCCTGGTCCGCCTGTCAGAGGCGCCGGACCGGACGCTGCGGATGGCGGAACTGGCCGAGTCGGTCCACCACTCCCGTAGCCGGCTCACCCACACCGTCTCCCGGATGGAGACTGCCGGTCTCGTCGAGCGCCACTCGTGCCCGTCGGACCGGCGCGGCGTGCTCGCCAAACTGACCGACACGGGTTACGACAGGCTCGTCGAGGCCGCCCCGATCCATGTGGCCGGCGTGCGTGACGGGTTCGTCGATCTCGTGAGCGACGCCGACTTCGAGGCGATCGGTCGCGCCTTCGAGTCGGTCATCAGCCGCGGCGGTCAGTCCACCTCATCGCACAACACCCCGACGCGCGGTGCCGAGTCGCGCGGTGCCGAGTCGCGCGGGACCTAGGCCAACTCAGTCGCGGGTGAGGCGGCGGTAGGTCACCCGGTGCGGCCGCGCCGCCTCGGGTCCGAGTCGCTCGATCTTGTTGGCTTCGTAGTCGGCGAAGTTTCCTTCGAACCAGAACCACTTCGCCGGGTTCTCGTCGGCGCCCTCCCAGGCCAGGATGTGGGTCGCCACCCGGTCGAGGAACCACCGATCGTGTGACGTGACGACGGCACAGCCAGGAAACTCCAGCAGAGCATTTTCCAGCGACTGGAGGGTTTCGACATCGAGGTCGTTGGTGGGCTCGTCGAGGAGCAACAGGTTGCCGCCCTGCTTCAACGTCAGCGCGAGGTTGAGTCGGTTGCGCTCCCCGCCTGAGAGGATTCCCGCGCGCTTCTGCTGGTCGGGACCCTTGAACCCGAACGACGCGACGTACGCCCGGCTCGGCATCTCGAAGCTTGCGACCCTGATCCAGTCCAGACCGTCTGAGACGGCTTCCCAGACGGTCTTCTCCGCGGGGATACGTCCTCGGCTCTGGTCGACGTAGGACAGGCTGACCGTGTCCCCCACCCGCAACTCTCCGGCGTCAGGCTTCTCTTCGCCCACGATCATCTTGAACAGGGTGGTCTTGCCCACCCCGTTCGGGCCGATCACGCCGATGATGCCCGCTCTCGGCAGCGAGAAGGACAGATCCTCGATGAGGACCCGGTCGCCGAAGCCCTTCGTCAGTCCGGTCGCGTCGAGCACCAGGTTGCCCAGACGGGGGCCTGGAGGGATCTGGATCTCCTCGAAGTCGATCTTCTTGGCTCGCTCCGCCTCGGTCGCGAGCTCTTCGTAACGCTGCAGCCGGGCCTTGTTCTTGGCCTGGCGCGCCTTCGGGTTGGACCGGACCCATTCGAGCTCCTGCTCGAGGATCCGCTTGCGCTTGGCGTCCTTGCGACCCTCGACAGTGAGCCGCTCCTGCTTGGTCTGCAGATAGGTCGAGTAGTTGCCTTCGTAGGGGAAGGTCTTGCCGCGGTCGAGCTCGAGGATCCAACCCGCCACGTTGTCGAGGAAGTACCGGTCGTGCGTGACGGCGAGGACCGTGCCGGGATACGCGGCAAGGTGCTGCTCGAGCCACTGGACGCTCTCGGCGTCGAGGTGGTTGGTCGGCTCATCGAGCAGCAACAGGTCGGGTTGGGACAGCAGCAGCTTGCAGAGCGCGACCCGCCGCCGCTCACCACCGGAGAGCGGGGTGACGTCAGCGTCCCCCGGCGGGCATCGGAGAGCATCCATCGCCATCTCGAGGCGCGAGTCGAGGTCCCAGGCGTCCCGGTGGTCGAGCTGGGTCTGCAACTCCCCCATCTCGGCGAGGAGCGCGTCGTAGTCGGCGTCCGGATCGGCGAGTTCGGCAGAGATCTCGTTGAACCGGTCGAGCATCGCCTTCGTGTCGGCCACGCCTTCCTGGACGTTCTCCAGGACGTTCTTGTCCTCGGTCAGCGGCGGCTCCTGCTGGAGCATTCCGACAGTCGCGTCGGCCGCCAACATCACGTCACCGTTGGAGGGCTGCTCCATGCCGGCCATGATCTTGAGCAGGGTCGACTTGCCCGTGCCGTTCGGGCCGACGACGCCGATCTTCGCTCCGGGGAGGAACGAGAGGGTGACGTTGTCGAGGACGACCTTGTCACCGAGCGACTTGCGGACGCCGCGCATCGTGTAGATGAACTCGGGCACGTGGCATTCACCTTGGAGAGATCGGGGGGAGAACCAGACAGATACCTATCCTGCAACATCGCGTCGAGACCGGCGCTGCCGGGCGGCGTCCCGTGCCCGCCACCGGCGGGGGGCTGGCAGGGCACACCGTCAGGCGGGCGGGCTGCCGCCCGGCAGCTGTCGAGATGAGACGGTCACAAACCGCCTATCTCGGACGGGCCGCCACTCAGGCGGCCCGCTGGTCGGCGCCTGCCGAGGACGCGGCGGCGGCCCGAGAGGCTCGACCGCCGCTGCGCGGTTGCGTGGGCAGCGCAGCCGCCTCGGCGCTGGGGGCGCCGACGTCTTGGTTTGTGGTTGCTTCCGAACCCGGGCTGGACTGAGGCGTCGCCTGCCCAGTCGCCGAGCGCGGTGCCGTGGTCGAACCTGGACCGGGTGCCGTGGTCGACGCGTCGGTTTCGTCGTTCAGCGGCACCGAGTCAAGGCTCCGCGCGAGCTGTTCGGCGACCTTGGCGTCCGACGGCGTGTCCACGTGCTCGCGCCGGGTGCGCCGGAACGCCGAGGTTCCCCGGGACAGGTCGTGACCGACGACCTGGGCCTCGATCTCGACAGACGTTCCGCTGCGACCGTCGTCGCGCTCCCACGGCTCCACCCGCAGGCGGCCGGTGGCCACGACCGGTTCTCCCTTGCGCAGGCTCGCCGCCACGTTTTCGGCGAGAGCGCGCCAGCACACGACAGTCACGTATGTCGTGCGACCGTCGACCCAGCCCCCCTGACTCCGGTCGAATCGCCGCGAAGTCGACGCAAGCCGGAACGACGCGAGCGGAGTGCCTCGATCGGAACGCAGGAACCGGATCTCGGTCGCGACGTTGCCGGCAATGCTGATCATCGTCTCGTTCATGTCTGACCCTTCTCGTGAACTGTGCTCACCACGATGGCGGAGCACGATCACCTGCGGGCCGCGGTGGCGTTCGGGTGTGGAAAAGACCACCGATCTGGGTCCTGTGGACAAAACCTGGCAGCGACGGAACGCACCACCCAGCCAGCCAGCCAGCCAGCCAGCCAGCCAGGAAACCTGTCAGCCAACCAGTCAGTCAACGAGGTACGGAATGGTCTGCGGTCCCTCCGGAAGGACACAGACCCGCGCCGCTTCACCCGCGGCGTCCAACGCCTCCTCGACCGTCTTCTCGACGTCGGCCGTGTGGTCCAGGTGGGCGGCGCGTAGATCGTCAGCCGAGAGGTACGACGTGTGCACGACGACCCGGGCCTTCGCCTGGACCGCTGCCTGGACCTGCACCTGCCACTGGTCAGGGACGGTGTGGTCACGTGCGGCGATGCGTTCGAGCAGGGCCTCGGGCGACGGTGCCGACGTGAGCACCTCGCGGTAGGAACCGTGGTCCGGGAATCCGTCCCGGCACTCGGCCGCGCACACGATCACACCTCCCGGCTTCACGACCTTCGCCGCGGCCGACATGCCCTTGACCGCCTGGTAGAGGTTCTGGTCCAGCGGGAAGCCGGAATTCGTGGTCAGCACCACGTCGAACGCCGCGTCGACCGGCGCCATGGCGTTGTCCTTCGCCGCCGCGCAGGCGGCCCTGTGCATGGCGAACAGCTCGCCTGCGTACGCACCGACGATCTCCTGGTCTCGGTTGAGGATCACGTCGAACGCGAAGTCGACACCCGTGGCGGCGGCGATCGCGCGTACGTCGTCGTGGACCGGGTTGCCCTCGGTGATCCCCCACGTCGCACGCGGGTCGCCGATCCGGGCGGCGTCGTGCAGCGTCAGCACCGTCTGCAGGCCGGCGAGCCCGGGCGCCACGAGCTTGGGCCCGCCCGAGAAGCCCGCGAAGAAGTGCGGCTCCACGAAACCGGTGGTGAGGCGTACGTCGGCGTCGACCCACGCGCGGTTGAGCCACACCGGCACGTCGTTGCCGTGACGTCCGCACCAGACGAGCTCCGCGTCGTTGCGCGCGTCATGGTTGACGATCCGGACACGGTTGACCACCGCGTCGCCGAACATCGCCCGCAGCTCCGCGTCGGTGTTCGACCGGTGGGTGCCGGTGGCGACCAGGATGGTGACGTCCTCCGGTCGTACGACGTCTGCCAGCTCGGCAAGCACCGCCGGGATCATGAGGTGCCGGGGTTGCGGCCGCGTGCTGTCACAGGCGGAGATGGCGACCGTCTGTCCCCTGCGTACGACCTCGCGAAGCGGCGGCCCGGCCACCGGGTGGCGGAGCGCGTCGGCGAGGGTGGCGGCCGGATCCGCGACCCCCGGCCGGTAACGCGGCTGTACCAGCGCCGTGCGGTCGGCAGGCAGACGTACGTCCAAACCGCGCTCGCCATAGGCCAGCCGCACCGTGATCGAGGCACCCGCTCCCGCCATCTCGCTCCCCTTCTCGCCCGAAGGTCGTCGACCCCGACGGTACGCCACCCTCAGCGATAGGCGCGGGCCTGCATCTCGAAGAGCTCGGCGTAGCGGCCGCCTCCGGCGAGGAGCTCCGCGTGGCTGCCCGCCTCCGCCACCTGCCCGTCGACCAGCACCACGATCAGGTCGGCCATCCGTACGGTGGAGAACCGGTGCGACACCAGCACCGTGATCCCGCCCGTCTCACGCGCAGCGATCCGCGACGCCTCCGCGAAGCGTTCGAACAACGTGTGCTCGGCCTCGGGGTCCAGCGCCGCCGTCGGCTCGTCGAGCAGCAGGAGCAGGCACCGGTCGCGCATGAACGCCCGCGCCAGCGCCAGCCGCTGCCACTGCCCGCCGGACAGATCGACACCGCCTGTGAACTTCCGGCCCAGCTGGGTGTCGAGTCCGCTCGGAAGCCCTTCGATGACGGGTTCGGCGTCGCCCCGGAGCAGGGCCGCCTTGATGGCGGCGTCGTCGGTCATCCGGCCGGTGTCGCCGAGGCCCACGACCTCACGTGCCGGCAGCTCGAACTTGACGAAGTCCTGGAACCCGGCTGACATCCGCTTCCGCCATGCGTCGGGGTCGATGTCGCGCAGGTCGGTGCCGTCGACGAGTACCGCGCCGGTGGTGGGGTCGTAGAGCCGGGCCAGCAGCTTGACGAGGGTCGTCTTGCCGGCGCCGTTCTCGCCGACCAGCGCCACGGTCGATCCCGCCGGCAAGGTGAGGTTGACATCGCGGAGGACGGGCTGGTCCGAACCCGGATAGCTGAACCCGACGTCGCGCAAGGTGATGCCCTCGCGCAGCTTCGTCGGTCCGGGATCGCTGCTGCCCGACCAGGAGTTGTCGGCGGCGTAGCGACGCAACCAGTCGTACCGGGCGAAGCTGCGGACGATCTCGCCCATCCAGTAGACGTTGCCGGCGATACCACCGGCCAGTTGGTCCACCTGGGGAGCAACCAGGATGATCAGGACGACGTCACCTGCCGAGAGCCGGCCGGCCTGCGCCATCCACAGCGTCCAGAGGATCGCCGCGCAGTAGACGAGTCCGAAGCAGATCCGGACGGTCCCGTCGAGCACCGCCCCCTTGCGTAGGGCGGTCTCCTGGATGTCGAGGCGTTCGTCCATCAGTTCGGTGAGCCGCCTGGTCAGCACCGGCCGCAGGCCGAAGACCCGCACCTCGAGACCGCTGCGAGGGTCCTTGGAGATCTCGATCAGCCGGTTCATCACCCGGTCGTGCGGCGTCGTCCGCTCCATGGCGTCCTGCGATCGCTGGAAGCCGCGGAAGGCCGACCAGACTCGGCTCAGGCCAAGGATCGGCAGCAGCAGGAGCACCGGATGGACCGACCCGAGCAGACCGAGCACGGCGACCGTGTTGGCCGCCGTGCCGACCACGAACAGGAGGAGTTCGAAGCTGACGCCCAGCCGCCATGCCTGGTCCCTGATCAGCTCGATCTTGTCGGCGACGTCGGGGCGTTCGTGATGGACGATGCCCGGCACGGAGACGGTGACGTCGAGGACGTCACGGTAGATCTGCCCGGAGACACGTTCGGCGGTCGTGTCCTGCACGGGTCCGCTGATCACCATGCCCACGAACATCACGCCGAAGCCGGCCAGGATCACGGCCATGCCCCACACGACGGTGGCGGAATCATGGCCGGTGAGTCCGTCGACCAGGAGTTTCACGCCGTAGGTCTGGGCGGGAGCCGTGACCGCCTGCACGGCGGCCAGCAGACACTGGGCGACGACCAGCAGCGGCGCCGCCCGGAACGCCGTCGCGACCCACAACCGCAGCGCGCGGAGGGTCTCCGGCATCCGCAGGGACTCGGGGGCGCGCGCTGAGTCCGTCCGGACCCCCTCAGGCACGGGACACACCGTCCTCGGTCAGATAGCGCTCGGCCTGGAGGCCGAACATCTGGGCGTAGCGGCCCCCTTCGGCCAGCAACTCCTTGTGCGTACCGGCCTCGACGATCGCACCGCGGTCAAGGACGCAGATCCGGTGCGCGTCACGGACCACGGAGAACCGGTGGGAGATGATCAGCGACGTGACGCCTGACGTGAGGTCGAGGTAGCGATCGACGAGTTCGGCCTCGGCGCGTACGTCGAGCGCGGCGGCCGGCTCGTCGAGCACCAGCACACCCGCTCCGGCGTCGACGGCGAAGAGCGCCCGGGCGAGCGCGACCCGCTGCCATTCCCCGCCCGACAGGTCGACACCGCCGTCGTAGGTCTTGTCCAGCACGGTGTCCCACCCTGCCGGTAACGCGGCGATGGTCTCGGCGATCCCCGCTTCCGTCGCCACCTTCGTCACCGCGGCGCCGTCGCCGGCGTGTTCGTCCGCGCCGAAGACGACGTTGTCGGTTGCCGAGAGCGGGAAGCGGAGGAAGTCCTGCACGATGGCGGCGATCCGGCGCTGCCAGGCAACGAGGTCGAGCTCACGCAGGTCGACCCCGTCGACGGTGATGCGTCCGGTGGTCGGCGCGTAGACGCCGGCGAGAAGCTTGACCAGGGTCGACTTGCCGGCGCCGTTGACCCCGACCAGGGCGAGCGCTTCGCCGGCACGGATGGTGAGGTCAAGTCCGGCCAGGACATCGACCTCCGACCCCGGATAGCGGAAGGTCACGCCTTCGAATCGGATCTCCTCCCGCGGCATCGCGGCCACCGGATGCCGGCTCCCCTCACCGGTCTCGGGATGGCGTTCGGCGATCAGTCCCGGCAGGTCACACATCGCGCGGTAGGCCGTCAGCGCACGCCTGACCTGAACGGCCGCGAATCCGTTGTACGACGCCCCCACGGCGAGGATCGCCGGCACCGCCGTAGCCACCTGGGTGAGTGGCAACTGGCCGGCGAGCGCGGCCCGGCCGACGAGCACGATCGCGAACGCATGGGCACCGAGGTGCAGCACACCCACGGCCGCCGCCACAAGGGTGCCTCGGCGCCGGGCCTGCCAGATCGGCCGCATCGCGTCGAGCCACTGCGCGACGTACCGCTCCACCAGCCACGGACCAAGACCGAACACCCGAAGCTCCTTGGGCGCGTCCCGCATCCCCAGGTCGAAGAGGTACCCGGCCCGCCGCGCACCCTCGGTCAGCCCCCACCAGGAGTCGACCTCGCCCTCGAGCACCCGCCGACGGTGCCATTCCATGAACAGAGTCACGGCCGTGAGGCCGGCAGCTACCGGCCAGGAGAACATCCGGCCCACCAGGACCGCCGAACCCAGCAGCGTGAGCCGGCTGCTGAGGAAACCCGGCAGGATGCGGAGTCCGAAGCTGACCTGGTAGCCATCCTTGCCCTTGGCCCGCTGCTGGGCGTCCTGAACCTCGGGATCCTCCAGATGCCTGATCCGCCACGGAGCCAGCAGCGGATCAGTCACGCGTACGCCGATGTCCCGGCTGATCCGATTGGACATGCTCCACTCGGCGGCCTGGCGGATCGCTGGCAGGGTTGTCTCCACGACGAACACGGTCAGCAGGGCGGCGAGCAACCAGCCGAACGCCACCATCGACATGGCCCTGGAGCCGCCAGTAACGATGCCCGGAACCGCGCCGACGACCTGCCCGACGAGGTAGGTGAGGAGGACTCCGGTGCTGGCTGCGGCAACGGCGAGGGTGAGCGCAAGAACGGTGCTGCCACGAGCGACCCGGTAGGCGTACCAGATCAAGGCGAACACAGCGACGACCGTAACGGCGGCCACCGACAGGGACAACGCAATTACGCTTCGCGCGTCACCTGCGGCCCCTTGCGGGAACGGCCGACTCCACGCCCGCAGACTCTCTCCGTCGCGTGGCTCCGACTGATCATCGACGGGTCGTCCGGCGAGTCGCAGCGACTCACCGGCCGGTCCAGCGAGAGATCCGTTCCGCTCCTCGGTAGAGTTTCTAGCCGCGCCTGCGCCCGTAGCTCAGTGGATAGAGCACCGGACTTCTAATCCGATGGTCGGAGGTTCGAATCCTCCCGGGCGCACCAACTGACCTGCGAAAACGTCGCCTCTTGCCTCCGACAAGCCGGTCGACCGCGCCGCGAAGCTAGATGTGTGTCCCGGTGCGCGCCCCTTCGGTCATGCCAGTAAAGCCGCAGTTGGGTGAAAAGACTTGCGGCTCAAGGATCTCGGCCCGGAGAGCCTGCCGTAGACCCGGTGGCCTGAACGTGTGTCTCCGGTCCTGCGATGCCGAGACGATCCTTGCCTCGCTGATTCCCTGGACCGCTGGCACGTGGCTGGGGGTCGATCGACCGGCGGGCCAGGGCTAGCATCGCCACGTAGGCCGCTCCCCCGCGACGTGGCGGCCGCGCGAACCTGCGAACAGCCGAGCGCCACGGGCATGCACGGCGCGAAACCGAAGACCGTGCGGCCCCGACCGTCCATCGGCCAGGCCACGGTGCGTACCTCTGTGTCCACGTCGAATGCCGGTTGCTGCGATCGCAGCCGTTGCTGGGGGCGTTCAGCTTTATCCGTCGGTTCGCGGTGAACCGCCCGGCCAGGTGTCCAGCGCCAGGACCAGGGACTTCCTACACGGCATCCGCGGTCGCAGCGAAGTCGGCTTCGCGCCAGACGGGGATACCGATCTCCGCGGTGGTCACCCCAGGAGGCCTTGTCGCCAGGTGGGATGTGCGGGATGCCAACCCAGTTCGCGCTTGGCCTTGGCGTTGGATGCGCCGCGCAGCTCCGTCATGAGCACGACGCCGGCGGGTCCGGCGGCCATCCGTCCGATGAACCTGGGTACGCGCGTCGGCTTCTTGACGCCCAGCATCGCCGCCAGTTCCGGCAGCCATTCGGCGACCGGGGCGGGCTCGTCGTCGACGATGTTGTAGACACCGCGGCCGCCCTTCTCCACCGCTATGACCGTGGCCTCGGCGGCATCGGCGATGTGGATGAACGACCACACCCCGCCGCCGTCGCCGACGACCGGGAACTTGCGTTTGCGGATCATCTCGAGCTGCTGGGAGCCCGGCGCCATGGAGGTGCCGGGTCCGTAGAACCCGCCGTAGCGCAGCACGATCCCTTCGGTCCAGGCGGCGCCCAGCACCGCCTTCTCCAAGTGCTTGATCGCGGCGATCATCGGGGCCATCGGGGCGATCGGTGAGTTCTCCAGGGGGTCTTGTTCGTTCTTGATCGGCCCGCCGGTCCGCGCGTAGGTGAACGCGCCGTTGCTCTGGGCGACGAAACGTCGTACTCCTGTGGCGCGTGCGGCCGCGAGCAGGTTGTCGTTGCCCTCGACCCGCAGCCGGTCGGTGGCGGCGAAGCTCTGTTCGAATTTGCGGA
The DNA here is from genome assembly GCF_040120725.1 of Actinopolymorpha sp. B9G3. Classification (NCBI taxonomy): domain Bacteria; kingdom Bacillati; phylum Actinomycetota; class Actinomycetes; order Propionibacteriales; family Actinopolymorphaceae; genus Actinopolymorpha; species Actinopolymorpha sp. B9G3. The sequence continues at coordinate 173,976 of NZ_JBEEAB010000004.1, read as the reverse complement.
GATCGACGTGCCCGATGGCGGTCAGCTGGTTGACGATCACCTCTGGGGCCGCTTGGCGCACGGCCTTCTCGACCTGGGCGCGATTCAGCGCATCGGCGATGACCGGTACCGCGCCCAGCTGTGATGCCTTGGCCTTGTTGGAATCACTGCGGATCATGGCGAACACCTCGTGTCCCGCATCGACCAGACGCGGCACCAGTTCCTTCCCCATCGCTCCGGTCGCTCCTGCCACCAGCACTCTCATCGTTAGCTCCTGTTCGGTTCAGGTCCGGATGTGTCGCTTGAACCGGATGGCCCACCGATTCCTGACAGGAGCCAAAGGTGATACCCGTCACATCATGAGCAGGGGTTCCCCATGGTTGGCCGCCGCCCATTGCTCGGTCGCGCGTTCGAGCTTGTCAGGGTTTGCCTGCATACGGCAGGCAGTGATGCCCTCGGCGGTGACCTCCAGGCACATGATCGCGACGACCCGGCCTGCCACGACGGCCACAACGGCGGGTTCGCCATTGGCGGCCCAGGCGTATATCTCGGACGAGCCGCCGACCATGGCGCGCTTGGCCTCGGCGGGCTTGAACAAGCCCCACACGAACTTCGCGACCGCGACGGCTCCCTCGAACGCCTTGGTGCGTGCCGGAGCCTTCCCTCCGCCGTCGCCGATGGAGATGGCGTCCTTGGTGAGCAGGCGTACGAGCTCATCGGTCTGGCCACTGGTGGCGGCCGCGAGGAACTCCTCGACGATCCGCTGGGCGGCGGCCTGGTCGATCTCGCCGCGGGCTTTGCCGTACGCGACATGCTTCTTGGCACGGTGAAAGATCTGCTGGCTGGCGGCCTCGGTGATGTCGAGGATCTCGGCGATCTCCCGGTGCGGGTAGTCGAAGGCCTCCCGCAGCACGTACACGGCCCGCTCGTTGGGGGACAGGCGCTCCATGAGGGTCAGGACCGCATACGAGACCGATTCGCGCTGCTCAGCGGTGTCGGCCGGGCCGAGCATCGGGTCCCCGGCGAGCAGCGGCTCGGGGAGCCATCGACCCACGTAGGTCTCGCGCCGTGCCCGCGCGGAGGTGAGCTGGTTGAGGCACAGGTTGGTGAGGACCTTCGTCAGCCAGGCCTCGGGGACCTCGACGCGGTCGACGTCGGCGGCGTGCCATCGCAGGAACGTGTCCTGCACGACGTCCTGTGCCTCGTCCGCGGAACCGAGCATACGGTAGGCGATGGCCTCCAGGCGCGGCCTCGATCGCTCGAACCGGTCAACGTCGTCCGCTGTCAAAGGCACGACCGGATCGTACCTAGGATCCGGCATTGGCGATGTGCAGCGCCTGTTTCTCAACCCGCTTGTGCAGTAGCCATCCCGAAGGCACGCGACCCCGAGAGCGAGCCACGGGCGCGCGGTAAGTGTCTTGCTTCAGCACCGACCGCACGCACCGCTCTTTGACCTTCGGACCAATCCTCTTCGGCATGGTTCGCATCCTCCCAACTCACAAGGATGCGGCATCAAGCCTGGGGCGCTTCATTCGGCAGCGGCCCAGCGGCGATCGGCTGAAGAACGACGCGAAGGACGCGGTCCATCTGGCACGGCGGGTCAGGCTCCGGACCTCGTTCATCGAGGTCCGCTCGACGTCGACGTCACCACGACGTGCACGAGATTGCGGGACCCTTGCGAGGAAGGGGGCCACGTGCCCCTCGAGACACTGCCCCTGCTCGACCAGCCGACGACCGTCGAGTGCTGCACGCCGCCGGGTCACCTGGCCCTCGGTCCCGTCGGCGCCGTCACCACGCCGAGAGCACCCCAACCGACGGATCCGGCCTGTTGCCAGGGCGCGAAGATCAGCACCGTGCCGCCGAACCCGAGTACCAGGCCGGCCAGCCGGACCGGGCGGATGCCGCGCTCGGTGCCGATGGCGAGGCCGAGCAGCAGCGACCAGAGCGGCGTGGTCGCGTTCAGCACCCCGGCCACTCCCGAGTCGATCGTCTGCTGGCCGATGCTGAACATCGTGAACGGCAAGGCGTTGCAGAAGAACGCCGCCACGACCGCCGACGAAGTCCTCGCCAACGCTAAGAACACTTTGGCGTCATCCGACTGACCACTAGCTCATCGGGTAGAGCAACGGGCTTTAACCCGTGTGTGCGGAGTTCGAGCCTCCGGCGTGCCACCGCGATGACGTGCAGGTTTGAGGTTTCAACGAGCATCTGATCGTGCCCATGCGTCACGGATGCGTCAAGTAACTCGCGATTTCGCGCGTTCACGAGCGCACGAGCCTTGCAGGACAACGACTTTTGGGGCTGCGGCGACCGGCCGAGCGAAACGCGGCGTGACGCCCATCATGTCGCCTGGACAGTGGCAGACACTCCTTCCCCTAAGATCGCCTACGGGGAAGCCGTCTGTTCAAGTACGAGTTAGGCACACCAAGGGGCTGATGCATGACGACTGCGCTTCGAATTCCGGATCGGTTGGCGCACATCGTCGTCCCGGCGTTCGGCGATGTCGGACGCAACTGGCTGGCGCGACTACCGAGTCTGGTCGCTGACGCGGCGTGTGCCTGGCAGCTGCATGTGGGCGCCCCGTTCGAGCCGGGCGGCAACGTCGGGTGGGTTGCTCCCGTACGTCGAGCGGACGGCAGCGACGCGGTGTTGAAGGTGGAGTGTCCGGGTCATCGCAACCCCTGGGCGGCGAAGGGCCTGCAACACTGGGCTGGTCGCGGAGCGGCGCGACTTTTCGACTCCGACGAGGCGAGCCAGGTCTTGCTGCTCGAGCGGTGCGTGCCCGGCACGAACGGTGATGACCTCGACGTCGCGACCGGGAACAAGGCCGTTGCGTCGGTACTCGCCGAGCTGCACGCAGTCGAGCCTCCTGCAGACGACGAGTTCGAGCCACTCGCGAGGTTGGTGGAGCGCTCCCGCGAGACGATGTGGGACTGGTTCGATCGGTTTGAGCCGCCGGTGGATCGAGGCGTCGTCGCGCAGGCGGACGAGCTGTTCACGTCCCTGACCTCGTCTTCTACGGACACGGTGCTGCTCCACGGCGATCTCGGGCCGAGCAACGTGGTGCTCTCGGAGCGTGGATGGCTGGCGATCGATCCGTATCCGGTGCTCGGTGATCGCGCGTTTGACGTGGGGCACTCTCTGTCGCGGTGTGACCTGCGTGACGCGCGGGAGCAGGTCGCCTTGTTTGCCGATCGTCTGGATCTTGATGCGCGACGCATCGCGGGCTGGACCTTCGCGTGCTGTGTGGAGCTCGCGCTGGAGTGCAGGTCGGTCGGAAACGCGAGGGGATTCCGCGAATGCCTCGAGCGTACGGAACAGCTCTCATCGCAGCGCCTGGTGTAGCAAAGCTCAGGGATCTAGAAAGGGTGGCGTCTCGCTCGGGCAGATGGCGACCCGCCTAGTGACAGCCCAGCTGGACCCCGAGCGCACAGCCGCTGTCGACGTAGACGGTGTGCCAACTCTCACCGGCCTCGACTTGCCGTCCAGGAGCGTGCCCAAAACCGCACTCTCCGCATCAAGATCCGCCGACTCAAAAACGATCGCCCGATACTTGAACATCGCCCAGGCCACAAGGTCACACTCCTCAGATCCGCCGTTGTGTTTGCCTAGCACTCACGCAGCCGAGCCGCCGAGGCCGATCCTGGCGCCGGTCCATGGATGGACGATAGACGGGTTCGCGGTCATTCGGCCGGCCGGAGCACGGGATGGTCCATCCGGGCATAGGCGTTTCCGCATGCCGGGCGGAAGCAAGGACGAACCTGCTATGAGGCCGTGTTCATCAATCAGGGAGCGGTAAAGTCAAGGCTCCATTTCACCGAATGGGCAAGGTAGGCACCGCGGGAGTACTTCCTATGAACAGGGACGAGAGTTGCGGCTCCGACAGCTCAGGCCAAGCGTTGGAGGTGAGGCCGGGAGCGAAGCTGGAGCGCACATACTCTGACAAGGACTATGTTGAGGAAGCCAGGAGCTTGATCAGGCAGGCAAAGAGCCTCGGTTTCATGCTCGCGGAGATACGCTGGGCACCCGATCGGACGCACATCCAAGTCGGGATCGAACCACACGTCGACCCAGACAGGGTTCGACGGCTTGAACACCGCATTCCCTACACCATCGGTAGAGGGCACCCCGGCGTACCACTTGGCTGCTCCACGATCTAGCAGACCGGACATCGGTGTCCCTGGTGGGCATCGGCACCTGCGACGAACCACGACTGGTCCGACTGGATGCCCGCTGCAAGATCCACCATGCCGCGCGGGAGCCCCGTGGAGTAAACGCACCGGACCCTGGGGTTGCGCCGAGGAGAGATGCTTGTGCGCTCGACGCACATTCCCGGAGGCTCCAGCCGGCCCACCGGGGCGTCCCATGCTGTACGGCTCGCCTGACCCCAGTGTGACCCCCCACGATCCCAACCTTCTACTTACGTTGAGCGCGCCATCTGGGCAGCACGCAAGCGCGATCCGGCACCGCGAAAGTTGCTCGCCCGGTCCTTCTCATCCGTTGGTCGGAGGCTCGAATCCTCCCGGGCGCCACGCTGACAACCTTCGCCCATCGGCGGAGTGACCTGGCGAGGTCCGACTCGACATGGCAACCCGGCTGCACCTGAGCACTGCCACCACACCCTCGCCGACCGGCAACTGACAGTCATCGCTGCTAAATCACGTGGGGTATCACACGGGCGCTGGCACACCGAGCGCCACCATCGTGAACAACCAGTGGACCTTCGGTCATCGCCCAGCCCTGAGCCGCTGTCGACTGGCCCGTACCCGTACAGCCGGTCGGGTCAGTCGAGCGGACTCTCGTCGATCGACGTCATGCGATTGGCCGGCCTGCTCGAGTCGACGGACTGACTGCACCATGGTTTGTTTGCGCACACCCGCGCGGACGGCGAGGTCACGGCTCGGGATTCCCTCTGTCGGGACGAACGGGAACACCTTGGCGTCCCCGGACCCGATGTCAGCGAAGCCCGCTTACCTGCCGAAGAACGGCGATACCATCTCGCCGCCGGACATCAGACGTTCGAAGTTTTCCTGCATGGCCTGGGTGTCGTTCAGTCGCGGGAAGGGTTCGCCCGCTGGCGGCTCGACACCGAGGAACTCACACAGCGGGCCCCAGCCGTCACGAACGTCGAAAACCAGCAGACGTTCGGCTGGCAGGGATTCCTTCACCGTCGACACGTGCCGGTTGAACGCCTCGATGGCGGTTTGTTCGTCAACCTCGTCGACGCCGAAACGCCAGTCGCTGCCGAACAGCGAGCGACCCATCATGTCGAGCACGGGAAGCATCCCCCGCATGGAGCCGACGATTGCGGCGGCCTGCTCGGGCAGCTTGGTGAGGTCCAACCTTTCCAGGTCACCGTTGCGGGTGGTCAGCATGCGGAAGCTGATGAACCAACGCTCGGGATCGCGCACAGTGAGGAGCACCTTCGCCTCGGGATAGGCCTCGGCTTGCTCACGCCAGAAGTGGCTCGCCGGCCAGTCCAGCGTGGCCCGATATCCAGCCAGAACCCGATCCCAGTCGAGGGTCTTCCCCTCGACTGCCGGCAACCACCGGTCCACATGACGGTGCGTGAACACCTCGTACATGTGGTAGCAGGGGTCGAACCCGAGCTTCTCGAGCGCGGCCTTCGTCGACGTGGTGCCGGTACGCGGTAGCCCGGCCCCAATCACCTTTACCATGCAGTTTCCTTCCCTAAGCAACAGATGGTTGGCAGTACTCGAGGTGAGGCACGGTTGCCGCACCTCGCGCTCAGCCCGTTTCCTGCGTCATGCCGCGGCGGCCACATAAGCTCGGCCAGCCAAGGCCCGGCCGAGCTGAAAGACGCTTCCGCCGAACATCAGGACGCCCAATGGGACGTGTAGGGTCGTCACGTGCGCTAAGCCCAGCGCTATCTGCGCCAGCGTGGCCCCAAAGAACCCGACCGCATACAGCACCGTGGGTCTGGGCGGGACGCCGGCTATCCGCCACGCCAAGACGGCGGCGACCAGGTGCAACAACGCCATGGTCAACACTCCATACGCCGAAACAGTGTGCAGTACGCCTCCGCCGGGCGAGGACAACAGCAGGCCGGCGGTGATCGATGCGACGAAGACGGCCAAGGTTTGCAGGGTGATCGCGACGCGCAGGAACATAAAGTTGCCCTGCCTGACCGTCGTGGGCGTGGACATGGTGGGCATCCCTTCTCCATCTCGAGGCGTACGACCTGGTGTCTCGGTAGTCCGACGAAACAACCCACCGGAATGTGAGGCGACACGCTCACGTCACAATCGAGTGCGCTGTTTCGTCGAACTGGTGAGGCTGTTGCGACCGAGGGAGTTGTCGCCACGATGAGCACCCAGTCCGGGCCAGGACATGACCGGCTCGTTCCGGGCCTGAGCGCGATCATGAGCGAGCGGCGTCGACCAATCTCGCCTACAGACTCCTCGGCTCGTTGGCCGACGCCGAAGACGTCGTACAGGAGGATCTGGACCGACTTCGCTGAATGGCGTTCTTTGAGCAGTACGACGACTCAAGCCCTCTGAATGTGAGGCGGTCGCCGAAGGTGCCGTCGAAATCGCGACCGAATCCGAGCCAGGCGGCCGTGCACGGAATGGCGCCGTGGCTGCGCTGACGTACGGTTCATGACAGGCATCCTCGTACACCGCGGTGGCGATCTCCCCGGGTGCTTCGCCCGCGATCGACAGTCAGTTCTGGCGAGCTGAGTCACTCGCCCCCATCGATGGCGCCCCACGCAGCTGAGGAGAGCTTCCGGACCTCACCGGCAGCCTTAGGGTCCCGGTGGTGTCGATCCCGACCAACACTCGATCAACGGCCCGCGCACCGGTGTCGGATACCACCAACATCCGGTGTCCGATTACACCTCCATAGCCAATGCCGTGGTGCGTGGCGAAGCAGGTGACCAAACCGATCAGGAATGAAGAAGCGCCGGTCACTGAGCCGTACGTAGCGTGGTTGTCATGTGCATCACCGGATATCACCAAAGGGGACAACGCATGAAAGCGCATGTGAGCTCGATCCTTCTCGGCGTCCAGGACATGGACCGGTCCAAGCGGTTCTACACGGAGGGTCTCGGCTGGGAGATTGAGCAGGACTACGGCGTCTCGGTGTTCTTCGGGTCGGACGGCCGGGCGCTCGTCGGCTTCTACGGCCGAGAGGGCCTGGCCGCAGAGGTGGGCGCGAACCCGGAGGGCAGCGGATTCAGCGGGCTGGTTCTCACCTACGTAGTCCGCAGCGAGGCGCGGGTCGACGAGATCATCGCCGAGGCCGAGAAGGCCGGCGCCACGATCCTCAAGCCCGCCTCCACCAAGCAGTGGGGCGGGTACGGCGGTTCGTTTGCGGACCCGGACGGCTACATTTGGGACATCGGATACAGCGCCCAGGGAGAGAACCAGCCTTACGCGGAGTAGCTGCCGAGAGAGCTTGTGGCGAGTGCGGGTGGAGGTTGTCCCGGACTTCGTCGAACCTGAGGTGGCGTCGCGGTAGTCGTGGTGTGGGTCTCCAGTGTGGGCTTGTGATCATGGACGGGCGGGCAGAGATCCTCCTGCCCGCCATGATGGCGGGCAGGAGCCCGAGGGGGTGGCGGCTAGGAGGCTGCTTGTGTCGAGGTCTCGTTCGCCTCGGCCGGCTTCGTCAGGTCGACCTCGACACGGGGTGAGCCGGTGAGCGGAGTCGTGTCGAAGTAGCGGACTTCGAAGACGCGTTCGGTGAACTTCCATCCGTCAGGTGTGCGGCGGTAGCGGTCGTGGAACAGGCCGTGGTTGAACATCGATCGGCCTTCGTTGAGGCGCCCGAGTTCACTGACGTAGGCCCGACCGGACGCTGTATCGCCGTCGACCTGGATCGTGCCGGATGGGTGGTTTGGATGAAAAATTCCCATACGCCGTCGAGCCGGTGGGTTCCAGCGCGGATCTGCTCCGCTCCGGACATCTCGATATTCGCAACCGGGATGCGGTACACGGCATCGTGGGTGAACAGCGACGCGACTCGGTCGTTGTCGCGCATCATCGCGGCATCGGTGAACTCGGCTTGCAGGGCGAAGATCTCGAAGCGGTCGGCGAGTGCCTGGTAGTCGCTCATCTGGTTCCTCCTTTGGGGAGTGGCGTTGCCAGCTACGACGACCCGCCGCCGCGGATTGTCAGGCGTCCCGGCCCGCCTGACATTTCGGCCCGTCATCTTGTCGATGAGGTAAGAGCTGAGACGACGAGGGAAGGTGGCTGCGGCACCCATGGAGAACCGAAGCGAGGGGAGCGGCCTGCCCGATCCGGCGATCATGAGCGAGCGTCGGAAGCTGACCAACCTTGCGTATCGGCTTCTTGGCTCGCTGTCGGATGCCGAGGATGCGGTCCAGGAGGCGTACACCCGCTGGTACTCCATGTCCGAGGAGCAGCAGGCATCCATCGAAACGCCGGGTGCGTGGTTGTCCAAGGTCACCAGCCGCATCTGCCTCGACATGCTCGGCTCGGCTCGAGCCCGTCGGGAGCGTTACGTCGGCCAGTGGATCCCGGAACCGGTGCCGGCGCGGGCCGAATGGGTTGGTCTTGCACGCGATGGCGGGACGACCGTCGATCCGGCGGATCGGGTCACCTTGGACGAGTCGATCAGCATGGCGTTTCTTGTCGTACTGGAATCGATGACTCCGGCCGAACGCGTCGCGTTCATCCTGCGCGATGTCTTCCATTTCCCGTTCTCCGACATTGCCGAAATCACCGGACGGACGCCGGGGGCGTGCCGGCAGCTGGCCTTCAGCGCCCGTCGGCGCGTCGACGCTGCGCAGCCTTCTGCGACCCCCACCGTCGAGCAGGCGAGGATCGTGCGAGACTTCAAGCAGGCGTGGGAAGCCATGGACATCCAGGCTTTGATCGGCTTGTTGGACCCGGACGCCGTCGCGGTCGGCGACGGCGGTGGTATCGCCCGTGCGGCCCTCGAACCGCTCACTGGTAGCGGACAGATCGCGCGCACCTATGCGGAGTTCGTCCGGCTGGCAACCGACGCAACAATCCTGGAGCGTACGGTCAACGGCCAGCCTGGATTGGTCGCACAGCAAGACGGCCGCACGGTCACCGTGTTCGCCTTCGATATCGTCGCCGGAAAGATCAGACACATCTGGGCCGTTCGCAATCCGGAGAAGCTCCGTTCCTGGACTGAAGGCTGAACTGAGGGCTGATGCCGGAGCTTCCTGGTGGGATTTCCCCTCAACCCTTCGGGTCGGCAGCGAATCGGGTGAGGGCGTCCCGGGCCGCCGCCGGGTTCGGACCGAGATCGGCGATGTGCCCGTCCGGTCGGACGAGGACGAATCCCCCACGACGCATCCCGTAGGCGGCGCGAGCCGTGCCGTCGGGATCGGAGCCGTCGTCGACGCGGACGATGACAAGGTCGGTGTCGGGCATGTTGGTGTGCGATTGGAGGTTCGAGTCGGACTGGGCGCCGGCGGGGTCGAAGATGATCAGAGTCAGGTGGTCGGGTCCGATATGGTCGTGGATCGTTCCCGCGCCCACCGGCGTATCGGGTGCGCGGTCACCGGTAACCGGCGCAGCGGTGGCCGGTCGTGGCAGCCGGCGACGGGAGTAACTCACGTCGAGCTGGGAGTTCTGCCGACTGCTGCGCCGGGCGCCACCCTGGCTCCTGCTGGTCGCACTGAGCAGGAGGTCCCGCCCGGCCCGGGCGAGCGGGTTGCGTAGCGCGAAGATGCGGCGCCGGATTTCGACGTCGCGAATTGTCGCCTCAGCCGCAGGCCGTCGTTCGGTCTGATAGTCGTCCAGCAGCTCGGTTGGGGCTCCGCGGTCGACGCGGGCCAACCGCCAGGCGAGGTTGAACGCGTCCTGGATGCCGAGGTTCATCCCCTGGCCGCCGAACGGTGGGAACACGTGCGCGGCGTCGCCGGCAAGGAAGACCCGACCCTTCCGGTACTGGTAGGCAAGGCAGACCCGGGTACGAAATATCGACGTCCAGTCGGCCCGAGAGATGCTGATCTGCGTCGGTCCCCTTGATTGCAGAATCCGTTCCAGGATGTCGGGAGTCGGTTCGGGCACGCTGCCGTGGCGCGCCCGGTCGGTGACGTCGACGAAGATGCGCCACAGATGGTCCGGGCCGGGCAGACGCATGAGCATCAGAGGGCCCTCGGGGCCGAGCCACATTGCGCTGTCCTGGATCGGTGGCGCCGGATCAAGGACCGTATCGCCGAGGTAGTACGTCTCGCCGGTGGCTACCCCTGTGAACGGGATTCCGAGTTGTTCCCGAACCCTGCTCCGGGATCCGTCCGCACCGACCAGCCACCGCGCCCCCAGCCGCCGGCCATCGGTCAGCCGAGCGGTGACCGATCGGTCATCCTGGGTCAGCTCGTCCAGCTCGCAGCCCGCGTCAACCGGGATCTCGAGCTGGTCGAGACGCTGACGCAGAATCGCCTCCAACCCCTGCTGTGGCAGCACGTAGGTGTACGGATAGGCGCTCTCCGGGGGCACCCACGGCATCCGGACCAGCTCGTCGTCGCCGCGCATGATCGATGCTCCGGTCAACGTGTAGGCAACCCGGGCGATGCGGTCGGCGAGACCGAGGCCGGCGAGCAGTTCCATCGAGCGGGCTTGGAGACCCAGCGCGCGCGAACTCTCGTTCGGCTCGGTGCGACGTTCCACGACCCGGCAGGACACCCCGTTCGCGGTGAGAACCAGTGCGGCGACCATTCCTGTCGGTCCGGCGCCGACGACGAGGACGTCGGGCTGGTCGGTTTCCGGTCGATCGCTACCCATCGCGTCCACCTCCGCAGGATCTGTTCATTGATCGGCTCATCTCCTTCCGACTCGCTCAGCAGGTGATGGCACCTGGTCCGGAGAGCTCGGTGTCTCACTCGTTCCGACGACCCAGACCCGCGACTTGTCAGGAAGGCGCACGTTCCTGCTGACAGTTCGGGCCGCCATCTCGTCGAACGGTTCGAGTCACCACCGATCAACCATCTCCTCGGGAGTCACGATGGCGATCACGACTACGACCGGGATCACGGCCTGGTCCAAGCCGCGACGGCTGGCGTTGCTGGTGAATCGGATGATCGTGAGCGTTCACGCGCTGGCGATCTTCGGCCAGCCGGTGTTCGCCGGCGGCTATCTGAGCGGAGACTACGACCTGCTGTGGCCGCACCGCTGGGGCGCCGACGTCGTCTTCTCCCTCGGCTTCGTCCAGCTGGTGACGGCCTTGGTGCTGTGGCTGCTCCGCGGACCGGCCTGGCTGCTCATTGCCAGCCTGCTGATCGCGGCAGGCGAAACCGGCCAGTACTTCGCCGGGCTCGCGGGCGCCCTCGACCTGCACGTCCCGCTCGGCGTCGCTCTTGTCACCGCGATTGTGCTGACAACCGTCGCCGTGTGGCGGCCGCAACGATGGCGGGTGGAAGGATGACCCGACAGAGCATGCCTCGACGGACGCTCCTGGGCTTGTCCGCCGGGGCGGGAATCGCGCTCGCCGCCGGACTGACCGGACCGCGGATACTGCGCCACGGTGGGCGCGGGAGCGGTGAGCTGTTGCGCAGCAGTATTCCGTTGCCGGAGCCGTTCCAGCAACCGCTGACGACCACACGGGTGCTCCAACCCACCCGGACGACGGGCGACACCGACTACTACCGGATCGTGCAGCGGGAGTCGACTGCCGAGATCATTCCCGGCGTCCGTACACCGATCTGGGGCTACGAGGGGACCTTTCCCGGACCGACGATCGAGTCCCGCAAGGACCGAACCACCGTCGTTCACCACCGAAACGAACTTCCCGTCCCGACCGTGGTCCACCTGCACGGCGGGCACACCCCTGCCGACTCCGACGGTTACCCAACCGATCTCCTCACACCAGCCGCCGGCTGGGACGCCGACCATGCCGGCCACGGCGACCATGCGGGCGGCATGCACGACGACCGGGCGCGGATCGCGCACCGCGAACGTGACTACCGCTATCCGCCCCAGCAGCGCGCCGCCACGTTGTGGTACCACGATCACCGGATGGACTTCACCGGCCCCGCGGTGTACCGGGGGCTGGTCGGCTTCCACCTGATCCGCGACGACGAGGAAGACGCGCTGGACCTGCCATCGGGCGAACGTGAGCTGCCGCTGATGATCGCCGATCGTGCCTTCGACGAGCACGGCGCCTTCGCCTACCCGTCCCTCGACCCGACCCTGCGCACGACCCCGGGCGTTCAGGACGCCTACGTGGAGGGCGTGTTCGGCGACGTCATTCTGGTCAATGGCGCACCCTGGCCGGTCCACGAAGTGGCAGCAGCCAGATACCGACTGCGCGTCCTCAACGCCTCAAACGCCCGCCGCTACGACCTGACCCTGGACCCGCCGCCACCCGGCGGCGCCGGCTTCGTCCAGATCGGCAGCGACCAAGGACTCCTTGACGCACCACGTCGTCACGAGCACCTGCCCATCGCACCGGCCGAACGCTACGACCTGATAGTCGACTTCAGCCGCTACCCGGTCGGCACCAGGGTCACCGTCCGCAACCGCCTCGGCGCCGGGCCGACCGCCCGAGTGATGCAGTTCGTCGTCACCCGCCGCGAATACGATCCGAGCCGCATCCCGCGGAAACTCAGCGACCTTCCGCGACTGACCCGCGAGCAGGCCACAACGGTTCGCGAGTTCAGCTTCCACAGCGGCCCGGTCCACGGACACGCAGGCTGGCTGATCGGCGGCAAGCCCTTCTCGCCGGATCACATGGCGGCGACGCCTCGGCTCGGAGATGTCGAGATCTGGCGGTTCGCCGCCGACTTGCATCACCCGGTCCATCTGCATCTCGTGGGATTCCAGATCCTGACCCGCCATGGTCGCCCACCGGGACCGTACGACGCCGGTCACAAGGACACCGTCGACCTGAGGCCGGCCGAAGCAGTCGAGGTGATCACTCGATTCCACGGCTACCGAGGCCGCTACGTCTTCCACTGCCACAACGCCGAGCACGAGGACATGGCGATGATGGCGAACTTCGAAGTGATCTGACCACCTGCGACCATCTCCAGCCGTTCACCACCCGCTGCCTGACAAACCGGGACCGTGGATCGTCATAACCGGCGAAGAGCAAAGAACCTGACCGCCTGGCAGAAGGGCATCACGTGAACCTCCGTCGGACTGACCCTGCTGATGATCGGCAGTGTCACCGTTCACATTGACTGACTGCTCCGCCGTAGCGCCAGTTGCGGCCGAAAGTGGCGCGACCCTTCACTCGCACAAGAAGAAGGTCCAGATGACATCAACCCAGGAATCAACGAACAAGGAGGCGCTCCGCCGCCTCAACGCAGCTCTAAACAGCGGCGACCCGCACGTGATCTCGACGACGATCGACGAGGTATTCCAACCCGACGTGATCATTCGCACGCCACTGAGGGTCGATGCCAGCGGCAGCGAAATGATGAAGCAACTGTGGGACGTACTCCTACGCGGATTCCCTGACCTCCACGTGACGGTTGAGGACGTGATCGCCGAAGGCGACAAGGTCGTCAGCCGGAACACCGTGTCCGGCACCCACAGAGGCGAATACATGGGCGTTCAACCCACCGGCAAACACATCACCTGGAACGAGATCTTCATCGGCCGCGTCGCCGATGGCCGAGTCGCCGAAACCTGGGGAGTCGTTGACGTCGCCTCACAGATGCGCCAGCTCGGGCTAGTTTCCTCCTGAGAGCCGTGGCCGCCACGGACGGGACCGAATTCGAAGCCGAGCGTGCGCGGCTCGCCGCCATCGCTGGCCGTCCCAGGCGCAACCGCCGAGCCCGACGCCCTGGTCGAGGGAACCCCTGTGGCCGACGAGCTTCGCGATCATCAAGATCACGGTCGCCAATGGGCAAGCAATCCGCAGTCGGTGAACGCACACACGGCGTCGGGCGTCTTACAGAGCCCAGGGAGACGCACCTCAGCCCTTCGTCCAACGGCGGAGTTTGTCGGGGTTGCGTACTACCCAGATGTGCTTGATGCGGTCGCCCACGACGTCGAACGCGAACACCGTCACGGTGACGCCGTCTTGCTGAGCCACCAGGCCGGGCTGACCGTTGACCGTACGTTCCAGGAGTGTCATGTTGTCGAGCCTGCGACGGGCGAGTTCGGCCCAGGCGTGCGCGATCTGCTCGCCGCCTTCGATGGGGTGCAGGAAGGTCGTGGCGAGGCCGCCGCCGTCGGCGGTCGCCGTGGCGTCGGGGTCGAGCAGACCGATGAGGGCGTCGATGTCCTTGGCCTCCCAAGCCCGCTTGAAGTCCCTGACGACGCCGGTGGGCTGGGCTGCCGGAGTCGTCGCGGAAGGCTGCGAGGCCCGGATGCGGCGGCGGGCCGAGGAGGCCAGCTGGCGGCACGCCGCCGGGGTACGGCCGACGATCTCGGCCACTTCGGCGAAGGAGTGGCAGAACACGTCGTGCAGGATGAACGCGACGCGTTCCGCCGGGGTCATCGACTCCAGCACGACCAGGAACGCCAGGTTGACCGACTCGTCCAGGGTGACCCGGTCGGCAGGGTCGGTGACGGTGCCGTCGGGGAGCGGCTCGGGGATCCATTCGCCCACGTACGCCTCTCGCCGGACCCGTGCCGAGCCGAGCAGGTTGAGGCAGATGCGGCTGGCGACCGTCGTCAGCCAGGCGCCGGGAGACTCGATGGCGTACTGCTGCTGCTGGGACATGGCGTACCAGCGGGTGTAGGTCTCCTGGACGGCGTCCTCGGCCTCGGCCAGGGAGCCCAGCAGCCGGTACGCGAGATTGATCAGGTGATGCCGCTCGCTCATGATCGCGTCCAGGCCCGCGTCGGGCCGGCTCTGTTCTGGCTCGGATCGGGTGGTCATGGTGCCGTCGGCCCCCTCTGTCGCATCGGTCCTCACCAGTACGACAAGACGGCGCACCGGAATGTGAGGCGACACACCGGCTCACATTCCTGAGGGCTGTGTTGTCGAACTGGTGAAACCAACACATCATCCAGCGAACAGGGAGCTCAGAGCATCATGACCACTTCAGTTCCGGAAACACCCTTCGCCGACGCGGCGCCCGGGCGTCGTCTGGAGCGGGCGGCCGCCGCGCTGACCGCGAACGGTTTCACCGTCGAGATCCTCGATGACGCCGCCGCCGCGCGTAGCCGTGTCAAGGAGCTGGTCCCGGAGGGCGCAACCGTGTTCACCGGGGCCAGCGAGACCCTCCGCCTGTCCGGCATCGATGAGGACATCAACACCGGTGGGCGATACGAGGCCGTCAAGCCGCGCACCCTGGCCATGGACCGCACCACCCAGGCGGACGAGATCCGGCGGCTGCGCGCCAGCCCTGACGTCGTCGTAGGCAGCGTCCACGCGGTCACCGAGACCGGTTCCCTCGTGGTCGCCTCGGGCAGCGGAAGCCAGCTGCCCAGCTACTCCGGCGGCGCCGCCCGCGCGATCTGGATCGTCGGGGCGCAGAAGGTGGTGCCCGACCTGAGCGGCGCGCTGCGTCGCGTCGAAGACCACTGCCTGCCGCTGGAGAACGCCCGCGCCCAGGAGGCCTATGGGTGGCCCAGCGCCATCAACCGCCTTCTCATCCTCAACGCGGAATACCAGCCTGGACGCGGCACCGTCCTGCTGCTCCGCGAAACCATCGGCTTCTGAACCACCCGTCCGGGCAGCGGGCCCAGATCCTCCAGCCGGGTGACAAGCCGATCAGACGTTGCGTCGGGCGTCCGAGTGCTGGTCAGGGGGATGTCCTCGGCGGCCGCGACGGCACGCTGGGTGGCGGACTTGGCGCTGGCGCCGGACTGGGCGTCTGCGAGGGTCGTGTGGACGGCGCCGATGGAGCCGGTCGCATCATCGAACAAGGCACGCACACCGATCTCATCGCCGCAGGCGGCCAGTACGCAGAGCTCGACCAACTACAAGCGCGCGGATACCACTCACTCATCGAACCCCGCGCTTGAAGATGCACACCGCCCACGTCGTGGACGGCCAAACGAAACGGGGCTGAGCCGCCTACGCTCAGCACTTCCCTTTGATTCCCGTGAGCGATCGCCTAGCCGGGACGGTTTTTGAGGAGTGGGCGGGCGACGTTCCACAGGTCGCGGACGCCGCGGTACCACCCCAGGACGTACGCACCACGGAGTTCAGGGTCGTCGTCGAGCGGCGCGTTCCACACCGTGTCATCGCGTTCGGTGAACGTGTCGGGAAGCTGGTCCTGCCAGCCCTCCATCTCGCCTGAGTCGGCCGTCAGCGGGTCGAGGTGGTCGACCCCGGACCAGGTCTGCTTGAACTCGTTGAGTTCGCCAAGCGTCGCGACGTCGATGGCCCAGGCCTCTCCGGCCTTGACCCCTCGCTGGTACCACTTCTCCCGCTCGCCCCGCAGCCGCTCGATCAGCCGCGCGACCTTCGTATCGACGTTGTCCGCCACGAGGGTGGGTCCTTCCACCATGTCCAGCTCCTTCTCCAGGGCAGCCGCGCACACCTTCGAGGCGTTCACACGATCCCTTAGCCGGTCAAGACGCTCGTACAACGCGTCGGGGATGCTGATGTTGAGTCGGGCCATGGACCTCTCTCGTTCCTCGCGAGTGGCCGGAAGCCTAGCGGGAGATGCGCATCATGCGCAAGAAGCGCATCACGCGCATCGTCTTCGGGTGCCGTTCGAGCGACTCGACTATCGGGGTCGGATGACGGACGCCGTGCTGCGCGCACCCACTCCGCGGATCGACGCCGCAATGGTCGCCACCGGAGCAACCGCTCTCGAGGTGGCCGAACAGTGCATGTTGCCGGCCCCGCGACTGATAGAAGCCGACCTCCAGGGCGTCCTGGCTGGAGTTCCGGTGACGCTGGAGACCGTTGTCCCGGGCACCGCCGCCTGGCCGCCACCCTCGTCGGCCGAACGGCTGCGTACCGCCGGCGCGGCCCTGGCACGCGTGCATGCTGTGGCGATGGCTCCGCGTGAACCTGCCGTTCCGGCCACGACCGATCGCCGTGGACGACTTCGCCGACGACCGCCGTGCGGACCGGATGCCGACGACACCACTGCTGCGGAAAGCCGATGAGCTGATCACGGCGCATGGCCTGCCGCCCGGCGAGCCTGTCTATGTCCACGGCGACGTCTGGCCCGGCAACCTCATCTGGACCGGCGACGACATTGCGGCGCTCATTGACTGGAAGACCGCCGGCGCCGGCGCACCAGGGGTCGACCTGTGCGAGCTCCGCAAGCAAGTCGCGATCACGTTTGACCCAGAAGCACCCGCCCACGTGCTCGACGGCTGGGAGCGTGCAGCCGGCACGAGAGCGCGTGACGTCGCCTACTGGGACGCCGTTGCCGCACTCAACACCCCCACCGAGCTGTACGACGCGACAGCAACCGCGCGTCGTGACGCGTTCCTGCGATCGGCCCTGTCCAACCTCGGTCTCTGAGCCGTAGACATCGATCGGCGTCCGCCGATGGGAGGGACCCGGCCAATCCTCTCCCGGAGACCTCCCACAGAGGTAAGCGTCAAGACGATCAGGCGAGTAGCCGGCGCCTACCTCGACCGACATCCGTTGGTCCGGCGTACGGACTGCGTGGGCGGTCGCAAGCGTTGACCGTGACAGGCCGGCAACTGTGGCCGTATAGTCGTTCTTGCGCTGGAGGGCGCTGCCGGGTCCGCGGGCAGGACTGAGTCCACCTCCGGCTTTCGACTGATTCTTGTTGGCCTCTTCCTCGGCCTGAGCGCGGACCGCAGGCATTCGGAGGGAGACGGCATGTCTTCTCGTACGCTTCCCGTGCGTCCTGATCTCGACCAGCTTCGTCGGCAGGCGAAGGATCTTCACCGAGCCGCGGCGGCCGGTGAACCCGACGCGCGGGCGCGGATCAGCGTTGTTTCACCCGAGATCTCACTCCACACGGCACAACTCGCGTTGGCCCGGGAGTACGGATTCGCCAGCTGGCCACGACTTCACAGCGAGGTCAAACGGCTCCGACTCATCGCGGACGGGGACATCGACGGGTTCGCCTCCTTGGTGGCCGCAGATCCGGCTCTCGCGACGGACGGCATCCGCTTCCCCGACAGCGACACGACTCTCCCGGCTTTGCAGTACATCGGTATCGGGCTACTCCACGGCTGGTGGAACCACCATCGGGCAGGCGACCTGACCCGGGTCCTGCTCGCCCAGGGTGTCTCCACGAACGGAGACGGAGAATCACCTCTGATCACCGCAGCGAGCCATGGCGAACCCGAGATGGTACGTGTCCTCATCGACGCCGGCGCGGATCTGGAGGCGACAGGACCAGCCGCGCCCGGCAGTGGCACCGCACTCGCGCATGCCGTGCACTACGGCATTGTTCCCGCCGTCGACATACTCGTCGGCGCTGGTGCGGTCGTTCACGATCTGGTCGAGGCGGCAGGTGCCGGCGACATCGACCACTACGGTCTGGCTGACGTCACGCACGAGATCCTGGTCGGTGCTTTGCGCGCCGCAGCCGTGTGCGAGCGGTTGACGGTTATCGACCAGATCCTCGATACCGGTCTGGATGTCAACTCTGAGTTCCGGACGCTCACTGAGCCTGGCGGCGGCACCGCCCTGCATTGCGCGGCGTGGGAAGGCAAGGACGCCAGCGTGGCACACCTACTTACGCGCGGTGCCGACCCCAACCGCAGGGTCGAAGGCGTCGACCCCATCAGGAACGCCACACCGCTGGCCTGGTGCAGACACCGCTCCGGCGTCGGTCACGGCGGCAACCACACCCAGGTCGAGGCAATCCTCGAGCCAATCACGAACTCGGCTTCGTGATGCGAAGTTGCTCAGGGCATGGTCACGCAGGCTGCGAGCTGCAAGGTGAGGCGGGAGCGGTAGGTCATTGCACGGTCAAGCACGTACTCGAGGACTGGCCGGACACGCGCTTCCCGAGGATCGGCATGGTCAAGGCGGCCGCTCGGCGTGCGGCGGTGACGAGGGTCTCGGCGTCGCACCCGCCACCGTGCGTGGTGCGGCGCGCAAATCCCGTGGACTGCCCGGGCCGCGGCCCCGCATTATCGGCGGCATGTCCTCTCACCAGATCCGCTTCGCGGAGTTGTCCCGTAAAGCCATGTCGGCATTGCTCGCTGACGACCTCGCCACGGCCCGGGCGGAATCCGGCGTCGAACTCGGCCGGTTGTTCGTCGACGATCGCGCGAAGTGGCTCTGGAACTACCGGCTCAAGCAACTCGAGACCGAGCCGGAAGCCGCCGCGTGGATCGCCCGAGCGGTGGTCGCCGAGCCTGACGGCGTGGTGATCGGGTACGCGGGGTATCACGGACCGCCGGACGACCGGGGCATGGTAGAAGTCGGGTACACGGTCGACCCGGGGCACCGGCGGCAAGGCTATGCGACAGCGATCCTTGCCGCGCTGCTCGAACGAGCCGCCGCCGAACCGGCGGTACAGGTCGTACGGGCGTCGATCAGCCCGGACAACGAGGCATCGCTGGCGACGATCGCCAAGTTCGGCTTCACCAAGATCGGCGACCAGTGGGACGAAGAAGACGGCCTGGAACTCGTCTTCGAACGCCCCGCTTCACCCTCGCCAACAGCCAGTCCGTGAGGACCTGACACAGGCCCTGCCCCGAAGCCGAAGTCGCACACGCTGTGGTCGGCGTCGGATGACCCCGCCGGCAACCGTCCGTACTTCTCCTCCCAGCGCGGAAGCACCAGCTCCAGTAGCGGCGGCACCACCTACGAGGTACCCGGCCCGCTCCGCACTTCTCCCTGACCCCGCCGGTCAGCTCGGGTACGGCTGGTAGGAAAGCCTGTCCATGACGGGTGCCAGCCGTTGCTGGAGTGCCGCCGCGTCCAGCGGGGTTACGTAGTCGCGCCACTCCTTCGTCTTCGTGGTGATCTCGCCGAACAGGTGCGGTGCGGCGCGGCGCCTGGCGAGGTCGGGATTGGGCTCGCGGACGATCTCGAGATCGAACGGCTCTCCGATGAAGTCGCAGATGCCTCGCATGGTCTCGTCCGGTTCTGCGGTGAACTGCTCATAGCGAACCATCAGAAACGAGGCCGGCACCTCAGCCGCGGCAGCCAGTGCCAGCGTAGTGTTCCTCGCCCACCGCTGCGCGAACGCCGTCGGCTTCAGCGCCGCCCAGCGCGCCGCCACGGGATCGACCCGTGCACGGCGTACGTACGAGGTGTAGACATCGACCGGGTGCCGGTGGATGTAGATCAGCCGGGCCTTCGGGTAGCACCGAAGCAACCTGTGGACGTAGTTGACGTGGCTGGGTGTCTTCTCGAGCACGCGCTTCACGCCACGAGCAGAGCGCACATGGTGGAAGTACGAACGTACGACGAGCGGATGTCCGCTGGCCGTCCAGATGCGACTCCGGTGGCGGGCTGGTACGCGGCGGAGCGCGGCCTCACCGGCTGCCAGCAGCGGTCGCAGCGGAGCGATCGAGGTGAGAAACGCCTGGTACCGGTCGTCGTCGTGGGCCATGTGGCCATACATCGTTCCGGGTTCGCGCGGCCCGAACGACGCCGCATTCTCGACGTGCACCATGATCTTGCTCTCCCACAGGTTCTCCGACCGCGGGCGAAAGGCCGGATGCTTCTGCATGCTGCGGTAGAGGATCGTCGTGCCGCTGCGTGCCTCGCCGACGATGAAGACCGGAGCGGTTACTCGTTCGGTCCGGGAGATCTCCAGCAGATTCACGGGCGAACGTTACTGGCAAAAGGTGAACCGAAGGTGAAGAGGGTGGCGAAGTCCGCCGGCCGCGACGGCGCCCTGCTCGAAGGGAGCGCCGTCGCGGCCGGCCTCACCACTCTCCGTTCGTTCCAGGGAACTTCCACGACGGCGTGCGTGAACACCCCACCAAGATCCCCTGATGATGTGGCTCAGAGTGAGCCGTTGAGGAACGGGCCGGTGATGGCGAAGGTGATTCCCGGGCTCTGCGCGTTGGCGAAGAGCCAGTTGCCGTTCTTGGGCTCGAACGTCGACCCGCACCACTCCGAGCCGGAGTAGTTGCCCGGCGCGACCTTCTTGCCGGGAACGCCCCCGGCCGGGATGACGACCTGGTTCAGCGCGAACGGGAAGATCTCCCCGTCGGTGGTGAGCCCGTGGAGGTACTCGCCCTCGCTTCCGTCCTCGCACAGCACGATGCCGCCGCGCGGGCTGACGCAGATGTTGTCCGGGTTGTTGAGCACCGCCCGGTCCGGTGACGCGAACAGCACCCGCATGCTCTCGCTGGCCGGGTCGTACTCGAAGACCTGGCCCTGTCCCGAGGGGCCACCGCTCGTCGAGACGATGTAGACCCGATCGTTGCCCCACCACGCACCCTCGAGGCGCCGGAACACCGCCGCGCCCTTGGCTTGACCCTGCAGCGCCGGACGAATTTCGCCCGGTGCGTAGTCGGGGTTGTCGATCGTCACCCACGAGGTGCTGTACTCCGTGCCGGTGTCGTCAGCGTAGGTCGTGTAGGACGAGCCGTCAGCGGTCTCCACCACGAGCATCTGCAGCTCACCGCCCGCAACCAGCTCACCCCTCTTCACCGGCAGGTACCGATACAGCCCGGAGGGCGTCGCGTCCTCGGTGAGGTACACGATCCCGGTGCCCGGGTCGAGTGCGACGGCCTCGTGACTGTAGCGACCCATCCCCGTGAGTGGACGTGGGTCACCCTTCCCGCCGTACGGCACCTCGAACACGTAGCCGTGCCGGGTTCCGTTCGGCGCGATCTCGGTCGTCTCCTCACAGGTGAGCCAGGTTCCCCACGGCGTCGGACCGCCCGCGCAGTTGCGGATCGTGCCGGACAGGCTGGCGTACGACTCGAGGAACTTCCCCTTGTCAGGATCGAACACCAGGTTTGTCGTGCCCCCGCCCGCCGTCGGGTTGTACGCCCGGTCGACGAACGCACCGTCGTACGCGCCCCGCTCGTGGTTCCGGACGATCGCGACCTTGCCGTCGGGACGGCGGAACGCCGCCATGCCGTCGTGCGCGCTCGGCGTCGGCATGTCGTCGGACATCGGGTCGCCGGTCCAGCCGTAACTGATGTACTCGAACCCCTTGGGCAGCCGGAGCAGCTCGAGGCCTGTTGTGTCGTCCTTGACCGGATAGAGCGGGCCGTAGTCAGGGCTCGACGCTCGCTTGCTCATCGGCGCCGCACCCGCGGTCCGCGCCCCCAGCGCCTCCAATGGCCCGAGTGCGAACAGCGACGCGGCGGTCGCGACTCCGCCCCGCAGGAACTGCCGCCGGCCGGAGCCGGCGCCTGAGCCCAGCGGTCCGGGGTTGGAGCTACCTGAACTGGTATCTGTCACGTGATACTCCCAGCGCAAAACGAAACGGTCACGTGACGTTAGCCCGGCACACGACGGCTGCGCCCCAACAGCAACCGAAGACTTCCCGAACAGTCTGAGACCACCGGCTCCGGTAGGTGTCGGGGGTTCAGCTGAGGTACCGCCGGCAGACCGACTTGTACTCGTAGTCGCGGCCACAGCTGTTGTAGACGTACGTCCTGCCATCGGAACATATGACGCTGTCGATGTCGCCACCGGTCTGGCCCCTTCGCCAGACCCACGCATTGATCACGCGGGAGTCGGACAGGTTCCAACATCGATAGTCGCGACGGAAGTCCTCATACTCACAGTCGGTGCGGCGCTCACCGTCCGTCCGGTGGCGGTTGTACGCCCGCTGGCAGAATCTCGAGCTGACGCGCGCGGAGGCGGGGTTGCACCAGCGCCAGTTGGTTCTCCTTGTGGACGTGCTGTAGTCCGCACAGTGAGTCCAGATCTGCCAGGGATGACTCCCGTAAAGCCATGCCTCGGCCCTGTTGCGACCAGGGAGCAGGTCAAGGGCGCTGATTCCGAGAACCATCCCTGTGGTGAGTACGCCTCTCAGCACGCTTCGACGGGTGAGGACACGATCCATGATGAGTTTCCTGACCGCGCTCGGTGTCGCGTTGGCAGGCGGCGTACTCGCACTGGGAATGGGCTCAACGCTCATGGTTGCCTCTCCTCGTGTCTGGTGCCTCATTAGTCTGTCCAGCTGAGCTCGTTGACGTTGAAGAGGAATTCCAGCCCGTCTTTCCAGTCGACGTTGAGCTCCGCCTCGCCGCTGAGCGTCGTCACCGTGCTCGGCGTTGCGTGGAGCAGCACGATCTTTGAAGGCTCCTGCGGGGTCGAGGCCACGTCCTCCATCCAGACCTCGCCAGTCGGAACCGGCGCGCCCGACCAGTCCGGAACGAGCTGATGGGCCGTTTCGGGCTTGCGGATATCGAGGAATCCCACGCCCGGGATCTTCTTGCTGACGTCGAGAACCTCCACGCGGTCGACGGCGGGGGCGGTCGGCCTGACGCAGAGGCCTTCCGGACTGTCCTCGAAGTACAGGCGGGCGAAGTACCGCAGGGCGTCCGAGCCTGACATCCTGGGATCAGGCAACCAGGTCGCCACCTCGTGCCACGGCCCTCGCCACACCGCCAGACCCTGCTCGGCCGTCTCGCAGTGGCCGATCAGGAGGTGTCCGCCCTGTGCCTCGACAACGTTCGCCCAGCGACCGCCGATGACGCGTTCCAGCACCATGTCATAGTTCCCGACGACGGTGATGTGAAGGTCCCGCAGCTGCAACCCGTCCGGCGTACCTGCGTACGGACGCTTCGTGGTGACCTGTACCGAGGCGGACCAAGGCTCTTCGAGGTTGTAGCCTGCCGCGTCGACGGTCAACCATCCACCGTCCGGTGCCCGGAAGCGGGCCCGCGTCGCCGAACTGATCGGTCCCGGATGATCTCTCACCGATCTCTCCTCCTGGTACGCATGCGTGGGTGAGCGGGGCTGTCTCTCAGGCGGCACCGGCTACTGCCGTGTAGAGGAGCGAGCCATAGGCGAGAGCAGTCGCGAGCGTCATCAGGGCTCGAATCGAGGTGTCGTATCTCGCGAGCGATTGGTCCCACCGGCCGTCGTCGCCGTAGGCGTGACGGGACAGCACCATGAGTGCGCGACCAGCCCCGAAACCAACTCCGGCGAGCAGCGCCGCCGGCCATCCCGCCACTAACAGCACGCCCGCGGCCAACACGTGGGGCAGCCCGCTGGTCATGTACGTACGAACACCAGATCCCATCTCGAAGCCAAAGTGCAGGGCGCCGTAGCGGGCGCCGTCGGCTGAAATCGACTCGGGCACCTGGCGCGCATTCTGAGGAAGACGGAGCCGGAATATCCCGAACTCCTGGAGAGCGATCACCACGAACACGGTGAGGACGACACCTACGGCCAGCCGGACGGGAAGCAAGGGACGCAGCAATGACGTACCGAGCGCGACGGCCACCAGGCTGGATGTGAACCCACCAACCAGTAGGCCGGCAGAAAACCACCATCGAGAACCCCCTCGCCAGACCGACGAGATCAGCATTGCTGAGTTGTAGCTTCAAACCGATCCCGAGATCGAGTATCCGGCGGCCAGCGCCACCACCACCCACGACAGGGCACCCGGTGGATCCGCTACTGCCTGCCAGCTCGCCACACCGATCGCACCGAGGGCGATGCCGAGTCCCGGTGCGAGCGGATGAGCAAACGAACGTAGCAGCCCGGACCGTCCGCTGCGCTGTCTCGCCGTCGCCATGGCCCTCAGCTACCCGACGAGTCGGACAGTGTGGGTTCGGACGGGCCAGGCTCGAGTGGGGTGACCTTCGCCATCCTGCTGGCAATCTGAGAGACCACGGCGCGCACCGCCTCTTCGGATCCGGTGGGTTCGGCAACGACGACCCTTCCTTGTCGATCAATTGCGACGATCGCCGGCCGCCAACCAGGGTCAAGTCGGCTGTAACCGCCGGCATCGGCGACGTACTCGACCCGCTCATCTCGCTCGTAGGACTCACTTCTCGATCGTCCGAGAACGACAAATGTCAGGGTGGGTGACCCAGTTGCCGCGAGCTGGGCGAAGACCGGGGCGACCTCGGCGCAGATCGGGCAGTGTTCGTCGACAAGGAGTACGACCGAATACGCCGTCCCACCACGCGGCCGTACGGATGCAGGGACTTCCCGTAGCACCGGAGCCGTACCCGGGCCCTGCGCGACCGGCCGGGCGAGACCGGACTGGATATCACGGAGCTGGCGTAACAGCCCTGCCATCGCAAATGCGAGAACGATGAGCGCGAGCCACGCCAAGACGACCGCACCGACGAGAGCCTCCATCAGATCCTCCGAGACGACATGCCGGGCAAGACGCGCGCCGCGACGGCGACAACCAGAGCCGCGCCCATGAGGGGCACCGAAGTCAGCGTTACCAAAGGTTCAGTCGCCAAAACGGCAGTAGCAGCGGCAGCGACCGCGAACACCCCAGCGCGAACGAGGATCTGCGCGCGCACCGGTCCGTCGCCAAAGCAGCCGCACGGCACTGGACCCCGCCCGAACCGTAAGAAGGTCAGGTAGCCAAGGAACAACCCATAGACGCCTGCTTCGGCGAAAAAGACCGTCTGCCGCACGAACGGGAGGGTCAGAACTGTCACGCAGGCACCGGAACCCACACCGAACTCCACACCAACCAGCCCGACGGCGAGGGTGCGGTGCAGACGGTAGGGCACCACCCGCTGCGCGATCAGGACCGCACGCAGCCTGGTGAAGTGCAGCATGTGTTCGACAGCTGCTGTCAACAACAGCAGCGCCCCACCGACTGCGACCGTCGCCGACACCATGGTCGGGATGGTCGGGAGGCTAGGTGACCACATGCGCCCCTCCCCACCGCTTCTCTGCCTGACCTGACTCTCACTGAGCACGACGCGCCCGACAAGGAAATTCCCACGGCAGCGGCATGCCTTGAGGGACCTCGCGAGATTGGCGACATTCAGGTGATCGCCGAATGTGGAGAGTACGCTCGCGTGCCCGCAGACACGGGGCGTCTACTGTGCAGCCAGTTCGGAGGCAAATGCCCTTGCGGGACCTACGGCTGAGCGCAGAAGGTACTCAGCAGCCCAAGCGGGCGTCACCGCGTCGTCAGTGCGGGGAGTCGCGCTTACTGGGGACTGCACCTGGAGATGGGACTAGATGCGTGGCGTGCGCGGCCGCTGGTGGTCAGACAGAAGACAATTGCCACCTTGGTCATCCTCATCTTTTGTCAACGCCATGACGCCGGCGAAGGGGGTCATAGCACCGTGAGCGTCTTCGGTCACACGGTTCTCGTGCGGACTACTCACGGCTCGGATCACCGCAGGAATTCCAGCCCTGGAATCCGTCGATGTTCGTTGGATACCCGATCTGCATCCTGAAAAGCCCAACCGTCATGCAGTTCAACGGCCAAACGTCTAGGGATATCTATGAATCTTTCGGACATCGTCGTCTGCTCATTCCATACCGCGGACGAATATTACCGAGGGTGTGCTACTTCGCTCCGGAGGCACCTCGAGCGTATCGGCGTCGCCTACAGACTCGAGGAGATCGAGAAGGCGGCCGACGAGGACTGGGCCGACATCTGCCGCAAGAAGATCGGGTTCCTCGCCAGGGTTTGCGACGAACACCCGGACAAGAAGGTCTTCTGGATCGACGTCGACTGCGCCCTGTTGGAGCTGCCTACATATGTCGCCGGGTTCACCGCCGACATCATCGGGTTCCAACGCGGGTTCGGCTCCCCCATGCGCATCGGGTACGCCAATCGCACCAGGTTCTGGGAGCCCTGCTTCTTCGGTATCAACACCACGCCGAGTGCGCGGAAGTTCATCCATGACGCCGACCTGCTGGAGCAGAGTGCCGAGATCAAGGCCACGGATGACTACTTCTTCGAAGAGTCCTGGCGGTCCAACGCTCCGCGCCTATCGTTCCAGGTCATCCCGTCGGCTGCCGTGATCTCCCATGCACAGGTAACCCCCGGCGGCGTGTCCACGTTCTTCTCGTTCGGCGCCAGCGGCAACGTCTCGAACTTCAAGCACAGGGTGAAGCAGCACGGTCGTCTGGGCGGCTCCGACTCGGTGCGGGCGCTGCGAGGACTGCGGCATCAGGCACTTCGTGGAGCCAAGCTGATGGAACGGAAACTTCCGGACCGAGCCGCCCGATGGCTGCGCAAGGTCGCCGACACCTGCGGTATCACAAATGTCTTGACCGGTGGTGGCCTGGTTGGCGACCGGTTGGCCCTGAACGGTGCCGGATCCCCGCACCGCAGTCGAATCGTCAGCGAAATGATCATTGCTGGTCAACGAGGTGAGGTATCCAGGGTCGACGAGGCGTTCAGCCGGTTGGCCTCGAGCCGAATACCCTCCGATTCGGAGATCGCCGCGAAACGGGCAGCCGACGCGTTTTCGGAGTACGCGAGCAAGAACCCAGACGCGGACCCGATCAGACTGGCCTGGTGGCCGCACCCGTTCCCCGGGAACTTCGGCGACTGGCTGAGCCCGCTGATCCTCGACGGCAAAACAGACCGGTCAATTCTCTATCAGAGCCCAACCGCACCCATGCATGAGCCGCACATCTTCTCGACCGGCTCCATCGGACGGTTCATCAAACCGAGCTCGATCGTCGTCGGCACGGGCATCAGCAGCGCCGACATCCAGATCGACCGGAGGGCGCGCTACATCTCCGTTCGTGGTCCCCTCACAGCCGAACTCGTCCAGCAGTGCGGCGGGCCGAGCATCGAGAGCTTCGGCGACCCCGGGGCACTCATCGCACGCGCCATTCCGGTGGAACGCGGCTTGACGAACGGCAGGATCGCCCTGGTGCGGCACCACAAGCACGCCAACCTTCCTACCGCCCTCCCAGAGACCATGGACGAACTCACCGTCCTCCGGTCACACCCCAACGAGATCCGCTCGTTCGTGGCCGAGCTGAATGGGTACGACGCCGTTGTCACCAGCGCGATGCACGTGATGATCATCTGCCACAGCTACGGCATCCCATGCTGTTTGGTCACCTTCGAAGGTTTCGAGTCGGCCGTCCACGGCAGCGGAATCAAGTACAGGGACTACTCTCTCGGCGTCGGGCTGGGGGCGGTGTACGCACCCATCCCGATCTCCACGGATCTGCGTCGCGTCGACTTCGACTCCATGATCTCGAAAGAGAAGATCACGGAGAGTAAGTTGGATGAAATCGAGCAGGCCATCGCCTCCGGGATTTCCACGTACCTCTCGATGAGCGCCTAGGTTCGGCATGCTCGCGCACCTGCTCACCGCGTTCAGCAGGCTGTTCACGACCCGCAAGAGTCGGACGGTGGTCGGCCTTCTCATCGTGGTCACCGCGACGCTTCCGGTCGCGGAGATGCTGGTGCTCGAGATGTTCTCATCACTCATCATCGATGGTCCGGAGGCCTTCACCCAGGACACCAACGGTGCGATTCTGCAGATCGGGATCTTCCTCCTTGCCTTCGGTCTCACCCGAGGTGTCCATCACCTGGTCCGGCTGGTACGCGTACGTGTCTTCCGGGACGGCTTCGAGATCGCGGGACGAACGCGAAGCCCCAGCCAGGAGAGCTGGGAATGGGCACTGGCGTTCGAGTTGTCCGGCGTCCTCGTCAGCCTCGTCCAGGCGGTGATGTTCAGCACGCTGTTCCTCTTCATCGACTGGCCCACGGGAGTGGTCAACATCCTGGTGGTCGCCGTTGTGCTGGCCCTGGTCTCCGCGATCTACCGTCGGCAGTTCGCCTTGCAGAAGGACTACATCACGATGGGCAACCGCCCGGGAACGGTCGCGATTCCCCAGCGAGTGGGTGGGCGAGTGCGAGATGCGGAGTTCGGCGCGATGCTGGCCAGCGTCGGCATGGTCCTCGTGCTGGTGTACATGCTGCTCCGCACTCTGCTCGGCGATATCACCAGCGCGAACGCCATCGTGCTGTTCCTTGGCTTACGTCTACTCTCCGGGCAACTCGGGACGCTCTCGGCCAGCATCATGCGGTTTGCTCGTGCATCGGCTCGACGAGGGGACAACTGATCACCATGCCAAATGCGACTGTCCTGACGATCGCGTACTCGACCATGGCGGCGAGGGCACACAACATCTCGTTGGCGGGCATTGCTCCGGACAACGAGGTGCTGGTGTGCGTTCAAGGGGGACCGCTGCCGTGCGACGGCGAGTTGGCACGAGCGCGCGTCATTCCTGTTCCCGGTACTGGGGTCGCGAAGAGCCGAAACGCGTCAATCGAGTGTGCGCGCGGGCGCTACCTGCTGTTCGGCGATGACGATGTGACGGTGAATCTCGCAGGCGTTGGTGAGGGGATCCGCCACCTGCAACGAACCGGCCATGCGCTGGCCCTCGGGCAAGGGACGGATCCGTCCGGATCGATGCGGAAAAGGTATCCACGGCACGTGACGCCCCTGACTCCGTTCAACTCCGCCAAAGCGGCGACGTACGAAATGCTGATCGATCTGTCGCAGGTCCGGGCCAAGGGCGTACGTTTCGACGTGCGCTTCGGCGCGGGTACCGACCTCCATCTCGGCGACGAGTACATCTTCATCATGGACCTGTTGCGGGCTGGACTTTCCGGTGATGCCGTGCCCGTGATCTTCGGGACACACCCGCGGGTGAGCTCGGGCACCCAGTGGGGCAGCCCTGAGGACAGCCACGCCCGAGCGGTGGCTCTCAACCGGGTGTTCGGAAGATGGGCTCCCTTTGCGCGTATGGCGTTCGGTCTGAAGAACGCCACGAAGTTCGGCAGCTGGCGCGCGCTCGAGACTTTCCTCACCAACAGTGAACTACCCCCCGCCGACGCCCATACCAGGTGGGCCACCATGTCACCGGGCTCCACGTCGGAGCGTTAGAAAGTGGTTCGCGAGACCGTGTGCCGGCCGAAGGGGTCGTCGTCGTAGCTCGATCCTCGCCTGCCACGCGGACCTTCGCGCGAAAGGCGATGGACATGGGTTTTCGGAATGCCCTAGTGTGCAGGTGGCAGCCGCACGCCGGAAGTACCTCAGGGGATGACACCGCCGCGGCGAGGTATCGGTGGATCAGCTCTGCGCTCTGCGCATGGACGCTGCCCGGTCCGAACCATCCCCTGTCCTCGAGAGCGGTGCTCACACGTGACGTCCGTTCAAGCTTGCTTCGATCAGCCTCCTGTCATCGCGGCGGCTGAGCTCACCAAGACCTACAAGTTCCATCAGCAGGGCGCCGGACTGGCGGGTGCGGCGAAGAGTCTGGTCCGCCGCACCTACGAGACGCGCCTCGCCGTCGACAAGATCACCTTCACCATCAACCGCGGCGAGGTTGTCGGGCTGCTGGGCCCGAACGGCGCCGGCAAGACCACCACGCTGAAGATGCTCTCCGGCCTCCTCTACACGACGTCCGGCGACCTGGAGGTGCTCGGCTACACGCCGTCGGACCGCAAGCACGACTACCTGCGCCGGATCGCACTTGTGATGGGCCAGAAGACCATGCTCTGGTGGGACGTCCCCGCCATGGAGAGCCTCCTTCTGCACAAGGACATGTACGGCCTGTCCACGGCCGAGTTCGACCGCAACGTGACCGAGCTCGCCGAGCTGCTCGAGGTCCAGGACCTGCTGAACGTCCAAGTCCGCAAGACCTCCCTCGGCGAACGGATGAAGCTCGAGCTGATGGCGGCACTCGTGCACGGGCCGGAGATCCTGTTCCTCGACGAGCCGACGATCGGTCTCGACGTCGTGGCGAAGGCCCGCGTACGCACGTTCCTCACCGAGGTCAACAAGCTGCGCGGCACGACGATCCTCGTGACCAGCCACGACATGGACGACATCGAGGCGCTCTGTTCGCGAGTGATGATCATCGACCACGGGCGGCTTCAGTACGACGGTGGCCTCGACGAACTCGTCCGAGCCGCGCGGCCGCGCAAGCTGGTCCAGGCGACGTACGCGCACGCCGTCGACGGCAGCCGACTGGCCGACCTCGCCGGCGTCACCGCGGTCGACAGCACTGACCAGGTGGTCAAGCTGGAGGTAGAACGCGAGCGTGCCGGCGAGGTCCTGGAGCAGCTGACCCGGATCGGTCCACTGGTCGACCTCGATGTCACGGACACCGGCATCGAGGAGATCATGCGCGACCTGTTCCTCCGCCGCAGCACGTTGGGGGATCCCTCATGACCACGCTGCTGCGCAATCTCCGCGTCCTGCGAAGGATGACCGCCGCCAACATCGTGCAAGCCTCTGTGTACCGCGGCGCGTGGCTCATCTTCATGGCCGCCAACATCAGCGTGCCGATCATCTCGTTGCTCATCTGGCGAACAGCAATCGCGAACGGCGCGCAACTCCCGGTTGACGAGCGGTACGTCACGACCTACTTCGTGCTGCTGAGCTTCGTCACGATGGCGACCTCCTCGTGGCTGACCGGGTTCCTGGCACGCGACATCCGGCTCGGCAGACTCTCTACCTGGATGGTTCGGCCGGCCTCGTTGTTCCTCGGCTTCGTCGCCAACAACGTTTCCGAGAAGATCATGAAGCTCTTCGCCCTCGCGCCGATGGTCGGGGTGCTGTGGTGGGTCTTCCGGGATTCGATGAACATCCCTGCCGGTCCTGGTCGGTGGGCGCTGTTCGCGGTCAGTCTCGTGCTCGGCGCCGTCCTGGTGTTCACGATCGACATCATGATCGGCTCTCTCGCGTTCTGGATGGATGACGTGCTGGCGATCGCGCAGGCGCGGATGCTCATCGCCAACGTGCTGTCCGGCTCGATCGTGCCGCTCGCCCTGATGCCCGACTGGTCGCGCGGA
Organism: Actinopolymorpha sp. B9G3; assembly: GCF_040120725.1. Taxonomy (NCBI): domain Bacteria; kingdom Bacillati; phylum Actinomycetota; class Actinomycetes; order Propionibacteriales; family Actinopolymorphaceae; genus Actinopolymorpha; species Actinopolymorpha sp. B9G3. The sequence goes on along the minus strand of NZ_JBEEAB010000004.1, from coordinate 142,493 downwards.
TTCATCGACAACCAGCCGTTCCGCTACACGGTGTCGTTCCCGGTCGAGATCGTGGCTGGCAATCTCTCTGGTGCCGATCTCCTTGCGGGCCTGGGCATTCAGCTCGCCTACGTGCTCGCGTTCGGAGTGGTCGCTCGCGCCGTCTGGTCGAACGGCATCCGTGCGTACTCGGCGGTCGGCGCATGAGCAGCGACCGAACGTATGCCGACGAGCGGCGCCCGCTCGACCGGAACTGGCTGCACCGGCAATGGCGCCACCTGCGGATCTGGCGGGGATTCTTCGCGCGGGCCGTCGTCCGCGAAACCCACTACCGGGCGCACTTCGTGACCACATTGGCCGTCGGGATCGTACAGCTCGGGCTCGGGATCGTTCCGATCCTCCTGTTGTACGGGTACACAGACGACGTGCGCGGCTGGTCACAAGCCGAGGTGATCACGCTCGTCGGCATGTTCCAGATCGTCACCAGCCTGATAGCGACGTTCGTCGCGCCCAACCTCAACCGGATGACGACCTATATCACCGACGGCGAGCTCGACGGCGTGCTCCTCCGCCCGGTGTCGAGCCAGTTCTACCTGACGGTGCGGTGGATCAACGTCGCCGAACTCGGCAACGTCGGTGGCGGCGGCCTGGTGCTCGTGCTCGGCCTCGTCCTCTCGGGAGCGACTCCGAACGCCCTCGAGATCCTCCAGGCGATTGTGCTCGCTACCTGCGGCCTGGTGCTGCTCGCCTGCGTGTGGAGCGCGTTGTCGTTCCTCGCCTTCTGGCTGCAGTCGGTGAACGCCATCGCGTTCATCTATCTCAACCTGGTCGATTCGGGTCGGTATCCGCTGGTGTTCTTCCCGATCGGGGTGCGCGCGTTCCTTACCTTCGCGTTCCCCGTCGCGTTCGCGTCGACGTTCCCGGCGCAGGCCCTCCAAGGCGACCTCGGGTGGCTGCCGGTCGCGGGAGGTCTCGGCCTCACCGTGATCGCGGTGGCACTCGTCCGCGCGCAGTGGCGGTACGGGCTCCGGTCCTACTCCAGTGCCAGCAGCTAGTCAGGACTTTGTCAGGGCGGATGGGCCCCGGCCTGTCTAGCCGGCGTCCACCTCGGCGAGCCGGCCGGCGAGGAACGCGCGTTCGGCGTCGTTGTCGGCCAAGGTGATCGCGCGTTCGTACGCCGCCGCGGCGTCGGCGTTCCGACCCAGGCGACGCAGCAGGTCGGCCTTGACGGCCGGCAGGTAGTGGTAGGCCGCGAGTCGCGGCTCGTGCTGCAGAGCCTCGATCTCGGCCAGCGCCGCCTCCGGGCCCCTCACCATCGCGACCGCCACGGCCCGGTTGAGCGCGACCACCGGCGACGGCCAGATGTGCGACAACTCGTCGTAGAGCACCAGGATCTGGGCCCAGTCCGTGTCGCTGTAGGTCGGGGCGGTCGCGTGCAGCGCCGCGATCGCGGCCTGCAGGGCGAACCGGCCGGGACTGCCACCGCGAAGCGCGCCGTGAACCAGGTCGTGCGCCTCGGCGATCGCGTCGGCGTCCCAGGCCGACCGGTCCTGTTCCTCCAGCAGGAGCAGGCGCCCGTCGGGGGTGGTGCGGGTGGCGCGGCGGGCGTGGTTGGCCAACAGCAGCGCGAGGAGTCCCTGGACCTCGCGCTCGGCCGGCATCAGGTCGCGCAGCACGCGGGCCAGGTCGAGCGCGCGGTCGGCGAGGTCGTTCCTGGTCAGCGCGGGCCCCGTCGGCGCGGTGTGCCCGGTGGTGAAGAGCAGGTGGATCGTCGTGAGGGCTGCGTCCAACCGTTCCGGCAGCGCGTCGGGAGCGGGTATCCGGAACGGGATCCCCGCCGAGGTGATCTTCTTCTTCGCCCGGGTGATTCTGGCCGCCATGGTGGCCTCGGAGACCAGGAACGCCGCCGCGATGTCAGGGGTCGTCACGCCGCACACCAGCCGCAGCGTGAGTGCCACCTGCGCCTCGGTGGCAAGAGCCGGGTGGCAGCACAGGAACACCAGCCGTAGGCGGTCGTCGGGCAGCGCCCGGTCGGCCGCGGGGTCGGCCGGAGGGTCGGCGTCGGTCGGCGTCGGCTCCACCAGCAGGTGCAGCTTCGATCGCAGCGTGCTCGCGCGGCGGAGGATGTCGAGCGCGTTGTGCCTTGCCGCCGTGGTCAACCAGGCGCCCGGCCTCGCGGGTACGCCGTCACGCGCCCACGCGTCGAGCGCGGCGGCGTACGCGTCCTGGACGCAGTCCTGCGCCAGGTCCAGGTCGCGGGCGACGCGGACCGTCGCGGCGAGCACGGTGGCCCACTCGCGACGGTGCGCGTCGGCGACCGCCTGACGGACCGCCTGCTGGTTTGCTGTCACACCGCGAGCACCTGTCACACCGCGAGCACCTGTCACTCCCCGAGCAGCGGCCGCACCTCGACGGCGCCCGCCATGATCGGGAGCAGCTTCCCGATGGCGATCGCCTGCTCGAGGTCGGCTGCCTCCACGACGAACCACCCGGCGAGCACCTCCTTGCTCTCCAGGAACGGACCGTCGGTGACGAGGCCGTCTTTGTGGATCGTCCGGGTGGTGGTGCTGGGCTGCAGCGCCGGTTCGTAGACGATGCGCGCGCCCATCGCGGCGATCTTCTCCCCGGCGGCCATGTTGGCTTCCATCACCTCGGGCGGGATGTCGGCGACGCCTCCGGGAGTTTCCTGCTCGTAGATCAGAATCGCGTACTGCGGCATGGCTTCGTCCCGTTCTGTCCAATCGCCTCGGATGCTCACCAGTTACCGGTCTCCGGGCCTATCGCACCGTACTCGACCGTGCCCTCGCGTACGTACGTGCTGACGACGACACCGGTGCTCAATGTCGCGTTCTCGACCAGCTTGAGGCCGGCCGGGACGGTCCCCTCCGCAAAGAGCCGCTTGCCGGAGCCGAGGAGGACCGGGAGGACCAGCAGGTGGAACTCGTCGACGAGGTCGTGCCGGAGCAGGGTCTGGATCAGCCCGCCGCTGCCGTGGACCTGGATCTCGCCGCCCTCGCCTTGCTTGAGCTTGCGGACCGCCTCCGGGACATCCCCGGTGAGCAGGGTCGAGTTCTGCCACGACACGGTGTCGAGAGTCCGTGACGCGACGTACTTCGGCAGGCTGTTCATCCTCGCGCCGATCGGGTCGTCCGTCCCGGCCAGGGGCCAGGTGGCGGCGAAGATGTCGTAGGTCCTGCGCCCGAGCAGGAGCGCGCCGGCCCTGCCGGTCACCGAGGGCACCTGCTCGAGGAACCGCTGGTCGATGTGGGGGACCGCCCAGCCGCCGTGCTCGAACCCGCCGTCGCGGTCCTCGTCGCCGCCGCCAGGCGCCTGCACGACACCGTCCAGGGACAGGAACGTGGTCACCATCAGTTTCCGCATGTCGCTTCCTTCGCTCGTACGTTCGGCGCCGGTGGTGACGCCCTCACCAACGACGGCGAACGGGGCCGGCCGAAATCGACAGCGCGTCCGGGAAGAATCCGTGGGGCATCTGCCCTGCGCCCCTCCCTTTACTCGCGCCGAACTCCCCCACGGCCGATCCCACCGCGCGGCCACCCGGCCTCAGGGGCTCCGCATCTCTCACGGGCTCCGCATCTCTCACGGGCTCCGCATCTCTCAAGGGCTCCGCATCTCTGGCGACATCCCGATGGCATGGAAGTGACAGCCCTTGCTGGTTCGCTGCCTCTGCCTGGCGCGGGCCACGGGTCCGGCGACCAGCGTCGCGTTCACCATGCCCGGTGAGAGGGCGAAGACAGCAAAGCCAAGGGAGACCACACATGAGTAAACGGATCCGGCTGCTCGGCGGCGCACTCGCGCTCCTCGCGGTAGGACTGATCACTCCCAGCATCGCCAATGCTGCGGAGGAGCCTCGGTCCGGCTCGGAGGCGGCTGGCGTGACCGCGAGCGCCGCAACGCGGAGCAAGCTCCACGAGCTCGTGACCCCCGGCCGCAAGGGATTCTTCTACTCGGCGAACCCCACCGAGGTTCGCCGGGCGGTTTCGAACGGATTCCGCAAGACAGACCGCAACCTCGGCTACGTCCGGGTGAAGTCCGCTGCCGGCGTGCTGAAGCTCTACCGGCTGCGCTACAAGGCGAAGAGCTCCTACATCATCACGGCCTCGCCGACCGAGCGCCACCGGTTGGCCAGCTCGGGCAAGTTCGTCTACGAGGGCGTGGTCGGCCACGTGTCGAAGACTGCCGGATCGTCGAGGTTCCAGATCTTCCGGGTTTCCCGCAACGGCTCGTGGCGCGTCACGAACAGGACGCTGGCGAGGCAACTCAGGCAGCAAGGCTGGCACGTCGACGGCAGCCTCGGGTTCATCTCCAAGACCAGGTAGGCACCGCGGTCGTGGGGTGTCGGCCGCATGAAGGCATGCGACACCCCACACCTTCCTACCGGCTGCTGACGTTCGCGATGGCGTGGACAGGTTCGCATGGACCGGTCGGGCGCCCTCCCGAACGAACAGCGTTGCCGTGGCCGACGTGGTCGACAAAATCCGCTAGAGTTCCGGTCTGAGGATTCGGGAAATCGTTTTCTACCGCGAGGAAGTGAGCGACCACATGTCCCACCCGATGCCATCGTCTGACCGTCCACTCTCGAGCATTTCGCGTCGACTCCTACTCGGGGGCACCGCCGGTGCGATCGGCACCGGCATCGCCGGGGGTGCCTGGTCCCCGGCCGCGGCCGACCCACTGGAGTATCCGCCGGTCTATGCGGACGGGATCAAGATCACCAAGGTCAAGAACCTCACCGGCCCCGACATCACCGGGAAGTTCGGACTGGACTGGGTCGACCTCGGCTGCGTGACCCGCTGCCCCGACGGCCGGTCGCTGTACGTCTTCGGCGACAGCTTCAGCGGCGAGAACTGGGGAGACAACTGGCGCTCCCCGACCGCCCTGTGGTCAAAGACCCGCGTCCTCGAGCGAGGGGTGACCTTCTCCGGCGCGGTCGGTGGAGTCCCCGCCGCGCAACTCATCCCGTATGAGCACGGCGATGAGATCTCCACGATCATCCCCTCGGACGTGATCACGATCGGCGACACGATCTACCTCCACGCCGTGGTCAACCAGGGCTTCGGCAACGTGATCTGGAGCGGCATCTGGACCTCGACCGACAACGGGGCGACCTGGCAGGACTCGGGCGCCCGGTTCCCCGGCGATGCGTACAACAAGATGTGGAACCTGTGCACCTGGGAACTCGGCGACGACGGCTGGGTGTACGTCTACACCGCCGAGTTCCTGCGCGAGAGCCCGATGATCCTGCATCGCGTACGTCCTCAGGACCTCACCAACCCCGACGCGTGGGAGCCCTGGGGCCGCGACGGCGACACCTGGCGATGGGGCGCCGGGCCGGACACGGTTATCGACGACATCATCGGCGAGATGTCGCTGCGCAAGCTCGGCAAGCGGTGGGTGTTCACCTGGTTCGACGGCCCTCACTACCGGATCAGCGCCATGGTGCTCGACCACCCCACCCAGGACCTGCGGCAGACCGAGCGGGTCACCCTCCTCCACGGGTCGGGTTGGGGCAACCAGGACACCAATCACGTCGCGCAGCTGTACGGCAGCTACGTCATACCTGGGTCGACACTCGACGACCTGCACCTCACGGTCAGCCAGTGGAACACCAGCGACAACAGCATCTACCACGTGATGCAGTACCGCTTCCAGGGTCTCGATCGCCGGTTGTAGCAGCCGGCGTGGAGTCGTCGTCCCGGTGAGGGGCTACGTCCGCCATTCCGGCGCGAGCGGGGCGACCGTGGCGTCGGCTCGATCCGCGCGCCGGAGAGCTTCGGCGACGAACCCGTTGGCCTTCAGTTCCTCGACCAGGTCCCGGAGGAACCGGACGGTCTCGGGCCGACGCGTCGTGGTCGTACCCACCGCCTGCTGGATCTGCATGAACGGATCCTCGATGAGGCGGACGTCGTCGTGGCTCGCCACGAACTCGGCCACCGGCTGCCGGATACCGGCCGCCACCTCCAGGCCCTGGGGGTGGAACTCGTCGACTCCCTCCAGTCCGCGCACAACGCTCGCGTGCTGAAGGGTCCGGGAGAGGAACAGGTCGTACGCAGACCCACGCTTCACGCCGATCCGCACGCCCGGACGGTCGACGTCAGCGACCGCGGTGATGTCCGAGTCCAGGCGGACGGCGAACACGCCGTCGATCACGACGTACGGCGCGGTGAAGGCAACTTCGGCTTCGCGTGCGGGCTCGACGGCCAGGAAGCAGAGGTCGGCATGCCCTGCCGCCATCGCGCCGTAGGACTTCCGCGCCGCGTCGAAGCAGATGAGCTCCACCTGGCGGGCGAGGCGCGCACCGACCTCGCGCGCGATGTCGACCGTCACACCGGTCGGCGCCGCGGGCGTGCCCTGGGCCAGCACCGGGTTACCCAGGTTGATCGCGGCGCGCAGGGGGCCCGTCGGGGCCAGGTCCTTGGCGATGGCCGCAGTCACGATCGTCATGGAAGCGAGCGTAGCCGTGGAGTGGTTGTGTAAGTCCGACCCTCGATCCAATGCCAGGTGATGCGCGACCTGACTGACGCAACCTGCCGATAGCGTCCCGGGCCAGGTGCACCTAGTGCCCCGGGCTGGAGTAGTGGCGCATCTGCCGATGGAAGAAGCCCACAGCGGCGACGTACAGCAACAGTCCGATCGCCGGTGACGCGACGGCAACCCAGGTCGGCACGAACAACTCACTCGTCCGGTGCAGCAGCACCGCGGCCGGGAAGAACGCCGCGTACGCCAGTGGCAACACGAACGTCAGCAGGTACGCGACGCTCCGCGGTAGCACGCTCAGCGGGTACGGCCCGAACGTGACGAACACCGTGTCCGCCATCTGCAGGATGGGCGAGCTGACGAGGAGCCGGAACGTCAACGAAGCGATCGCCAGCATGACAGCGGACTCGACGAAGGCACTGCCGACCACGGCGGCGACGAGGAACGCGACCGACCCGACCGACCACGCCACCGGCGCGGCCACTGCCGTGACCGAAAGGACGACGAGGCCGAACACGAGGTCGCCCACCGCCGTGACCTGGAATCGCCTTGTCAGCAGCTGAATCAGCGGATTGACCGGCCGCAGCAGGTAGCGGTCGAACTCCCCCTCCCGCACCACATGGTCCGTCGCCCACAGCTGCCCGGAGAGCACACCGTGCAGTGCGTGCCCCATCGATCGGATCCCGTACACGAAGGCGACCTCGACGAAGCTCCACCCGCCGATGCTGCCGAACGCGTAGACGATCACACCGACGAATGCCAGGGACACCGCCTCGTAGCAGATCGCCCCGACCGCGGTCATCGCGAAGTCCGCGCGGTACTGCACCGCCGATGCCAGACCGATGCGCACCAGCACGGCGTACTGCCGCAACGCCGACGGGGGCTTGGCGAGGTCGGCGAAGTCAGCGAGGTCAGCCACCCTGAACGACCACCCGATGCCGCGCCCGCGACCACAGCCACGCGCAGAGCGCGCCGAGCACGACGATCCACAGAGCCTGTACGCCGAGCGCCGCAGCGAGACCGCCAGGCGGCCGGCCGAAGTAGACCGAGAGTGGCGTGTACGTCGCCGCCTGGAACGGCAGAACGCCGGCGAGCACCTGGAGCCAGCCGGGCATGAACCACAGCGGCAGCACCGCACCCGACATGAAGGTCCGTACGACGAAGAGCGCCATGCCCAGGCCGCCCACCTCCAGCGTCCAGAACGACGTCAGGGACAGCAGCAGCGTGATCAACTGCGATACGCCGAACGCGAGCAGCAGACTCACCGCGAACCCCGCCCCGGCACCGGCGCTCGCAGGGGGCGCGAGCCCGCCCACGATCAGGCCCGTGCCGAGCCCGATCGCGACGGTCGGCAACGCGCCGACGACCTGCCCCGTCTGGACCGCGAGGTTCTGCGTCAGCAGGCCGATCGGGCGGGTGAGGTCGACCCCGATCAGGCCGCTTCGCACGCGGGACTCGATCGACCAGTACGGCGACGTGTCGAGCACGCCGGCGACGGTGAGCCCCAGCACTGCGTACCCGACCGCCGTCTGCACGTCCGCGCCGGCGACCGGGCCGTCATGACCTGAGTAGATCGCGCGCCACACCACGCTGTAGAGGGCGATCTGGAGGGCGAGGACGAGAAACGACAGGAGCATCGACGCCCGATAGGCCCATGGCGTGAGCATGCCGATCCGTGCCTGGCTCAGCAGCGGCCGCAGCGCGTTCATCCCGGGCTCACCGGCAGACCGCGCTGGGTGTAGATGCGGCCGATGACCGCCTCGAGTCGCGGCTCGACCACGGACAGGTCGACGACCGCGTGCGCCGCCGTGACCGTCGCGATGACTTCCGGCGCCCTCACCTGGTCGGAGCGGAAGCGCAGCGTCACGACCGGCCCTTCCCGCCCGACCTGCTCCGCACCGGCCACCGTGACGTCCGCCGGCTCGGCCAGCGTGACGACGAGATCGCGGTGCGGCGCGTACTGCGCCATGAGCTCGCTGAGTGCGCCGTCGTAGAGCACCCGGCCGTGGTCGATAAGGACGATCCGCCGGCACAGCTGCTCCACGTCCTCCAGATCGTGGGTCGTGAGAACAACCGTGGTGCCGCGCTCGGCGTTCTCATGCGCGACGAACTCGCGGATGCGCTGCTTCGCTACCACGTCGAGGCCGACCGTCGGCTCGTCGAGGAAGAGCAGTCGCGGTTGGTAGAGCATGGCCGCGGCCAGATCACCGCGCATCCGCTGTCCCAGCGAGAGTTGACGAACCGGCGCGTCGAGGAAGTCCTCCATGTCGAGCAGCTCCACGAGCTCACGCTGCCTCTGGTCGCCCTCCCGCGTGGGTACGCCATAGAGGTCCCGCACCGCGCGGAACGACTCCCGCAGCGGCAGGTCCCACCACAGCTGGCTGCGCTGACCGAACACGACGCCGATGTTGAGCGCGTTCGCCTTGCGTTCGCGCGACGGGTCCTTACCCGCGACCGAGACCGTGCCGCCGGTGGGCGTGAGAATCCCGGTGAGCATCTTGATCGTCGTCGACTTCCCGGCACCGTTGGGCCCGAGATAGCCGACCAGTTCGCCGTTGCCGATGTCGAACGAGACGTCGTCGACGGCCCGAATCACGTCATGCTCGCGGCTGAGGAAGGTGCGGAGCCCGCCCAGTCGGCCGGCGATCCGCTTGGCTCGGCGGAACTCCTTGACCAGCCCAGCCGCCCGCACGAGGGGGCGCTGGGCGGTCTGGGGCGTGGCTTCCTGCACGAGGGACACCGGCGCCACACTCTCAGACGGGTCCCTGGCCGGCAAGCGAATTCAGCGGCGCGACTCGCCTGGTCGCCTGCGCCACCGACGGCCGGCCTCGCTGCCGGGTGCCCCGATTGCGCGGCAGAGGTCACCGGACGATCAGCCGGGTGGGTCCGTCGATGCTGACCCGGAGCCGGACGGCCCCTGACGCGTCGGCCGTGACCTGCTCCTGTGCTCTCGGCCCACCGCTCGGCGCGGATACCGTCGCCTGGTAGCGGCGTCCCGGGCGCAGGCCTTCCACCTCCAACGACAGCGTTGAACGCCCCGGTTCGCTCGTGTCGAGCCGCACACCGTTCCGGTCGACGGTGATGTCGTAGCTGCGGCCGCGGAAGGTGAAGTCCTCCACCGTTGCCCGGCTCATCTGCCGGGGTAGCTTCGGAGCAAGGCGTAGCCCAGCAGCGGACGCGTCCGCGCCGAACACGGTGTAGATCATCGAGGCGGGCACCAGGCCGGACTCCGGGAACGGCCCTGTGGTGCCCAGGCGCCAGTCCGCTCCGTAGGAGTTGCGGGGGCGTCGCTCGATCTCGTCCACAGCGTATTCGTCGGCAATAGCGAGCATCCGCGCGAAGGCGTCGTCGACGCCGCGGGTGCGGTGGCGGGCCAGGATGTCGTAGAACGACGTGTAGAAGATCGCCCCACCGTTCTCCAGGTGCTCATCCCACGCGGCGGCAGCATCGAGGGAGATCGCGCCGCCGACGTCGTTCCACCAGTACGGCTTGCCGGCCGACTCGATGGGCACGGTGTTCGCGCGGGGAGCGAAGGTGAAGTGGTAGATGTCGGCTCCGGTGGACCGCTCTCCCGAGATCGTGCGGTCTCCGTCCAACCATGAGAGGATCCGTTCGGCCTGGCGCTGGCTCGCCAGTCCGTAGGCGATCGCCTCCAGGTTCAGGAAGGTGAGTCCGAAGTCCCACACCGTGCCGTCGATGTCGACGGTGGAGACGAACCGCCCCTTCTCCTCACTCCAGAACGTCTGCCGGTACTCCCTCCGGACCACGGCGGCCAGCTCGGCGAGCCGGTCGGCCTCCGCGTCGTTGCCGCGCAGGCGGTACAGGTCGCTCATCGCCTGGGTGGCGGCGTAGAAGTAGAGGTTCGTGTACGGCTCCTTGTAGCCCATCTTGAGGTTGTCCCAGTAGTTGCTGGGCTCCCCCGCCGGTGTTCCGTCGTTCTCGTCGTTGTCGATGACGAGAATTCCGCTCTTGGCACCGTGGCCCTCCAGATAGCGCCACGACTCGACGATCTTCTCCCAGACTGTCCGCCCCTTCGACGCGTCTGTGTTGAAGGTGTCCTGCCGGGCCAGCTGAACACGCAGCGATCGATCGCCCTCGGTCGGGTGGCCGTCGGTGAATGCCTGCCATCCGACCTCCACGTCCTCGTCAGTGCTCCACCAGTGGATCGGCCCGTCCGGGTCGGTCATCTCGAGGTAGTACTCGCCCGGCGGCTGCGGAGCATCGAACGTGACGTACTGCCAGGACGCGTCCGGAACACTGTCGAACCGGCGGGTGCCAACGAGCTCACCACCGGGACCGCCGCGGTAGACCGACAGGGTCATGGCGGAACCCTGCGCTCCGAACGTGGGAAAGCGCCCACCGACCGCGGTCCACTCCTCCTCGACCGCGAAGCTCTGTCCGAGGCTGCCACCGTCTGGTACGGCCGGCGTGGTCTTCGTCGCCTCATATCCGACGATCGTCGGTACGTCTGCGGCCTTGGTGGTGTCGACATCAGCGAGGAAGTCGGGATCGTCCCAGACCGCGATCCGCCACGCCGCCAGAATGTACATCGGACTCGTGGTCTGATGCAGGGCATTGCCGCTCGGCCAGCGCGGGTTGTCGCCCCAGGACCACACATACCCCTGCGGATTCTGCGGATGCTCGCGTACGCGATCCTTCAGTGCCTCTCGGTATCCGGCCTCACGCGACCAGAGGATCTTGCGCGCCATCCACTCGAAATAGTTCGGCTCGTTGCCGAACTGGTAGACCGAGTCCTGTCCGTCGGCGACCGCGCCGTACTGCAGCCACATCTCGTTCCATCGGCGATCGAAGTCGCCCGGAAGGTTCGTCCGGAACGGCGCACCGACCTCGGCGCCGATCTCGGCGAGACGGAACGCATGGACGCCGTCCGCGATCTGGTCGAGGCGCGTGGCCACGACCCGCAACGCGGCGGCGCGGACGGGTTCGAAGCGGAACGTCTGCACACCTGGCTTCGGCTCATGACCGAGGTGAGCCTGACCGGCGATGTCGGTGAACGTGGTCCCGTCGGTGCTGTACTGCAGCCGGAAGTCGATCGGAAACCCACGGCCGCCCGACGCCGGAAGGAGCGACAGCGCGCTGATGTCATGGAGCTTGGCGAAGCGGACCGTCACGCTTTCAGTCGTTGTCGGGTCCGCGGTCGGCGTCGAGCTCCAGTAGTCGCTCCCGCCACCGTCGATGAGCACCCGCGCCAGATGCCCGGGTGCTTCGGTGGACACCTCGACGTCCTCGACGCTCGCTCGCCGATCGGGCCGTTCGGCGTCGAGGGCCTCGACCGTGAGCTCGGCGAGTTGCAGCGAGTACCGCCCCTCGTCGTCACGGCCCAGGCGGCTTGCGTTGAGGCGTACGTAACGCGCGGACGTGCCGCGGAAGTCCACGATCACCTGCCCCCAGCCACCCGGTTCGGCGCGGGAGACTCGGCTGTCGGACACGTCCCGCCAGTGCTCGCCGTCGGCACTCACCTCGATAGCGAAGCGTTCGGGGAACCCGTGCGACCCCTCCCGGGGATAGAGACGCACCCGGTTGACGTGGTGCCTGACCTGCCCCATGTCGACAGCCACCCACTCATGCGCGTGTGGACTGTCATGGGCGGCGCTCGTGTAGTGGGTGAAGATGTCACCATCCGTGATTCTCGCCGGATCAGAGTTCGGCGCCACCGATGAGGCCGCACCCACGCGGCCGGGAATCCTCATGCCCGTCGCGGTCGTGGGGCACACGACCGCGAGCAGGACAGCGACCAGCAGGACCACTGGGCCACGTCGTCGGTGCACGTGTGCCTCCTCCTTCACGGCTGGTCCGGGCGGGTCCGCGAGACGGCGACGCGCGCCACGCACAGATCGTCCGTGGTCGCGAGTCGCAGGTCTGCTCCACCGTTCTGCCGGTTGGCGAACCGTACGTCGGGCAGCTCGAACGTCGTGCTCACCCACGCGTTGGTTCCAGCCGTCTGCCTGGCGCCGCCGTCGGTGTAGGCACCTTCGACCGCGCCCGTGGGATCGTTCGAGTCGTAGTGGAGGCTGAACGACAGGTCGGGTGCGTCGAAGTACTCCACCGAGACGAACGCGGAGGTGTCCCGGGCGTCGAACAGAAACGTGTCGTCGACCCGCAGATAGAAGTACGACGATTCCCACTGGGTGAAGAGCGGCCGTCGGCACTCGCGTTCCGCCACGGTGTCAGGGGTCGTCTGCCCGTCGGCCTGCTCCACCAGGTCCAGCCCTCGTGGCTGGTTCTGCTGTCCGAGCACGACGTCGACCTCCGCTGCATCGGCGTAGGACCGCTCGACGACCATCGTGACAAACGTCCTCCGCCTCGTCTGCCCTTCGTACCGGAGAACTGCCGTCACGGTGTGCTCGCCCAGAGGCGTGTCGGCCGGCACCGTGACCTCGACAGAGACGCGTACCGTCTCGTCCGGCCCGACGGAGAACTCGCGCTCGTCCGGCTCGACACTCCATCCTGCGGGGAGCTCGAGGGCGAGCGTCGCCGTGACCGGCGTGCGTAGGTAACTCGTCGCCTCGAAGAGGAGTGGCGACGCACCACCCTCGCGGGCGGCGACGGTGAGCAGCGGGGTCAGGAGCACCTGGTCGAGCAGATAGTGGCGGACGAGCGCGTAGAAGGTGTGTGCGTCGACGACCTCCACCCCTGACTCAGGGATCTCGGCCCGGACCGCGGCCACCACGTCCCGATGCCAGCTCGGCGACATGAGGATGGTGCGCATGCTGTGGAACTCAGGAACGTACGGCGGCGCGGCGACGTCGCCGTCGAGGTAACCCCGGAATGCCGCCGCCCCCTCGGCCACGGTTCCACGGGGCAGGTCACCCCTCATCCGGACGTACGGCGTCTCGCCCACGAGTCCGAGCGGCGGCACTTTCTGGGCGGCGAAGCCGTCCGGCGAGAAGTCGGCGTAGGCCTGCAGTGTGGCCTCGTCCATCGGCGGCGCGAAGCCGTCGATGATGAACCCGGTCACGGAGAGATCCCACCGCTGATAGTGCGCGCGGCAGTGCTCACGCCACGCCGCGACACCGGACGGGAGACCGGAGAACTCTCTCGGCTCGGTCAGCATCCCTGGATTGATGTACCCCGCGCCGGAGTCACCGGCGATGAACGTGTCCTTCTCGGTCGCGGTACGGCGAACACGGTCCATGGCCACCGGCATCCGGGCGGCGAGATTGGGGTTGAACGCCCAGTTCAACGGCACGCTCCCCCGCGCCGGATCGTCCCACAGGTAGGGCGTGGTCTGATAGATCCAGGCCGCCGAGTCGTAGTCGCCGACGTAGAGCATCACGTAGCGGCGCGGCACCACCCCACCATCGGCATCGAGAAATCCTCGGGCCCGAAGCTCATCAGCCGTCGGCCTGGGGCCTTGCGGATAGTGCGACCGAAGCCGCGCATGCCGAAACACCGACGCATTGGCCATGCCGTCCAGAGTCTCCGCGTCAGCGTCGGCATAGGCATTGAACGCCGAGATGACCTGGACGAATCGCCACTCCGTCGGGACCGGGTCATGTCCGCCGGCGTTCCCTACGCTCGTGTACTTGTACTGCCAAGGAACGAATCCGTGCACCGGGACGAACGTGCCGCCGGACCGCTGATGACCCACGCGGAGGATCTCCTCCAACGTGCGCTGGTCGGTGCCCACCTCCTGGGCTCGGTCGTCCACCGGCGTCTCGTCGTCCCACGGCAGCAGGTCGAAGAAGAATCCGCGCCGGGAAACCAGGTAGTCGTGGTTGGTCAACAAGGCCTGGGGCAGTTGGCCCTTGGGATCGTTCAGCCAGTACGCATCGAGGTAGTACGCGAACTCCGGTACGGATTCGCCTGAGCGCAGGTACTGCTCGACCGCCCACAGGTACGCGTCACACTTCGGGCTTCGGGTGGTGGCGCGGTCGGTGTCTGGAATCGTTCCCTGACCGGTGAAGAGGGGCGAACCATCCGGTTGGATGAGCCACACCTTGACCGGCAGCCGGAGCTTTCCTGACCCGTCGACATACCGCTGGAAAAGCGATCCCTCCGTGCGGTCGTAGCGGATCGCCACGACATCACGCGCACCCGCCACCGTCGAGGCGACGTTCGACGTGGCCGGCACCGCCGGATCCCACACCACCGCACCGCGCAGCAACGGCCGGAACGTGGACACGAGTTCGTCCAGGCTCGCTACCTGCCGGATCTCTCGTCCGTCCAGCAACCCACCTCGCTCCTGCAACACGTCGAGCCAGTACGCGTCGATGTCGATGTCGCCGAACTCGTTGTGGTTGAGGAAGTGGACATAGAGCCGTGGGTGGGAACGGTTGACGATTCCCTGCAGGGTGGCGACGAAATGGAGTTCGTCGTATGCCCGTCTGGCCTGCGTCGGATCAGCGAGCTCGAGGTCGTGCAGGCCGGCAAGGTCATAGACCAGCAACGGTTCGCTCGCGCTGTCAGGAGCGGTCGACACCGCCGCCGAAGCCGGTGCACCACCCAACGCCACCGCCCCGACTCCGGCCAGTCCGAAGCCCAACACATGACGCCGGTTGACTCTGGGCACGTCACCCTCCCGACACGTGCGAATCACCGAAGACAAGGTTCCACCGAACGGAAATGCCAGGCGTGCTCGCAGCCTATGGACGAGCGCCTGTCACGCTAATGTCGCGGTTGGGCATGTCAACAGCCGCTTGCGGTCACGCGAGCGGCTCGCGGAGCACGGTGCAGCGTCGATGCGTCTGCGGGGAAGCGCCAACGACGGTCAGAGGTTCAGCTGTCGTCCGGAACACTCTCCGCAACCGAGGACGTCCCTGTCGTGGCCGTGACCTGTCCCCTTCCTGCGGAGGCGACGGCCGGCTACCGCTTGCGGGCCAGCGCGGCGTAGGCCAGCCGCGAGCTGTCGTCGTCGGCCACCTCGGGGTCCTCGGCCCCCCACAGGCCGATGTGGACGACGGCCGGATCGGCGCCTTCGTACGGTGGCTGGATCTCCAACCCCTTGAAGAACCGCTCCACTTCTGCGCGGGTCCGCGGGTAGGCGTCGTAACTCGGACCAGCCTGCTGCAGCGTCTTGCGCCAGGTCTCCTCCTGGTAGTCGGAGGTGACGGCGGACAGGGCGAGGTAGGAGCCGGTCGGAACAGCGTCCATGAAGTGGGCGATCAGCCCCCACGGATCGTCTTCGTCGGGCAGGAAGTGCGTCACGGCAACGGCCAGGACGCCGACAGGCTGGGTGAAGTCGATCAAACGCCTGGTCTCCTCGTGCGCCAGGATCGCCTCGGGTTGCCGAATGTCACCCTGGATCGCGGTCGTGTCACTCGCCCCGGCGAGGATCTCGCGTGAACGGGCGACCACGGCCTGATTCACGTCGACGTAGACCACCCGGCCGTCCGGCCTGGCCTCGGCGACCACCTCGTGGGTGTTGCGCTGAGTCGGCATGCCGGACCCGAGATCGAGGAACTGCCGGATCCCCAACTCGTGCGCCATCCGCCTGACCGCCCGCTGCAGGAATCCACGGTTGGCCCAGGCCGCCAGGATCACGTCGGGCATTGCCTCCTTGGCACGCTCCACAACCGCCCGGTCAGCCGCGGTGTTCGCCGTACCGCCGAGAGCGGCGTCGTAGACGCCGGCAGGCGTCGGCGTCAGGGATCCTTCTGCGTCGCTCATCGAGTCTCCGTCGGGGGAAGCATCAGTCGACACCGGTCCAGGTGGAGCCGTCCAGCTCAGCCGCCTCGACGGCCATTGCCATCGCGGCAATCGCGGCACACCGAGTGGCCTTGCCTTCGGTCCGAGAACTGGCCGTCATCATAGTCCACCGTTAGGATGCCGTGATCATGAACGCCGGACCGCGGCCGTTCACCAGCCGATCAGCCGCTCAGCCGGTCCGTCCGCACGTTCGTGGTGACGGAACGGGTGTGCCTCAACGTACGACCCTCAGGCGTGACACCACCGTGGAGGAACAGATCGTGCGACGTTGCATACGCTCGGCCGCGCTGCTTGCGGCGACGATCCTGGCATCGACGGCGGTCATGGCGATGCCGGCCAGCGCCGCACCCAAAGATGTAGGTGCCGCAGACAGCGGGTCCACCTGCGCGGGGCTCAGCACTCCGCCACTGCCGGGGGTGGACACGCCGCGGGCTGCCTACGACTGGCAGGGGGCGTGGCAGAGTAGAGAGGTCTACATTCCCTCGCGCGGCACCGGGTCGTGCCTGTTCGCGACCGTCTTCGCCCCAGCTGAGCCAGGGAAAGAACGCCTACCGGCGGTGGTGATCGTTCCAGCCGGACTGTCGACGCAGAACGAGTTCCAGTGGGCGGCTCGCGACCTCGCCGGCCATGGGTACGTCGCGATCACCATCGACCCGCAGGGTGTCGGGCGGTCCGACCTGCTTGCGCACCCGGCCTGTCGTGACGGCCTTCCCA
The DNA here is from genome assembly GCF_040120725.1 of Actinopolymorpha sp. B9G3. Classification (NCBI taxonomy): domain Bacteria; kingdom Bacillati; phylum Actinomycetota; class Actinomycetes; order Propionibacteriales; family Actinopolymorphaceae; genus Actinopolymorpha; species Actinopolymorpha sp. B9G3. Next base: position 125,636 of record NZ_JBEEAB010000004.1, on the reverse strand, counting down.
ACTGCGGTGACCTCGACAACCTGTTTCCCGAATCCGTACTCGGCAGCCAGACCGCCCGCGTCGACGCGGTCCGGAGCGGACTGGACTACCTCGCCTCACCGGCCAATCCGTTCGCCAGACGGGTCGATTCCCGCCGCATGGGCGCGGCAGGGCATTCCCTCGGCGGCTCCGCGGTCAGCTCCGCACAAGAGGTGGACCGTCGCATCCGCGCCATTGTCGCCTGGGACATGCTCTTCGCGCGGCGGTACCCGGCACTGACCCTGGATCCCTGCAAGACGTTGCTCAACCTTGCTGCCCGGGACGTCTCGCCTCGGGCGCCGGCGATGAGTCTGAACTCCGACGGTGGTCGCCCGTTCTGCCTCACCGGCGACCCCGAGTATCAGCGGTGGGCGGGCTTCGAACCGTGGCGTGCCGCCGGCGTTGCCTCGATGTTGGTCCCCATTCGCAACGCCGAGCACATGGACTTCGCGCAGCAGGCCGGTCCCGGCCAGATTGACCTCGGACTTCCCGCGACCGGCAGCGAGGCCGAGCTCAAGGTGTTCGCGTACTACACGCGGGCCTGGTTCGACCGCTACCTCGCGGGTGACTCGAGCGCGACCGACCGGCTGGTGGCCCCCCGGGTCGACGGCCGACCCCGCGACCAGGTCGTGAGCACCTGGCTACCATCCGCTGCCTACCTCCCGCAGGACGGCATCGACTGCCCGGGTCTGTCCCGCTGCTGACGCCCGCCACGACGGAGGCAGCCGCTAGCCAGCAAGGAGCTTCCTCATGGAGCGGACCCGTGCGGTCCATCTGGTGGGCAGCCTGCCCCCGGACACAGCGGCGGTCGACGAAGGCATGCGCTTCTTCCTCGACAACGCCGGGCCGCACCTGCGCGGCTTGCTGCCGAGTGGCGAGACGCGCCGTCGCGGCCTGTACGTGGCGCCGATGGTCGACGGACTGGCGACGCATCCCGCGCTGGAGTACGTGACCAGAGGCGACTGGTCGACCCTGACGGCACGTCCCACGTATCGGCTCCGCCGGGGCCGATCGCTGCGGGACGCGCCGCTCGATGATTATCTGGGATATTTCAAGGAAACTCAGGAGGCGTTACTGGCCTTCAAAGAGATCAGCGCCGAATACGACAGGTCTTACCTGCGGTTCCAGGTGAGCGTGCCGAGTCCGCTGAGTTTTTCGTTCATCGCCTTCAATCACCGCGTCCTGCAGTTCTACCAGCGCACCGGCGACTCAGCCGGGAGAATGTGGCCCTACTATCGGCCGGTCGTCGAGGCCACCGGCCGCGAGATCTCCCGGATCCACGAGCTGGCCGGCGACGACGTGGTCTTCCAGCTGGAGATACCTGCCGAGACTCTCCTGGCGGCCAAAATGCCACCGGGCCTTCGGCGGATTGTCGTCGCCATCGCTGCCACAGCAGTCACCAACCTCGCCGTCATGACTCCACCCGGATCGCGGCTCGGCGTTCACCTGTGCTTTGGCAGCCTGCACAGCAAACCTGGGGCCAGACCTCGCTCCACCACGTCCATGGTCGACCTGGCCAACGGCATCGTCGATCGCTGGCCGGCCGAGCGGACGCTGGAATTCGTCCACATCCCGATGGCCGATGGTCCGAGTCCCCCTCTCCACAAGGCCTACTACGAGCATCTGCGCCGCCTCAGGCTCCCGCACAAGACCCGACTGATCGCGGGAATAGCGCACGAGTATCAACCGCTCGACGAGCAGCGGCGGGTGCTCGCACTGGTGGAATCGGCTTTCGGCCACCAGGTGGACGTCGCTTCGGCGTGTGGGCTAGGTCCCCGGGCCGACCAGGCCGCAGCTCGGAGGGCAATCGCCCGCGCCATCGACCTCGTCACCTCCTGATCGCCCGAGTCGTGGCAGGGCATCCGGCGCCAACTCTCGACGCTTGCTGGCGCCTCGCGGTCGACCACCCTGCAGAAGACGCACGTACCCACGCGGGATCCCTTCCGCTGCTCAGCTGGTGGCGCTCGTGTAGCAGCGTAGTCCGGCTCGCCAGACGAGATGGGCGAGAAGACAGCCGCCGACGGCGACACCCACGGCCATGAGGACGACGAGGAGTTCTCCGCCGTTCAGGAGAGCTCCCGACGGGACGGTCGCGAGGAACGCGACGGGCAGCACGTAGGTGAGCAGCAGCCGCAGCGGTCGGCGGTAGACGTCGACGGGATAGCGGGCAAACTGCCAGACAGCGTCGTAGACGGCGTCGAGGCTCAGGCCCAGCGCCCAGAACACGGTGGCGGCGAGAATCGTGCGGGTGGCCCACATGACCGCGGTCGCGGCGAGAAGCAGGACCAGCCATGTGGCTACCCCGACCGGCGTCACGGTAATGCCCGCGTGGTGGACGCCGTACGCGACGACGACACCGCCGAGTCCCACCTGGGCAAGTGCCAGCGGCGCACAGCTGCTGAGACTTGCGAGGAAGATCGCGGGCGCGGGTTGGGTCAGAAGCGCATCGAATCGGCCGTCCTTGACGTGGTTGCCGAACCACTGCAGGTTGGGCTCGACGAATGCCGCGCGGAGTCCGCTGACGATCTGGAACGTGCCGAGGAGGGCGATCGCCTCACCGGGATGCCAGCCGCCGAGTGTGTTCGTACGGGTGTAGATCATTGCGAGGGCAACGAGTGCGGAAGCGAGCGCAACCACGGTGAGGACGACCTCGAAGACGAGGTCGGCGCGAAAGGCGATCTGGCGACGCAACGACAACGAGAACAAGGTCCCGAACAGCCGGATCAGTTTGAGCATGGTCGTCTCCTCCTCCTACGCGCCTACTGCGGTGAAGCGGCGCAGGCCGGACCGCCAGACGGCCACGGTCAACCCGGCGAGGGCGATCAGCCAGCCCAGCTGAACGCCGTACGCCTGCACGAGCTCGGCCCCGCGCAGGGTCCCCGCCGCGATCTCGGCGGGCATACCGAGCATCGACCAGAACGGAAGAGCCTGCCCGACCACCCGGAACGGCTCGGGCAGGAACCCCAGGGGCGCGGCCGTACCGCCGAGCAGGAAGATCAGGGTCTCGCCGAGCCCCACCACGCCATGTGCGCGTTCGGTCCACAGCGCCGACAGCGCGAGTGCGTACGTGAAAAGGAACCGCAGCGCGGCGGCGACCAGGAGTGCGGGCAGCGCCACCGCGATCCCCACCGGGTCGAGCCGGACACCGGCGACGGCTCCCGCGACCACGATGAGCGGTATGCCGAAGATCAGGTGCCAGAACCGCAGACCGATGTTGGTGCCGAGGTAGTCGATGACGACGGGCTGCGGCTGGACGAGGTAGTCACCGAGACCACCGTCGTAGATGCCGTTGGACAGGGTGTGGTGTTCGTAGGAGACCGTCACCAGTTGGACCGCGAGCAGCACGACGTAGTAGGTGGAGACTGCCGAGTCGCCTGGCAGGGCAGCCGACCAGATGAACAGGCCGAGCACAGGCGTGACCGCCTGCCCGATCACCCAGGTGATCACCGACGACCGCCAACTCCACTGGGTCAGAGTGCTTCGCCAGATCGCGAGGCCCACCAGCCGCACCATCCTGCTCATGCCACACCGGCCCGGTAGAACCGGTCCATCATGGTTTCCAGCGGCGGGTCGGCCACGGTGAGATCGATGACAGGAACCTCGGCGAGGAGTCGACTGGTGATCTGGGGCGCGTCTTCCCGAGGAACGCGAAGCGTCACCTGGCTCGGGTCGGAGTCGTCGAGCTCTCCATAGTCATTCCATGACACCGACGCCGAGTCGTCGCCGGTGGTCACTCGCAGCAGCTTGTACGGCGACAGCTGCGCGGCCAATGCGGCCAGCCTGCCGTCATAACGCAGCCGTCCCTGGTCGATCAACACCACCCGTGGGCACAAGGCCTCGACCTCGGCCATGTAGTGACTGGTGAGGAGCACGGTGGCGCCGGTCTGGGAGGCGTAATCGGCGATGTAGCGGCGGAACGCCACTGCCGCGGAGGCGTCCAGGCCGATGGTGGGCTCGTCCAGGAAGAGCACACGAGGTCGGTGCAGAAGTGCCACTGCCAGCCCGGCGCGCATCCGCTCCCCGAGGCTCAGGGCGCGCACCTGTCGCGGCAGGAGTGGCTCCAGGTCGAGCATGTCCGTCAGTTCCTCGACGTGGGAGCGGAACTGGGCGGGGGCGATGTCGTACAACAGGCGCCGGTAGCTGAAGTTGTCCAGGACGGTCAGTTCCGTGGGTCCAGCGATCGGCTGGCTTCCTCGTACCAGCGCGATCTGGGTGAGGAACTCGTGCTGGCGTCGCATGGGCGCGAATCCCAGCACCCTCGCCTCCCCCGCGGTCGGGTGCAGGATGCCGGAGAGGATCTTCATGGTCGTGGTCTTGCCGGCGCCATTGGGCCCGATGAACCCGACGAGCTCGCCGGCTGCAAGGTGGAACGTCACATCGGCCACCGCTTCGATCTGCCGGTACTCCCGCCGCCACAGCGCACGGAACGCAGCCGCGAGCCCGGCCGGGCGTACCGGGGCCCGGTAGGTCATCCCCAGCCCATCCACCGCCACGACCGGATCGGATGTCCCACACTCTGTCTTTCCAGCCATCATGGGAGTTACCGTATGTGGCTCCAGCCCGTTGAAAGGTTGACCGGTCTTCTCACCTCTGGATCACGCCTGAAAGGGCCAGAACCTTGCAACCGCGGTTAAAGACCCACGTGAAGGCGCTGCGGCCGGTCGACCTGGCTCGCACAGCCGGGATCAGCCCGTCGCTGGTGCGCACGTACGAACAGGTGGGCTTCCTCCCCGCCGCGGATCGCAGTCCCAACGGCTACCGCCGCTACACCGACGTTCATGTGGAAGCACTGCGGGTGGCTCGATGTCTGATCGCGGGGTACGGCTGGCAGCGGGCGCTTCAGGTCATGCGCGCTGTCCATGCCGGCGACAGCGCCGCCGCGCTCGCCGTCGTCGACGCATGCCACGCCGAACTCCACCGCCAACGTGCCCAGATAGACGAGACCCTGCGCACCCTCGAACGCATCTCGCGCACCCAGACCCGCGCTCCTCGCGTCACGGCCGGCCGGGTGGTACGCATCGGCGCCGCCGCCCAACTCGCCGGCGTACGCCCGTCCGCGTTGCGCTTCTGGGAAGAGCAAGGACTTCTACAGCCGACCCGTGACGGCACGACGCGCAGCCGCTACTACGACCACGAACAGATGCAACGCGTCCAGATCGTCGCGCTCCTGCGTGCCGCCGGCTATCGCTTCGATGGCATCCGGTCCGTTCTCGACGACCTCGCCACCAGCCGGCCGGCACAGGCCCTGGCCGCCCTCGAGCAACGCCGCCGCTCCGTCCAACGCGCCAGCCAGCAGACGATGCACGCGACCAGTGCCCTCAACGGCTACCTTCAGAACTCAGTTGAGCTCGATCAACCGATGGGCGTCGGCGATCACCTGACGACGTAGCCGGTCCGGTTCGACTACCACCACGTCGCCACCCAACGACCGCACCAACCCCACCGCACCTTCCCAGTCTTCGGTGTCGAACTCGGCTTCCACCCACCCGTCGGCATCAGGCGGCGACAGCGACCGGGTGCGAGCGAACGCCCAACCTGCCCGGATCCGCGCGTGGTCACGGAGCCGGAGCCGGACCGGGTAGGTCGGTAGCAACTTGGCGTAGGCGTCCTGCGACTGCCGCCAGAACGTCACGAGGTCGAACTCGTCCGGTCGGGCGAACGGGACGGCTGTCACCGTCAGGTCGCGCATCCGGGAGACGCGGTAGGTCCGGAGCTTGTCGTCCCGCTGCCCGATGAGATACCAGTGCGCGCCCTTGCGGACCAGGCCGTACGGCGCGACCTGCACGGTGCCGACGGCTGTGCCGTACCGGATCTTGACAACGCGGTCGTCCCAGATCGCCTGCAACAGCCGAGGCAGCACGGGCGGCGGGTCGCCAGGGACGGGACCCCAGTAGCCACCCAACTCGACGTGGATGCGCTGCCGGGCGTGCTCGGCATGCTCACGGGCGGCCGGCGCGACCGCCGCCAGCAGCTTGAGAATCAGACCGTCGCCGGGATCGTCGAGGCCGAGGTCGGCGAGGATTCCGCGCGGCTGACCGACGATCATGGCCAGCGCCTCGGTCGTGGACAGGCCGGTCAGGCTGGTCCGGTAGTCGTCCACCAGAGCCCACCCGCCGGCACCGCCACGGGTCGAGTAGACCGGTATGCCGGCGGCCGACAGTGCCTCCATGTCGCGGCGGATGGTGCGCGTCGAGACCTCCAGCTCCTGAGCCAGCGTCGACGCCGACACGATGCCCCGGCCCTGCAGCCGGAAGACGATGCGGAGCAGCCGGTCAGCACGCATGGGCACAGTCTGGTGGATCTGCCCTCGCTGCGTACCATCAAGGCGACCAGGAGCACCGCACCTCGCGTGGGTCGCAGCTCGATCAATGTGCTGCTGGGCACGAGTGTCGCGCGAGGGAGGCGCAGGTGGGAGTGATCACGCATGCGTGAGGTGCTCGACGATCTCGTTCGCTGGTGGGAGGCGGACGAAGCCGCCGGCATGGGCACCGTGGTCGCGACCTGGCGCTCGGCACCCCGTCCTGTGGGGGCGGCGATGCTGGTCGGCCCGGACGGCTCCGTAGTCGGCAGCGTCTCCGGCGGGTGCGTCGAGGGCGCGGTCTACGAGGCGGCCCGGCGCGCGGTCGACACTGGCCGACCCAGCCTCGAGCGGTACGGCGTGAGTGACGACGACGCGTTCGCGGTCGGTCTGACCTGCGGTGGGGTCCTCGACGTCTACATCGAGCGGGTCGACCGGGCGACCTTCCCGGAGCTTGGCGACGTGTCAGCGTCGATCCGTTCGGGCGAGCCGGTCGCGACGGTCACCACTGTCGGCGACGGCTGCGCTGGTGCAGGTCCCAGCGCGGCTGCTGGCGCCACCGCAGCCACCGGCACCGGTGCGCGCGCCAGTGCCCCTCCGGGCGATCGTGTCGGCCGGCACCTCGTGGTGTGGACGGACCGGGTGGCGGGAACCCTGGGTTCACCGCGTCTCGACGCCGCCGCGACCGATGATGTCCGAGGCCTTCTCGCGACCGGGCGGAGCGCCGCGCTGCACTACGGCCACGACGGCGAACGCCGGGGCGACGACCTCACGCTCTTCGTCGCTTCGTACTCTCCGCCTCCGCGCATGATCGTGTTCGGGGCGATCGACTTCGCCGCCGCCGTCGCCCGGGTCGGCGCCTTCCTGGGCTACCGGGTGACCGTGTGCGACGCCCGTCCGGTGTTCGCCACGAGCCGCCGGTTCCCCGAGGCCGACGAGGTCGTGGTCGAGTGGCCGCATCGGTACCTCACCGGCGAACGGGCGGCCGGCCGGATCGACGAACGCAGCGTCGTCTGCGTTCTCACCCACGATCCGAAGTTCGACGTCCCGGTGCTCGAGGTGGCGCTGCGGATGCCGCTGGCCTATGTCGGTGCGATGGGTTCCCGGCGTACGCATGACGACCGGATCGCGCGGTTGAGGGAGGCCGGCCTGACGACTGAGGAGCTTGCGAAGCTCGCGTCACCGATCGGACTCGACCTCGGGGCGCGTACGCCGGAAGAGACCGCGGTGAGCATCGGCGCGGAGATCATCGCGGCCAGGTGGGGCGGCACCGGTGGACGGCTCGGCGAGATGGCGGGACGCATCCACCACGAGGGACCTGCCTGACGGTGTCCCGCTGGTTACCCGGCTTCGCGTCCGATATCCGTAACGACGCGGGCTTTATCGACCGCCGTCCGCCGGATACGTTTCTCATCTATGGCCGAGCCTTACACGTACCAGATCGACCTATTCGACAAGGACGCATGGCGGACCAGCACCACCGCGCAGGACCGGACCGTCGGGGACCGCGCCAGTGCCGACATCGCGCGCGCGATCCTCGAGGACTGGATCATCGACCATCCCAGTGACCTTGCCGGCGGAGGACGGGTAACCGTCTTCGATGATCCGTCCGACTACCCACCGGATGAAGGCGCACGCGTCCGGGTTCTTGTCTTCCGCGAGGTTGCGGAGGATTCCGGGCCCGCGCAACCCGCCGCGGCGGCCTACCTTCTCGCCGACCCGGACGCCGAGGATCCGCACGCCTGGGTGAATCCCTGACGCCCCACTGTCACCTGTGCTGGGAATCGCTGCGGTTTCGAGTGGTGCGAGCGGGTAGTACAGCCCGGACCGCGATGGCCGATCGTCGGCCACGAGAGACACGAAGGGCGCCACACATCATGGGCATCATCGCCTTCCTCATCCTCGGACTGATCTGTGGAGCGATAGCCAAGTTCCTCCTGCCAGGCAACGACCCTGGCGGTTTGATCGTCACGCTCGTCATCGGCGTCGCCGGCGCCCTGCTCGGTGGATTCCTGGCCGGGGTGCTGTTCAACACCAGCCCCATCGATGAGTTCTGGGACCTCTCGTCCTGGCTGACGGCGATCATCGGCTCCGTTCTCGTCCTGCTCGTCTGGCGCGCTGTCGCGGGCCGGACCCGCCGCTGAGCGGTTGAGCGGTGGGAGCCCACCTGCGACGAACGTCTCCGGACACCGCTATCTGACCCGCCCAGGCCGCGCGGCTCAGAGTCCGGGCGTAGGGGCCTCGCCGGGCCACGCGGGCGAGCGTCCGAGCAGCCGCAGGATTCGATCGAGCGGGTCATCCGCGGGAGTCGACGGCAGTCGGGGACGGAACGACGCTCCAGGCAGCGTGCGAAAGTCGCTGTCCGGCACTGCTTCGGCGACCGGCAGGGCGGCGTGGAGAAGGTCGGCGTCGAGCTTCCATGGTTGCCCCACCGAGCGTGCGACGTCCCAGCCGTGCACCACACAGTCGACGAAGTGGAAACTGATCGCCTGGGTCGCGGGGAGGGGCTGGTCGGTCAGCTCCGCGAGGAAGAACGGCTGGTCCAACACACCGTCCGCCGCGAACGCCGTCATGACGTGCTCGGTGGCGGCCGTGTGGTCGGCCATCGGGTCGGCGCCGAGCGGACCGACTTTCCAGATCGCCGGGTCGGCGCCACCTCCCTCCGCAGCCGCCGCGAAGCCGTGGTTCTGGACGATCATGTGCGCGAGCAGGTCGCCCAGATTCCAGTCGGCGCACGGAGTCGGCCGCGACAGGTCGTCATGGGTGAGGCGCGACACGACCTCGATGGTGGCTTCGGCCGCGCGCCGGTGCTCCGCGCGAAGGTCAGGGATGCTCATAATGCCTCCATTAATATGCGTGCGCTTACGATCTGCTAGAGCACATGATTTGTCAAGGCATATCGTCGTTCCATGCGGAGGAAGTCCACGTCGGGAAGCCGCCCCACTCGCCCCGACCTCGCGGCACTGGTCGCGCCGTTGGGCCGCACCCTGATGGCGGCCGAACTCCCGGTCCTGCGTGCCCACGACCTGTCGATGTGGGGCTATACCGTTCTCGTCCGGCTGGAGGACGAACCGGTGCGTACGCAGGCCGCGCTGGCTCAGGCCATCGGCGCGGACAAGACCAGGATCATCCCCATCCTCGACGACCTGCAGGACCGCGGCCTGATCCGCCGTGAGCCCGACCCCGACGACCGTCGGGTGCGTCTGGTCTCAGTGACCGCGAAAGGCCGTCGGGTTCGTACGTCCGCGCAAGACGCCATCCAGCGTCAGGAGGAACGGCTGCTGGCTCGAGTGCCTGCCGCCGACCGCCGCGCGTTCCTTCGCGTCCTGCAGGAGCTCTCCAGGGTCTCCGCGGACGAGTTCATCGACCCGTCCGCGTAGCCCAGGGACATTCACGAAGATCCGACCTGCGCTCCACCTGCGGTCAGCTCCGTGGCGATCGCGAGGAAGCGCTCCAGCGTGGCCGACCTGTTGTCCACCGACCAGGCGAGTGCCATGTCCCAGGTCGGTATCCGGTCACTGAGCGGGCGATAGGTGACAAGGTCAGGGTCGACGTCCGGCGTCGGGGCCAACATCAGCGACACCCCAAGGTTGGCACCGACCAGCGCCACGATGGTCTGGGCATCCCCCGCCTCCTGCACGATGCGCGGAGTGAAGCCGGCCCCGCGGCAGTGGTCGATGATCGCCTCGTAGCCGGTCGACCCTTCCTCCCGGTGGTAGACGACGAAGGCTTCGCCGGCCAACTCAGCCAGCGAGATGCGACGTTTGACCGCCAGTGGGTGGCTCGCGGGGAGGACAGCCACCATGGCGTCCCGCGAGATCACCCGGGTGTGCAGTCCGCTGTAGGCGTTCGCCGGTTGCTGGGGGCGGAGGAGTCCGACATCGAGGAGACCGGCCTGGAGTGCCGGAATCTGTCGCATCGTGGTCATGAACCCTGCCTCCAGCCTGACCTCCGGACAGACCGCCCGAAATCGGCCGACGAGTCGGGGAACGGCTGCGTAGGTCGCGGACTGGACGAAGCCCAACCGCAACGTCCCGATCTCACCACGGGCCGCGCGCCGGGCATCTTCCGCGGCCACGTCGAGCTGCCCGAGGATCTCGCGGGCTTTGCCGAGGAAGATCTCGCCGGCCGGCGTCAGGGCGATCCGCCGGCGGGCGCGGCTGAAAAGTGGTACGCCGAGATCCCTTTCCAGCGCGGCGATCTGACGGCTCAGCGTGGGTTGCGCCATGTGCAGCCGCGCGGCGGCCCGGCCGACATGCATGTCGGCCGCCACTTCCACGAACGCCCTGAGTTGGTAGACCTCCACGCACCACAGGATGCCTCAGAGAAGCCACGCAGCGGGACCGGGCGCCGAGGAGCTTGACCCCAGGCGTACATCACCCCCGATCATGAGGGCATGACGTCGTACGAACCGGCGGAGGCGTCCGAGCGCACGGGCCTCAGCCTGGACACCTTGCGCTACTACGAACGGCTCGGACTTTTCGGCCCGGTGAGTCGCACGGCCGGTGGTCGGCGGATCTACACCGACGGCGATCTCGCCTGGGTGCAGCTGCTGGTCTGCCTACGCCGGGCCGGCCTGGGCATCGCCGACCTCCAGATGTTCATGGGCCGGCTCCGTAACGGTTCGACCAGCTCCGGAAGCGTGGTCGAACTCCTCGAGAACCACCGCGCCGAACTCGGTGGCCAGCTGGCGCAGCTGCAGACGGCCCTTCGCGTGCTGGACGAGAAGATCGCGCACTACCGAGCGACCGACGGAACCTGAACCGCCGGAGCCTAGGACCTGGAGCGCGCTCCAGGTCAAGGGATCCGGACGAGTGTCCGCACCCATACCGCGTACGCATGACGTACGACCGGATTCTGCATTGGACGCGCCGGTCCTCGGCTGCCTACCGTTCCACCGCGACGTCCGCGCATGGTCGGAAGTCGTTCGCTGGAAGGAATCCCTGTGGACTATCGCTTTGTGGGCAGTACCGGCCTCGAGGTCAGCGAGCTGTGCCTCGGCACCTGGCGGTTCGGCGACGAGTCCGACGAGCAGACCAGCCACCGCATCCTCGACGAGTTCGTGGCGGCCGGCGGAACCTTCATCGACACCGCCGACGTCTACGGCTACAACCGCTCCGAGGAGATCATCGGCTCCTGGCTCAAGGGCCGCGCCCGCGACGACCTCGTGATCGCCACCAAGGTCTATGGCGAAGCCGGGCCGGGCCAACTCGTCCAGGGCGCCGGACGCAAGCACATCTTGACAGCGGTCGAGGCGAGCCTGCGGCGGCTGCGCACCGACTACATCGACCTCTACCAGGTCCACGTCTTCGATGACGTCACACCGTTGAAGGAAACGCTTTCGACGTTGGACGGTCTGGTGAAGAGCGGAAAGGTCCGGTTCGTCGGGGCCTCGAACTACACCGGCTGGCAGTTGCAGAAGTCGATCGACCTGTCCCGCCAGCATGGCTGGGAGCCGTTCGTCTGCCTGCAGCCGTACTACAACCTGCTCGGCCGTGACGCCGAGTGGGAGCTGCTCCCGATCTGCCGGAACGAAGGTGCCGGCCTGATCGCCTACAGCCCCCTCGCCGGCGGTTGGCTCTCCGGCAAGTACCGCCGCGACCTCGGCGCCGCGCCGGCGGGCACGCGTGGTGAAGTGGACGGAAGCTGGCAGCGGCGCGACACCGACGAGACCTGGCGGGTCGTAGACGCCCTGCTCGCAGTCGCCGACGAGGCAGGGAAGACACCCGGTCAGGTGGCGTTGCGCTGGCTGCTGCAGCGACCGGGCGTCACCGCACCCATCTTCGGCGCGCGGACGCTGGAACAGCTGCGTGACAACCTCGGCGCCACCGGATGGACGTTGAGCGAGGAGCAGATGGACCGGCTCACGCAGGCGAGCGACCGTCCGCTGCCCTATCCGTACGAAACCCAGGCTCTGCCACAGTTCCAGCGCCGCCTCCGCCACCCGGCCTGATACCCAGCGCTTTCGTGACCCGGTAGCTCGCGGTCAGGCTGATCCGCACATGGCGCAGTCGCCACGCCGGCGGAGCCAGTACGCGAACGCCGCCGCGGCCAGTGCGGCGCCCCACAGTGGCCAGAACATCTCCGGCAACCAACCCGCGACATCACTGTCACCGCCCGGGAACATGGCGGCGAAGCGGCCGGTGACGGCGAAGCGGACGAACATCACCCCCGCGGAGGCGACGACGACCGACACGATCCCGGCCGGCACCACCGCCAGCATCACCGGCACCCGCCGACCGCGCAGGCCAACCATCCACCACGGGAAAACCTCACCCCACCGCTGGACCAGGCCGAGCGTGAGGATGGCACCGGCCACGGCCAGCGTCGCGAGCCCAGCTCCCAGGTAGACCGCCGCACCCAGTTCGTCGAGCAGCTCCTGGGTGACGCCCCACGGGATCCCGAGCGCCCAGGCGTACCTCGTGGCCGCGTAGCCCACCGGTATCGCCACGGCGACGCCGACCGCCCAGCGTCCCCAACGCGCCGCGGCGGCCGGGGAGGTCCACGCACCGTCCCGGCCGGTCCGACTCCGCCCACATGCGGCGCACCCACCGGTGATCCTGCGATGGTGAGCGATCGCCGCGACGAACCACGCCAGTCCGGCAACGCTGAGGACCGCCATGTTGACCACCGGCCAGTACCAGAGGACGACCCCTTCCGGGGCGGCTCCGGCCATGGTCAGAACCAGCATGATCGGCGTGTAGGCGATGGTGGCGAGCAACCGGTAGTCCGGCAGGACGACTGCCAGCGTCAGGCCGAGCCCGATCGCCAGGCCGCTCGGTATCCGGGCCACCAGCGTGGTCGCCAGGGAGCGGGATCGGCCGGGCGGTCTGGCGTCCGGTCCCCGCGAGCCCGGACGAACGAACGCCATCACCCAGGCCAGGACGACTCCGAAACCGGCGAGCCCGGTGAGGATGCCGGCGCCGACCCGGGGACTCCAGAGCCCCAACAACGACAGTCCTCGCACCTCGTCCACCGCGGGATCGGCGGGGTTGCCGCCCGCTCCGAGCAGCCAGGCGATGCCCAACCCGAGGTAGGCGAGCGACCAGGTGGCGGCGACCGGTAGCGCGAGCGCGGTCCATCGCCGGGTAGGTCTGGACCGCGGGGCGACCGGTCCTCCTGACCGGGCGTCGTCGACATGGACGGACATGAGGATCTCCCTTCTGCGGGCGCCTGGGCCGGCGCCGTCGAGGAAGAGCCTCGCTGCGGTTGGCGCGCATGACGTCGACCTGCGGTCGCGACCACGTACGCCGAGGGAATGACGTCAGGAAGCCGGAGTGGCTAGGGCGACACGACCTACGAGCCGGGCCGGACGAGACCGGACTCGTACGCAAGAACGACGGCCTGCACCCGGTCGCGTAGCCCGAGCTTCGCGAGCAGGCGGCCGACATGGGTCTTGACCGTCGCCTCGGACAGATACATCCGGCTGGCGATCTCGGCGTTGCTGGCACCGGTCGCCACCTCGACGAGGACCTCCCGCTCCCGGTCCGTGAGCCGCTCCAGCGGGTCGGGACCGGTACGGGGCCCCGGGAGGTCCCGGGCCACATGGGCCAGCAACCGCCTCGTCGTGGACGGCGCGAGGACCGAGTCGCCGGCGTGGACGGCACGGATGGCGGACAGGACCTCCTCGGCCGGTGCGTCCTTCAGCAGGAAGCCGCTGGCTCCGACCTTCAGTGCGGCGAACGCGTGCTCGTCCAGGTCGAACGTCGTGAGGACGACGACCCGCGCTCCGTCCCGGTCACGTTCCAGCAGCCGGCGGGTCGCCTCCACACCGTCCATCCGCGGCATGCGTACGTCCATCAGCACGACGTCGGCGGCGACGGTCGCCATGAGGTCGAGCGCCTGCGCGCCGTCGCCTGCCTGGCCGACGACCCGCATGTCGTCCTGGGAGTCGACGACCATGGCGAGGCCGGTGCGTACCAGCTCCTGGTCGTCGACGAGCACGACCCGGATCACGTCGACGCCTCCCTCGCGCGCGCCGGCAGGTACGCAGAGACGGCAAATCCCCGGCCCCCGGATCCTCGCGGCTCGGCGGGCGGCACGACGCTCATCCGCCCACCCGCCAGCGTCACCCGCTCGCGCATGCCGACCAACCCCTGACCGTCGTGTCCGCCCGGCGCAGTTCCACTATCCCGAACGGCCGCACCATCCCGAACGGCTCCACTATCCCGAACGGCTCCACTATCCCGAACAGCCCCACCAGCCGATGCGGCTCCACCCTCCCGCGTGCCGCCGTCGTCGGTCACCGCGATATCGAGCCCGCCGTCGATCCAGGTGAGCCGTACCGACGCCGAGGCGTCGCGGGCGGCATGCTTGACGACGTTCGTGAGCGCTTCCTGGACCACCCGGAAGGCCGCCAGCGAGGCGGCGCGATCCAACGCGAGAGCGGTCCCCGTGGTCGTGAGCTCGACCGGCAACCCGGACGCGCGAACCCGTTCCACGAGGGCCGGAACATCGTCCAGCGTCGGCTGAGGCGTTGTCTCGGCCACCTCCTCGTCGCGACGCAGAACCCCCAGGACGGTACGCATGTCGGCCAATGCCTCCCGCCCGGTGCCAGCGACCATCGCCAACGCCTCGACGGCACGGGCGGGATCCTTCGCGGCGGCGAACCGGCCGCCCTCCGCCTGTCGCACCATCACCGCCAACGAGTGGGCCACGACGTCGTGCATCTCTCGCGCGATCCGCGACCGTTCCGCTGCCGCCGCCTGCTCCGCCCGCTCGGCCCGGTCCTGCTCGGCACGCCGCGCCCGCTCCTCCAACGCGACGACGTAGGCCGCCCGGATGCCCCGGAACCGCCCCAGGCCCCAGGGCGCCAGGACGGCGGCGACCAGCGCAAGCAGGACGAAGAGCCGCCAGACAGCGCTGTCCGTCCCGCTCTGGCCGGCCATCCAGTCCCCCGGGAACCACAGCCGGACAGTGGTGAGGACCGCACCGACGAGACCGATCACCAAGGCGATCGTCGGCCAGGGACGCCGGGAGTACGCGGCGACGGCGTACAACGCGACCGGATAGACCAGGGCGCTGGGAAGCAGGATCGATGGCACCGAGTCGACGCCCAGCTCTCTCGCGCCCGGCCCGGTGAAGTCGGGCGCCAGCACGAGGGCGAGCATCACGAGGCTGCAGGAGAGGTACGCCGCCACCGGCCAGGTCCGCCGGGTGACAATGGTGAGGTGCCCGATCAGCACGAGACCGATCACTCCGACCCTCGCGGCGAGGGGCCACTCGGCACCCCACACCAGGGTCACAGACGTCCGGCCGATCACCAACAGGAGGGCCACGGCGAGGACGGCGTCGCCTGCCCAGGTGTGCCGGATCACCCAGTTCTCCACGGTCGGCAGGCTCACCGACGGTCGCTCCATCCGGCCGATCCTAGGCTTCGCCCGTCGTGGCGACGTCAGCCGGCGGGATGACGGTCGTCAGCCTCGAGGCGTACGCAGCCCCTACCCGCCAGGCTCGCTGGACGTGGGCGTCGACGGGGCGATCCGGTTGCGCGTACAGACCACGACGGAGACGGCCATCTGGACGTCTCCGAGACAACCTCTAGAAGGCGCCGGGGAATCCGCTGCCATCGACGTCCCGGACGTGATCGAGCGAGGTGTCGCGCTTCTCGATCCCCCGGTTGACGTCGGCGTCCAGCTGCCGCTGGCGCCTCTCCCTGCCGGGCACCCAGGGCAGACTCGCCCCGCGCTGGCCGAGGTAGACCAGCACGACAGCCAGGACGATGATGCCGATCAGGATCCCCATGAGCATGCCCATCATGGTGGCACCGTCCGGCCAGGCCGTCCATCGAAGGCCGTAGCGCGGGACAGACGCCGGTCCGCACACGCCGCCACTCGTCACCGGCGGGTGAAGACGTGGTGCACCTTGTGGATCGCCGCGGCGATGTCGTCCACGTCGCTCTCGTCGTACGCCTCGTTCCAGGAGACGACCACCAGCCGCTCGTCGATCAGTGACTCGGCCACCGGGCAGATCCCCCTGTCGTAGCAGGGCTCCTGGCTGGCCGGTGGTGCGGTGAGGGGGTAACCGGAGCCGCCGTACGTACGCCGTTCGGCGAGCACCGGGGTGCGGTAGACCGGTCGGGTCAGGTATCCACCCGACGCCGGGATCCCCTCGGCGGCCAGGGCCCTGCCGTAGTCGTGGTTGGTGCCGCCCGCCGCCTCCGCGTCGTCCACCAGCAACGGGTACTGCCAGTACGACATGCCGCCGGTGTCGCGTGGCGCGCGGAGTCCGGACAGTCCGCTGATCGCGTCCGTGAGCCGCAGTGCGGTGGCCCGTCGCGCGGCGACGACGCCGGCGAGCTTCGGCAGCTGCGCCCGGGCGACCGCCGCCTGCAGCTCGGTCATCCGGTAGTTGGTCGAGAGGAACAGATGGGTGCGTTCGTCGGTGTCGCGCGGCCATCCTTTGTCGGCGAACAGGCGCATCCGCCGGGCCAGCGCAGGATCGTCGCTGATCGACAGCCCGCCGTCGCCGGCGGTGATGTGCTTGGACTGCTGGAGGCTGAAGCATCCGATGTGTCCGATGGTGCCGGCGAGCCGGCCGTCGTCGACCCGGGTGAGGTACGCCTGGGCACAGTCCTCGATGAGGACGATGCCGTGTTCGTCGGCGACTGTCCGAAGCTCGGCTGCGGGCGCGGCGGAGCCGAACAGGTGGACGACGCAGATCGCCCTGGTCCGGGACGTGATCCGCTGGCGTACGGACTCGACGTCGAGGTTCCCTGTCGCGGGATCGAGGTCGGCGAAGACGGGTACCGCGTTCTGCAGCAGCATGGGCAGCACGGTGCCGGCGTCGGTGATCGGCGTGGTGATGATCTCGTCGCCTGGTTCCGGGTCGACCGCCGCGACGGCGAGATGCAGGGCGGCCGTTCCGGAGCTGGACGCGACGGCGTGGCCGATGCCGTAGTAGTCGGCGAACTCCCGCTCGAGCGCGCGGGTCTCGCCGCCGACCGTGCAGCCGAGCTGGCCGGACGCGATGACGCGGCCCAGCGCCTCCAGCTCCTCGGCACCGAGCGTCCTTCCGCCGGCCTGGTTGACGGTCGGGAAGGGGGCCGTGCGGACGGGGTCGCCGCCGTCGCGCGCCAGTGTGCCGTTCGTTCGCCCCGTCACGAAGCACCTCCAGAAGTCTTTCGGTTGCGGTCTGGACCTTATCTCGACCACTCGGCTCACGGGCTGGCGAGCCGCGGCGCTGTCCGGTGTTGGAAACGGTCGTCCGTGTACCTGTGTGAACTGCTGATTGCGTCCTGATCTCGCGCATTGACACGGACTTGGGCGAGCCCTACGGTCGTGACCGGATGTCTGTCGGGGGTCGGACACACTCGATTCACTTGGGCCCGGAAACCCACTGCGCACGATGCCGGTGGGGCGAAGAGAGGTTCACCGATGGACAAGCGCGCCGCAATGTGGGTACCACCCGTGGGAATGTCGCGACGGGAGGTTCTCCGGATCTCCGGCCTGATCGGGCTGGCCACCGGCGCGTGGTCACTCACCGGATGTGGGCTGTTCGACGGTGGTGACGTCGAGGGGACGGACAGTCCCGGTAAGGGCGGCAAAGACACATCGGTCCTGCGGATCAGCTTCGTTCCCGTCGAGGTCCTCGACCCGCAGGTCATCACCAACGGCATGTGGATTCTGACCCGCGGCATCCTCGAAGGGCTCGTCACCCAGAACGAGTCCGGTGACGACGTGGTACCGGCGGCCGCCACCGAGTGGTCGGTGTCACCGGACAACCTCACCTACACGTTCCAGCTCCGCGCCGACGCGAAATGGTCCAACGGCGACCCGGTCACGGCGCACGACTTCGAACGCACCTACCAGCGGCTCTTCACCCCCGCCGGGACCAGCGCCGGTGGGACCACGCTGGGTGCCAACTCCTACCAGGCGTCCACCGGGATCAAGGGCGCGGAGGAGTTCCTCGCCGGCGTGCTCGAGGACTGGTCGAAGGTCGGCGTGAAGGCGACCAGCGACCGCGAGCTGGTGCTGACCCTCGCCAACCCCAACCCCGACTTCCTGCTGGCCCTCACCCACCCGGCGCTGTTGCCGCTGCACATGGACTCGGTGGAGGCCAAGCCCGACGACTGGCAGAACCCGCCGAACTTCGTCTCCAACGGTGCGTACGCGGTACAGAAGTGGACCAAGAACTCCAGCATCCTGCTCGTGCCCAACACGCACTACTGGGACCGGGGGAACGTCCACCTGGACCAGATCGACGTCAAGCTGGTCGAGCCCAGCGCCACCGGGACGGCCACCGTGCCGTACGAGAACGACGAGGTGGACATCCTCGGGATCAGCGACGCCGACATCCTGCGGTTCCAGAAGGACCCGGAGCTGTCCAAGCACCTGAAGTCGGTGAGTACGTACAGCATCATCTATCTCGCGAAGCTCCGTAGCGAGAACCCCGCCCTCGACGACGTACGGGTCCGCAAAGCACTCTCCCTCGGCCTCGGCCGGGAGTCCCTCGCCGAGGTGAGCCCTGGCCTGCATCCCGGTCTGTCCCTCGTGACCGAACGCACCGCCGGCTGGGATGACAGCATCGCGGTCCAGGAGGACATCGACGAGGCGAAGCGGCTGCTCGCCGAGGCGGGATACCCGGGCGGCGAGGGCCTGCCGGAGATCAAGGTCCTGGCCGGAGTGCAGACCCCGATGGTCGAGGCCATCGTCGACACCTGGAAGCGCAACCTCGGCATCAAGGCACGGGCGGATGTGGTCGAGGCCGGCGTCTACGTCGAGCGCCGGTGGCAGGTGCAGAAGGGCGACTACATCGGCTTCTACTACGGCTCGTTCGCGGGTCTGCCGACCTGGCCGACGATGGTCGGCACCCTGTGGTCGCCCAAGGACGTCCAGATGATGAGCCTGCCGGCCGACGTCTGGCAGCGGTACCAGAAGGTCCTGGCGGACACCAAGCTCAAGCCGGCGCAGAAGACCGCACAGCTGAACGCGATCCTCGCCGAGGAGTCTACGGCCGACTCCCGCCGCCTCGCCGATCTCGTCACCCAGGCCAAGGCAGCCGACGAGAGCACGCAGCTCGAGCTGTTCAAACAGGCGGCGAAGCTGCGGGAGGAGCAGTACCTCTTCGTCCCGGTCGTCTGGGCCGACATCTTCTTCGCCGTCCGTCCCACGGTCACGGGCGTGCAGCTGCGGCCCTACCCGGACTTCTTCTACCTCAAGCCGCTCGGCCTCACGGGCGCCTGAGCGGGTCGGACAGCGGGACCGCGCCTGCGGACCGCCCAGCAGGGACCGCACAGCAGGGCCGCCCAGCAGGACAGCCCAGCAGGACAGCACAGCGACGCTCGGTGGCGTACGGTGAGGAGGTGAACGGGTGGGATTCGTTGTGTACGTGGCGAAACGGGTCGTCCGCCTGATCGTCTCACTCGTGGCGGTCTCGATCATCACCTTCACGCTGCTGCAGCTGGCCCCGGGGAACTTCGCCGACATCGCGCGGGTGGCGAGTGGCGCGACGAACATCGGCGGCGCCGGTACGGAGCAGATGGTCGGCGAGCTGCAGGCGCGTTACGGCGAGCAGGTGCCGGTCTGGAAGCAGTACCTCATCTTCATGAAGGGCGCGGTCACCTGGGACTTCGGTCCCTCGTACAAGTACGCGACCCTCGACGTGCAGGAGATCATCGCCCAGGCGTTCCCGGTGTCGGCGACCCTCGCGGTCATCGCGGTCGTCCTCGCCCTGCTCATCGCGGTGCCCGTCGGGGTGTTCGCCGCCCTGCGCCAGAACTCCCTCGGCGACGCGGGAACGATGTTCGTGGTGACGCTCGGGCACGCGCTGCCGAGCTACCTGACCGCGGCGTTCCTCGTCCTGCTGTTCACCGCGACGCTGCACGTCCTGCCGTCGAGTGGATGGGACGGGCCGCAGAACATGGTGATGCCGGTGCTCGCGCTCGCCCTCGGGCCCGCCGCCGTCCTCGCGAGGTACGTACGGTCGTCGATGCTGGAAACCCTGCGCGAGGAGTACGTAACCGCAGCACTCGCCAAGGGCGGACCCCAGCACGTCGTCATCATCCGGCACGCCCTGCGCAACTCCCTGATCCCGCTCGTCACGGTGGTGGGTCCGTTGCTCGCCGCGTTGATGACGGGGACGGTGTTCGTCGAGGCACTGTTCCGGATCCCGGGGCTCGGGCTCTACTTCGCCGCCGCCGCGGCCAGCCGGGACATGCCGCTCCTGATGGGCACGGCGTTGTTCTTCGCCCTCATCCTCATGGTCACCAACCTCGTGGTCGACCTCATCTACGGCGTCCTCGACCCGAGGATCAGGAGTGAAGGGGGGTGGGGACGATCGCAACCGCGGAAGGACTCGACGCAGGTCGAAGCGACACAGGCCGCGACGACGCAGGCCACGTAGCAGCTGCCACGGCCGAACGCGCCCGTGGGCCGATGGCCCGCGCGTGGGAACGCTTCCGGCGTAACCGGCTCGCCCTGGTCAGCCTGGTCTTCTGCGGTCTGCTCGTCGTCGTCGCGCTCGCGGCGCCGCTGCTCGCGCCCCACCACTACGCC
Organism: Actinopolymorpha sp. B9G3; assembly: GCF_040120725.1. Taxonomy (NCBI): domain Bacteria; kingdom Bacillati; phylum Actinomycetota; class Actinomycetes; order Propionibacteriales; family Actinopolymorphaceae; genus Actinopolymorpha; species Actinopolymorpha sp. B9G3. The sequence goes on along the minus strand of NZ_JBEEAB010000004.1, from coordinate 104,825 downwards.
GAGACCGACTTCGCGAACAAGCTCGCGTCGCCGGGTACGGCCGGGCACCCGTTGGGCGCGGACCTGTTGGGACGCGACATCGCGAGCCGGCTCGTCTACGGCCTTCGTACCGCCCTGATCGTCGCGTTCGGCGCCGAGCTCACCGCGCTCGCGCTGGCGTTGCTCATCGGTCTCGTCGCGGGGTATCTGGGCGGGCGGATCGAGCAGCTGCTGATGGCCCTGACCGACGTGATGTACGCCTTCCCCAGCTACCTCTTCGCCGTGGTCATGGTGACGGTCCTCGGCCGCAGCATCTTCGCCCTGGTCCTCGCGATCGGGATCGCGTCGTGGGTCACGCAGGCCCGGCTGGTGCGCGCGCAGGTGCTCACGATCAAGCAGCGGGAGTACGTCGAGGCAGGACGCGCGATGGGTGCCCGCGGCCCGACCATCGCGGTCCGCTACATCCTGCCGAACGCCATCGGCCCGATCCTCGTCACGACGAGCTTCGCGATCCCCGCCGCGATCGCCGCCGAGGCCGGCCTCGCCCTGCTCGGGCTGGGCGTCCAGCCACCGACGCCGTCCTGGGGTCTGATGATCGCCGAGGGCACCCGATACCTGCTCGCCGCGCCGCACCTGCTGGTCTTCCCGGCCGTGCTGTTCGCCCTGACCCTGCTGGCGTTCACCTGGGTGGGCGACGGCCTGCGGGACGCGTTCGACGCGAGTGGGGACCAGCGATGAGCGGCGAAAAGCAGACGGCGACCGAGGCACTGCTGTCCGTGCGCGACCTGCGGACACAGTTCGCCCGCACCGGCGAACCCCTGCGCGCCGTCGACGGAGTGAGCTTCGACGTCGAACCCGGCAAGGCCCTCGCGATCGTCGGCGAGAGCGGCAGTGGCAAGAGCGTCACGGTGCGGAGCCTGCTGCGCCTGTTGCCACGCACGGCCCGCATCACCAGCGGTCGGGCGTACTTCCGTCCCCGTGGCGGGGACGCTCGCGACCTGCTGGCCCTCGGTTCGCGCGCGCTGCGACGGATACGTGGTCGTGACATCGGCATGGTCTTCCAGAACGCCATGGAGGCCATGAACCCCACCCTCACCCTCGAGCGTCAGCTCACCGAACACCTGCTCTGGCACGGCATCTGCGGCAAGGCGGAGGCGCGGGAGCGTGCGGTCCGTGCCCTCGGTGACGTCGGCATCCCCGAGCCGGAACGCCGGATTCGTACGTACCCCTTCCAGCTCTCCGGCGGCATGCGCCAGCGCGCGATGATCGCCATGGCGATGGTCACCGAGCCGGCGTTGCTGATCGCCGACGAACCCACGACGGCCGTCGACGTCACCGTGCAGCGGCAGATCCTCGACCTGCTCGCGGGTCTGAAGGACCGTGGCACCGGCGTCATCATGATCACCCACGACCTCGGGGTTGCCCGGTACTTCTGCGAGGACGTCGTGGTGATGTACGCCGGTCGCGTGGTCGAAAGCGCACCCACCCGGGACCTGCTCGACACACCGCGTCATCCGTACTCCGTCGGGCTGCTGGACTCCAGCGTCGAGCTGGGTGCGAGCGCCCGGGCGCTCGCACCGATCCCCGGAAGCCCGCCCGACCTCGCCCGGCGGCCGGAGGGTTGCCCGTTCCACCCGCGGTGTACGAAGGTGGAACTGCCACGCTGCCAGACCGAGCAGCGACTGGTGCAGCTCGGCGACAACCGGACGGCCGCCTGCTGGAAGGCGGTGGCGCATGCCTGACACGAACGACGTGTTGGTCCGCGCGGACAACGTGACCAAGGTCTTCTCCAGCCGGGCCGGCGCGGTCCGCGCGGTCGACGGTGTCACTCTCGGGGTCCACCGCGGTGAGACGCTCGGCCTCGTGGGCGAGAGCGGCAGCGGCAAGTCGACCGTCGCCCGCCTCCTGATGGGGCTACAGCCGCCCACGTCGGGGCGGGTGCTCTTCGACGGGCACGACCTCGCGACCCTGCGCGGACGGGCGCTGCGGACGACGCGCCGACGGATGCAGATGGTGTTCCAGAATCCGTACGGCTCACTCCTCCCCCACTACAGCGCCGCCGGCAACGTGATGGAGCCGATGCGCCTGCACGACAACGGGAACAAGGAGTCCCGGCGAGCCGAAGCGCTGCGGCTGCTCGACCTCGTGGGCGTGAGCCCGCGGTTCGCCGACCTGTATCCACGGCAGTTCTCCGGCGGACAGCAGCAGCGGATCGCGATCGCCCGGGCGCTGGCGCTGCAACCCGACCTCCTGGTGTGCGACGAGCCGACGTCCTCCCTCGACGTGTCGATCCAGGCGCAGATCCTGGCGTTGCTGCTCGACCTGCGGACCGAGCTGGGACTCACGTGCCTGTTCATCTCGCACAACCTGGCGGTTGTCGAACGCCTTGCCACGCGGGTCGCCGTGATGAACCAGGGGGTCGTGGTGGAAGAGGGTTCGACCGCGGCACTCTTCCACTCGCCGCAGCATCCCTATACCCGCACGCTGCTGAGCGCCGTCCTGCCGGTACGCGGCAACGCAATCACCATGCCGACCTGAGGAGTTCCGTGGGATCCGCCACCCGTACTCTTTCACCCGCCCCGATCGGTCTCGTCCTCGACGACGGTGCCGCCCAGGCCGCCCACCACGAAGGGCGAGACGCGTGGTGGCTCTACACGACCGAGGTCCTTGATCACGTGCGGCTGCCGTACGACGTCCTCGCGCCCGACGCGCTGACAGGGCTTGGGGCCGCCACGGCCGACGCACCCGGTGTTCTGGTCTTTCCACACCCGCCGTCCTTGGATGCCGCTGCCGTTACGGCTGTCACGGGATGGGTGGAGCGCGGCGGGGCTCTTGTCCTGTGCGGCGGATCGGGAACGCTGGTCGAGCTCACCGGCGTGACGGCCGGATCGCCGGTCGCGGACGGGCACGTCGAGGTCGTCAAGGGCGCCTTGACACAGCCGCCGGACGTGCCACTCCATGCGTACGGTGGTGTAGAACTCGCACCTGGCGATGGCGGCGACGTCCTTGCGAGGTGGACCTCTGGCGCGGCGGCGATCGTGGCGCGCATCCTCGGTCGAGGTGTCGTAGTCGTCTGCGGCGTCGATCTCTGGCAGTCGATCGTCCGCATCCAGCAGGGGTTCCGGGTCGAGCAGGACGGCGCGCCGGCCGCGGACGGCTCGTGCCCGGTCGACGACGGCATCCTCAAGTGCGACGACGGGCTGCCGCTGTCCTACGAGCGGGACCGGGCGCTGCCGCCCGGCGAGGCCGGAGTGGCCGAAGGGCTGTTCCCGCACGAGTATCCGCCACCCGCGGCGGCGCCGATCTTCCACCGCCCGCAGGCCGACATCTGGCGCCGGGTGTTCCTCACGCTGGTCCTTGACGCCGCCGAACGGTGTGACGTCGTACTCCCCTGGCTCTTCTACTGGCCAGCAGGGGTCCCCGCCGTTGCGCACATGTCGCACGACTCTGACGGCAACGTGTCGGAGTACGCCGCGACGGCACTGGAGGTCTTCGACGAGATCGACGTCCGCGTGACGTGGTGCCACGTCTATCCCGGCGGTTACGACCCGGCGATCGTGCAGGCGATCGCCGACCGGGGGCACGAGCAGGCCCTGCACTACAACGCGATGGAGGACGCCGACATCGCGTCATGGGGATGGCCACAGCTGCGCGCACAGTACGCGTGGGCGCAGGCCCTCACCGGCCGGGAACGCATCGTCTCCAACAAGAACCACTACACCCGCTGGGAAGGCTGGCACGAGTTCTTCGTCTGGTGCGAGCGGATCGGCATCGAGATCGACCAGTCCCGCGGGCCGAGCAAGCAGGGCGACGTCGGATTTCCATTCGGGAGTTGCCATCTGTGGTTCCCGATGGCCGACGCGGCTGAGGCGAACCGGCGGATCGACGTCCTCGAACTTCCTCTGCACACCCAGGATCTCGCCTGGGCCGGGCACGAGGCGAACCGTGACGTGATCCTCGACCAGGTGCTGGCCGAGCACGGCGTCGCGCACTTCCTCTTCCATTCGCCGCACCTGCACCTCCGGCCGCCGACGCGCGCCGCGTGCGTCCGCCTCGCCGCCGAGGCCAGGTCGCGCGGCATGGTGTGGTGGACGTCGGAGCAGCTCAACTCCTGGGAGCGCCGCCGGCGTGGCGTGCGCCTCGACGTCACGGGTGACGCGGATGGCGCCCTGCGGGTCGCCGTTGAGACCGACGAGGCGTTGGACGGCGCCGCCGTCCTGCTCGCGGTGCCGGGGCTGGCCGGCGATGCGGCGTTCACGGTCGAGGCAGGTGCCGGGACCGCGACGGTCGTGGTCCGGCACGGCCGGCCGTTCGTGGAGCTGGCGACGGACCTGCCCACCGGCAGCACGTCGTTCCTCCTCCGGCAGGTGCGCGGCGTCGGCTGACGTGCGGGACGGCTCAGGGAGGGCTCAGGGTGAGCTCTCGGCGAGGACCTCGGCCAGCGCGTGCGAGGTCTGGCGGATCATCCCGGGATTGGTGTCCCAGTAGTACGCCAGCCCGGAGACCGCCTGGTAGAGCGTCCAGCCCCGGCCACGCAGCCACGACGCGTCGTCGACGTCGAGCTCGGACCGGTACCTTTGGCGGCTGTCGCCTGCGAAGACGTTCCATGCCGGCTGTAGGTCACACGCGGGATCACCCACATTGAGGCCACCGAAGTCGATCACCGCTGACAACCGGCCGTCGACGACGAGCAGGTTCCCCGGGAGCAGGTCGCCGTGCAGCCAGACGTCCTTGCCGGCCCAGGGCGGAGCGGCGAGCGACTCCTCCCACGAGCGCAGCGTGGCATCGCCGTCGATCCGGTCGCCCAGCTGGGCGATCGACCGCCGGACCTGCTCGTCGTGTTCGGCGAGTGGTCCACCTCGACCTCCACGCGGTCGCGGGTGCGCACCGGCCGTGTCGATCTGGCGCAGTGCCGTCACGAACGCGGCGAGATCGACGGCCGCCTGGTCCAGATCCTCGAGTGTGCCGTTGGCGTTGTCACCGTGCAACCATTCGTACACCGACCAGTCGAAGGGATAGCCCTCGGCCGGCCGGCCCGTCGCCACCTGCACGGGAAGTGAGAGAGGCAGGTGCGGTGCCAGCTTCGGCAGCCACTCCGCCTCCTTCGCCGCCTGTTCGGTTGCCCAGCCGATGCGCGGGAGCCTGGCGGACAGATGATCACCGAGTCGGTAGATGTCGTGATCGGTTCCGTACGACACGACCAGGCTGATCGGCAGATCCGCCCACTGGGGGAACTGCCCCGCGATCAGGCGACGGACCAGCTCGGCGTCGGTGATGATCTCGTCGGTATGCATCCTGGTTCGGCCCACCGCGGCATCCTTGGTGAGCCACCCCAGTCCCTGCAACCGGATTTCGCCCCGGCAGGCGAGAGTGCTCGCCCAGTGGCCGACCCGCAAATGACCACGCTGAGCACGCCTGTGGTACCTGGAACAGGCATGGACGCCTTCATGAGGTGCACAGGCCTACCGGGCGTGGTCATTGCGCGTCAGTTGGTCCCTGCCGCCCTCAGCGGAGCCCCTCAGACGAGGTGGCCCTCAGTCGAGGTGGCGCAGGACCTTCTCGATGGCCGTGGCGACGTCATGGATGTCCTCCTCGGTGCCGAGAAGGACGGGTTGCGGCAGCCACACAGTGTCAGAGGCCAGCAGGTCTGTCGCCGGCAGCTCCGGCTCCGGGTACGGCTGCCCCAGCCGGCCCGTGATCGACGCGATCTCCGCGCGGAGCGCACCGTTGCGATGCAGGCCCTGGTACCCGCCCGAGCAGGGGATCCCCTCCGCCGCCAACGCTCGTACGAAGGCATCGCGGCTCTCGGCACCACCGATGCCGGGCAGCCGGAACACGAACAGGTGCCAGCCGTGCGCGGTGACCGACGTGACGGCATCCGGAACCCAGACCCCCTCGACCTTCCCCAGCAGCTCGGTGAGGAGGGCGGCGTTGGCGGACCTGACGGCCTGCTGCGCAGGATGGCGCCGCAGCTGGACGCGCAGGATCGCCGCCTGGAACTCCGTCAGCCGCAGGTTGTAGCCGAGCCGCTCGTGCTGGTACCAACCGCCCCCGCTGACCCTGCCGACGTTCGCCAGCGAGTAGAGGTGGTCGGCGAGTTCGTCGTTGTCGGTGACCACGGCACCGCCCTCGCCGGCACTCATGTTCTTGCTGGTCTGGAAGCTGAACGTACCGACGGTGCCGATTGCCCCGACCCGCCTCCCCTGCCACTCGGCGCCGTGGGCCTGCGCGGCATCCTCGACGATCGCCAGGCCGTGCTCGCGGCCGAGGTCAGTGAACGCGGTCATGTCACACGGACGCCCGGCGATGTGCACAGGCATCACGGCCTTCGTCCGCGGGGTGAGGGCCGCCGCCGCTGCGGCCGGGTCGAGGAGGTACGTCGCGGGATCGAGGTCCGCGAAGACCGGGACCGCCCCGACGAATGTCGCCGCCGCCGCGCTGGCGATGAAGGTGTAGGACGGGACGACAACCTCGTCACCGATCCCGACACCGACCGCACGCAACGCCGCGGCGAGTGCCAGCGTGCCGTTGCAGACACAGACACAATGTGCCGCCTGCTGGTAGGAGGCGAACTCCCGCTCGAAGGTCGCGACCACCTCGCCGTGCGTACTGCCCCACTCGCCGGAGGCGAGTACTTCGGTGATCGCCCGGGCCTCCTCGTCATCCGAGCTGGGCCACCGAGGGAAGGGCGTTGTGCGGACTGGGCTGCCGCCGTTCTGGGCAAGCAGTGCTGACATCTGCGGTCACCTCGGCCTCGGGCTGCTGCGTACGGCTCGGAACCTGCAGGATCGCCGCCAACCCGATAATGGGTCAAGACCGGATATCACGTGATGGCCGTTGCCGGTCTGGACAGTTCACCCCGTCGCTCGGGACGGGGACAGGATCTTGACCAGGTCCCGGTGCACGAGTTACGGTCAGGCCCTAAACCCATGGAGGTCACCGGACCGCGTGCCCGCTGTGCGCCCAGCCCCTTCGCTGTGGTGGAAAGGAATCCGCGATGCCCGGCACATCCTTCGAGTCCCACCCCGCGAGCCCGCACTCCACGGGTCAGCACTCTCACCCCGCCATCGGGAGTTCCCCGCTCACCAGCCGGCGGAGCCTGCTTGCCGGAGGTGGCCTGCTCGGCGTCGCCGCCGCCACCGGTCTCGGGATTCCGGCACCACCCGCCCGCGCGGCGTCGGCGTCGGCGTACGACTACACGTCGCGGGAGACGTTCGACACCTTCGACCGGATCTTCCACGAAGGTGGGGCCAGCGGTCAGCCGGACGAGCCCAACGAGGCGGGTGGGCTGGCGTGGGGTCAGTCGTACGTGCTCCTCGGGTTCCTCCGGATGTACGAGGCCTACCGAGACACCTACTACCTCGACCGGCTCATCACCAACGTCGACCTCATGCTGGACCAGCGCGACAGTGTGCGTGGCGTCACCGACTACCGCGGCCGGTCGCTGCCTGCCTGGCGGGCAGCGAACCCTTACACGGTTGGCACCGTCGAGCTCACCGACTCCGCCGGACACCCGGTCCTGGAGGTCCGTAGCGCGCGGGCCTATGCCGACACGGCCACCGCGATGGTCAGGGCCGGCAGCAGCGCGGACTCGTTCACCCTCGAGGTACGCAACGCGCAGTACGGCTACGTGGACACGTTCGCGAACCTGGTAATGGATCCGGCGAGCCCCGACTACGCGGTCAGGCGGGTCTACGACGCCTATCCCACGCTGACGATGACGACCGCGCGTGACCTGCGGGGCACGGGCGACGAGAGTGGGCTTCCAGGGCACGGGACGTTCAGCTTCGGCTCCCAGCCGGTGATCTTCGCCGTACACACGGGGATGGTCACCTATCCGGTCGCGGCGTACGTGCGGACCGTCTACGACGACCCGAAGCTGCGTAACAACCCGCACTACAAGGGAAAGGCCGACGAGTACCTCGCCGCCGTCACCGCCGCCGTCACCGTCCACGACGACGAGTGGCGGGAGAGCGACGGACTGGGCTACCTCCAGTGGCCGAAGGGAATGCCGGTGCCGTACGACGGCACCGAGCAGCCGGTCAACCAGAGCACCGCTCTCGGCCAGACCTACGCCGAGCTCGCCGCGGCGACCGGGAGCGCGCGATACCGGTCCCGGACCCGGGCGATGGCCCGGATGGTCGCCACGCAACTCACGGTTGACGGCGACCAGGCGTACGTCTGGACGTACTGGCCGAAGTTCGGCGTCATGTACGAAGGCTTCGCCAAGACGGGGTCTCCGGACACCGACGTCTCGGCCTACACACCGGCGTACGGGTCGGGTGGCGTCGGCGCACAGCAGATCGAGGATCTCAGCCACGGTGCGATCAGCGTGGAGTTCGCCGCGTTGGCCTTCCGCGAGAAGCTCGCCTTCGACGGCTCGGACATGGCGAGGTTCGCGCGCACCTATGCCGACAACCTCGCGACCGAAGCCGATGGCGTCGCCACGACGTTCGTCCGGGTCGACGGAAGCGGCGCTCTCGCCACGTCGGGTCAGTACCTCCAGGCACCGCGCTGGCTGCCCGTGGTCCGGTGGGACGACCGGATCTTCCCACACTGCCGCGCGGTGTACGTCGACCACGATGTCCAACCGGGCTACGGTTCCGGCCTGGCGGCGATCGGCTATCTCAACTGGGCCGCCCGCGGTCGTACCTGAAACTCGGCGGCCTACCGTGGTCGTGTCGTACGAACCGAAACTGGAGCGCAAGGTGTTCGACAACGAGGCAGATCTCGAGGACCGGCTCGGCGAGCCCTCACCGGCCCTTGTCGCCGAGCTCGCCGACTTCGCCGGCCTGCGAGGGGATCTGGTGGTACTCGGGGCAGGCGGCAAGATGGGCCCGAGCCTGTGCCAGCTGGCCCGGCGCGCTCTCGACGCGGCCGGACGCGACGACATAGCTGTCGTCGCGGTGTCCCGGTGGTCCAACCCGGCCGTGGAGCAGGGCCTCCGGGCGGCCGGTGTGGAGACGCGGAGGTTCGACCTCACTCCCGACGCCGACCTTGCCGGACTGCCGGACGCGGACGCCGTGGTCTACATGGTGGGCGCGAAGTTCGGCTCGAGCGGGCGGCCGGCCCACACCTGGGCCGTCAACGCCCTCCTTCCGGACGCCGTGGCCCGGCGGTACGCCGACGTCCCGATCGCCGCGTTCTCCACCGGCAACGTCTACCCGCTCGCCCCGGTGTCCGGCGGCGGCTGCACCGAGTCGGATCCGCCGGGGCCGGTCGGCGAGTACGCCATGTCGTGCCTGGGTCGCGAGCGGGCCTTCGAGTACGCGAGCATCGAGCGCGGCACTCCGGTCACCCTGATCCGACTCAACTACGCGGTCGAGATGCGTTACGGCGTCCTCGTCGACATCGGCACCGCCGTCCGCGACGAGAGACCGGTCACGCTCTCGACGAGCCACGTCAACGTGGTCTGGCAGCGCTACGCCAACGAGGTCGCGTTGCGCAGCCTGCGGCACGCGTCCACGCCGGCACTCGTTCTCAACCTCACGGGGCCCGAAACCGCGTCGGTACGACGGATCGCCACCCGGTTCGGTGAACTGCTCGGCGTCGAACCGAGCTTGTGCGACGACGAGGCCGACACGGCACTTCTCTCCGACGCCGGGCGGTGCCACCGGATGTTCGGCTATCCCGACCTGTCCTTGCAGGCGTTGGTGGAGGCGACCGCCGACTGGCTCGCCAAGGGTGGAACGGTGTGGGACAAGCCGACGAAGTTCGAACGCCGCGACGGAGCGTTCTGATGGGGTCGACCGGGCTGCCAGGATCGACCGGGCTGCCAGGATCGACCGGGCTGCCAGGGACGACTGGGCTGCCGGCGTCGACGGGGTTGCTCCCTGCCGCCGAAGCGCGGTCGCTCGCCGACGGCTGCGTGATTCCGGCGCATCCGCTCGCTCTCACCCCGCAACGCCGCCTTGACGAACGCCGCCAACGGGCGCTCACCCGCTACTACCTCGCGGCAGGCGCCGGCGGTGTCGCGGTCGGCGTCCATACGACGCAGTTCGCGATCCGCGGGGCCGGGCTGCTCCGCCCCGTCCTCGAGTTGGCCCGCGACACGATCGACGAGACGCTCGCCGCGCCTTCTGCGGCGGGCGTTCAGCGTCGGCCGTTCCTCCGCATCGCCGGCGCCTGCGGCGAGCTACGGCAGGCGATCGCCGAGGCCGAGCTCGCCGCGAGTCTCGGCTACCACGCGGTGCTGCTCGGTCCGGCCGGCGGGCCGGAGTCCGACGAGGCCGACCTCCTGCTCCGCGCGAAGGCCGTCGGCGAGGTACTGCCGATCGTCGGCTTCTACCTCCAGGAGGCGGTCGGCGGGCAGCGGCTGTCCCGGCGGTTCTGGCGGGAGCTTGCCGAACTGCCGAGCGTCGTGGCCGCCAAGATCGCCCCCTTCGACCGCTACCGCACGCTCGAGGCCATCCGGGGCATCAGCGAGTCCGACCGTGGATCCGACGTCGCGCTCTACACCGGCAACGACGACGCCATCGTGGCCGACCTCCTGACGCCGCTGCACCTGAACGTCGGCCAGCGGTTCGTCCGACGGCAGATCGTCGGCGGCCTCCTCGGCCAGTGGGCGGTGTGGACGCACAGCGCGGTCCGGATGCTCGAACGCATCCATCACGTCGTACGTGCCAATGGTCCGGCCGGACCTCCCGGACAGGCGGAGCCCACCGAATCCGGCACCGGCTCCCCCGCCGAGTCGGACTCCCCCGACACAGACGATCCGGTCACCCTGCTCGCGGAAGGCGCCCAGCTGACCGACGCGAACGCCGCGATCTTCGACGCCGCGGGCAACTTCGCCGGTTGCATCGCCGGCGTCCACGAGATCCTGCGCCGCCAGGGCCTCCTGGCCGGCACCTGGTGCCTCCATCCGGACGAGACGCTCTCGCCGGGCCAGGTCGCCGAGATCGACCGGGTGTGCATCGCCTACCCCCACCTGACCGATGACGCGTTCGTACGCGAACACCTCGACGACTGGCTCCGCTGAGGTTCAGCGCGGATCGCGGGGACCGGATCGCTACCGCTAGGGTCCTGGCGCGGCCGACCCGGGCCGCGGGCCGTACGCGGTCAGGAACTTGTCGCGGAACGTGTCCATCCGCCAGACCGGGGCATCCGGGTGCGGCTCCAGGCCGTCCTGCCACCCCCAGCCGGAGATCCGGTCCAGCACCTTCTGGTCGCGGGCGACGATCGAGATCGGTACGTCCCGGCTGGGGTCGTGTCGGGTGACGGTCGGGACGGGCTGGTGGTCCCCGAGGAACACGAGCACGGTGTTGTCGTCGCCGTAGGTCTCGACGTAGGAGACGAGGCTCTCCACCGAGTACGCGATGGATCGTGCGTAGGCGGTGCGTACCCGGTCCGCGTCGTTCCGCGCGTCCTCGGGGTCCTTGTCCGCCTTGCGCATGGCGTCGTAGACCGAGCCGTCGCCGGCCTCGTCCCAGCTGACCATCTCGGGCAGGGGAACCCACGGGTTGTGGCTGGAGGTCAGGACGATCTCCGCCATCAACGGCTTGCGGCCAGGTGCGCTGCGCTCCAGGCGTTCGAAGGCCGACAGGGTGTACTGGTCGGGGATGCCTGACCAGCCGTAGGGCGCCCCTTCGTACCCGAGGTGGCGAGCGTCGTAGATCCTGTCGAACTCGTAGAACTTCCCCTCCGGCCAGGCCCGGGTGGTGCCCGGGAGGATCCCGACCGTCCGCCAGGCGTTGGTGCGACGAAAGGCACCGGTGAGGGTGAGACGCTCGCGCGTGGTGACAGTGCGGTAGCGCTGCTCACTCTTGATCCACAGGCCGGACATGAACGTGGAGTGGGCGAGCCAGCTGCCGGCACCCGTCGCCGGGGAGGTGAGGAAAGCGCTCCGGGAGGAGAACCCGGCCGCGCGCAGTCGGCTGGTCCCGTCCGTGAGTGTGGCGCGAACCCGCGACGCCAGCTGTGGGTCCTTGACCGCGCTGCGGCCGTAGCTCTCCACGAAGGCGACGATGACGTCCTTGCCGCGCAGTCCGGTCAACAGCCGGTCGGCGGGCGTGTCGGCGAACGCGTCGACGGTGCTCTGCCTGGCGAACGCCTGCCGGTCCTTCAGGGCCGCATCCACGTAGTGCACGCGGTTCCGGACGATCGCGCTGGTGTTCTTGGTGGCGACCGACACGTCGGCGATCTGCACACCGAGCGTCACGCAGATCATCCAGGCGGTCCCGAGGATCAGCGCGGTCCGGGTCGCCACCGGCCGATGATCGACCATGAGGTGGCTGAGCCGGACGACCGCCAGGGCCATGAGGACCGGCAGGACAAGGGCGACGAGCACGGCCCCGACCGCGGCGGCGAGCGCGCCGACCTGACCGACCGACTCGCCGAGGAACTCCACGGCGTTGGCGACCAGGAGCCAGTCGAGCACCAGGTCGAACGGCCGGTCGAGAATCGAGTAGAAGCCCATATCGAGGAGCTTCAGGAGGGTCAGCACGCCAAGCGTCGCCCCGGCGACCGCAGCCACGACCCGCCTCGGCCTCGGCGCCAGGGCCAGCAGGATGGCCGCGCCGAAGATCCCTTCCAGCGGAATGCGCGCGAACGCGCCAGGGGCGAGGTGGGTGAGCTGGTTGGGCAGGAGGAGGGCGACGTGCACGAGCGCCGCGGCAAGGGCGGTGGTCGTCCACCGTGCGGCCCACGCGGCCCGCGGGTGTCGGTCCCGCCAGCGGTCGTCCGCGATCTCGGTGTCCTCGCGGCCCGGGGCCGCATTGTCTGTCACGTCAGGCGGCAAGATTCCGCCCGTGCCGCCATTGCCACCACACGGACTCCCCGAACGAGCAGATGAGCAGAAACAGCGCCAGTGCCACGACCGCGAACTCGACCGACCTCGGCAGCAGGTCCGCACTGACCACGACGAGCACGACCCCCTGGATCACTGCCACGACCTTACGCGCATAGAGCGGCCGCAGCGGCGTACGCAACCACGGCTGTCGCCAGCTTGCCGCCACATAGGCGTACCGCATGCATCCGATCGCCAACACCCAGGCACCCAGGGACGGCGCGACGAAGATGCTGAGGACGAGGACAAGGAAGGAGTCGGCCTCGATGTCGAAGCGCGCACCGAACTCCGACGCCGTCCCGGTACGGCGGGCGACCCTGCCGTCGACCCCGTCGAGGATCAGTGCCACCGTCGCGAGGGCGACCATCACCGCCGGTGCGCTCCCCCCGATCCGGTCTGCGGCGATCGCCGTGATGCCACCGATGAGCGTCAGGCGCGTCAGGGTGACGCGGTCCGCCGGGCTGAGTGACCACGTGCCAGAGCGCCGGAAGGCCGCGCCGAGGACCAGCCCGCCGAAGACCGTGAACGCGATCCCCGCCACCCATCCCGCCAGTCCCAGTCCCAGGTACGCCCACAGCAGGGTGAGCAGAACGGCTTCGGCGACCGCGGCCGTCACCAGGTCGCGACGATAGGCATGGGTGCCGCTCGCGACCGAACCCACACGCACGTCCCACAGCCGCCTCACGGCCCCGCTTTCGCCCATGTGATCAGCCGCCATCTCGTTTTCCACGCCGCGGACCCGGACACCCGCTATCCCTCGTTCGCTTGTGACGAGCGAATGGTTCATCTGCGCCGAGGTCCAGGTGCGGAACGTCCAAGCGGGTCGCGTTGAGCGATCAGGCAGGCCCGTTCCGTGACCTCAGCGTCGACACGGGACAGCCGCACACGATAGCCCGGTCGGCCGACCTTGGAGCTGCGGCGGCTGGAGACGAAACGCCACCTATCCTGGCCGGGTGGCGCCGGCGTAGGGCATGTAGTCGATGTTGATGTACTCGACGTTGTCGCCCGGTTTGGGTGCGTGCAGGACCTTGCCGTCCCCGGCGTAGAGGCCGACGTGGTGAAGGTCGCTGTAATAGAACACGAGATCACCCGGCCGCAGGTTCGAGCGGGCGACCTTCGGCGAGCTGTCGTACTGCCTGCTCGACGAATGGGGCAGGGAGACACCTGCCGCCTCCCACGCCTTCATCGTGAGGCCCGAGCAGTCCCAGCTGTCCGGTCCGTCGGCGCCGTAGACGTAGGGCTCGCCGAGTTGGTCCCGGGCGAAGGCGAGCGCGATCTCACCTCTGGTGCGGTCGGGTGTCGGCGACGGTGTGGGAGTGGGCGACGGCGACTTCGTGGGCGTCGGAGACGGCGACTTCGTGGGTGTCGGCGAAGGCGACCGGGTGGGCGTCGGTGTCGGGCTCGGTGTGCTGCGTTCCTCGGCGCGGGACGCCCGTAGCCTCGCCTGGCGCCGACGCTCCGCCTCCTCCAGGCGCCGACGCTCCTCGGCGGTGAGCCGGTCGAGAATCGCCTGGGCCCTGGCGGCGTTGCGGAGGGCGGCCTTCCGGCGTTCGTCGGTCTCGTCCCGGGCCATCCGCAGCTCGTCGAGTTCGTACCCCAGGACCGCACGCCGTTCGGTCAGGTCGGACTGCTCGTCCTGGAACCGACGCAGCAGGTCCGCCTGCTGGCGGGACAGCGCCTTCAGGGTGGTCATCTGCGCCAGATAGTCGGCGGGGCTGTCGGCGATGAACACCTGGACGGTGGGGTCGAGGCGACCGCCCGTGCGGTATTCGGCCGCCGCGAACTCCCCGATCTGGCGACGCATCGCCTGGACGCGCTTCTCCTGGCGGGCGACGCCGCCGGTCAGGCTGCGGACCCTGCGGTTCATGGCGACCATGTCGTCTTCGAGCTCGTTGGCCCGCTCGGTGATCAGCTCGGCCTCGTGGTAGAGGTGGTCGACCTGTCTCCTCACCTCGTTGATGTTGCGCGTCGGCTCGGCCGAGGTCGGCCCGGGCACGCCGACCACCGCGGCAACGGTGGCGGTGCCGAGTGCGACCAGCGCCCGCCCTTGTGGATCCCGACGGCGACGGTGCTTCGGTGCAGGGCGGTGCTTCGGCACGGGTGTACGCCCTTCGTCCTCCCGCCGGCCTGCCCAACGGGAAAAAGACGCCTGGCTCCACGGGGAATCACCTGACCCGACACCCGTGCGAATCAAGCATCCAGATGCGTCGTACCGACCGAGGCGGCCTCCCCACTCGGACCGACGCTTGGGGCTGGACTGTAGTTACCGTTTCGTGATCCGGCAACCCCTCGGGCCTACGCGCGGACAACGCCGAATGGCACGATGACAGTGATCTCTGGACGGCCGCGACCCGCGACAAGGACGAAGGACGGCGTACATGACCTACCGCACCCTCGGGCGTACCGGCGTGAAGGTGAGCCCGCTGACGCTCGGCACGATGATGTTCGGCGCCTACGGCAACCCCGACCACGAGGACGGCATCCGCATCATCCACCGTGCCCTCGACGCCGGCATCAACATCCTCGACACGGCCGACGTCTACTCCCAGGGCGAGTCCGAGGAGATCGTGGGCAAGGCACTTGCCGGCGGCCGGCGCGACGACGTCGTCCTCGCGACGAAGTTCCATGGGCGGCTCGGCGACGACCCGAACCACGCCGGCAACTCCCGCCGGTGGATCGTCCGCGAGGTGGACAACAGCCTGCGCCGGCTCCAGACCGACTGGATCGACCTCTACCAGGTGCACCGGCCGGAGCCGGACACCGACATCGACGAGACGCTCGGGGCGCTCAGCGACCTGGTCCACCAGGGCAAGATCCGTTACTTCGGTACGTCGACCTTCCTGCCGTCGCAGCTCGTCCAGGCGCAGTGGGTGGCCGAACGCCGGAACCGGGAGCGACCGGTGACCGAGCAGCCGCCGTACTCCCTTCTCGCCCGCGCGGTCGAGCGCGAAGTGCTGCCGCTGGCCGAGGAGTACGGGCTGGGCGTACTCCCCTGGAGCCCACTCGCCGGCGGCTGGCTCTCTGGCCGCTACCGGCGTGGCGAGGAGCCCACCGCGGTGTCCAGCCGGGCCGCACGGCAACCGGCTCGCCATGACCGGTCCCTGCCGGAGAACGCGCGCAAGCTGGAGGCGGTCTATGCGTTGACCGAGCTGGCGGACGACGCCGGCCTGTCGCTGATCCAGCTCGCTCTGGCGTTCGTCCTCGAACATCCGGCAGTGAGCTCGGTCATCATCGGCCCGCGCACGATGGAGCACCTGGAGTCGACTCTCGGCGCGGACAAGGTGTCGCTCTCCCACGACATCCTCGACCGGATCGACGAGATCGTGTCGCCGGGAACGACCCTCAACGAAGCTGACGCGGGCTACCAACCGCAGGCGATCGTGGACGCCCGCCTGCGCCGCCGCAGCTCGTCTCCGGCAACGCCGTGACGCGGTAACGCGGCTTCTGGTCGGATCGCGTTCAGAGCTCGAGGCGGTAGATCACCGGCGGACGACCCATCTGGCCTTCGGCGAGGGTGCCGACCGGGACGGCGGCACCGGCGCGTTCGAGGCGCTTGAGCAGCCGGCGGGCACTGCGTTCCTGGATGGAGAACGCCTCGGCCACCTCGGCGGCGGTCACCTGGGCGTCGGCCCCTTCGACGAGACCGCGCAACGCCTGGAGCGTTCCGCGGCTCATGCCGAGCCGCCGGGCGAGCCGACCGATGTCCGTAGGGCCGGGCTGGTCGGTTCCTGGGCTCCGGGCGAGGACGATGTCCGCGTCGTGCGGCCCGGCGAACACGGCCGCGACCTCGCCGTCGGCCCTGGCGCGGGCCAGCGCCCGGGACGCGCGGGCGGCCGCCTCCCCGGCTGATCGGGCGAGCCCCAACCCGACGTGGACCGATGTGTGGCGAGCGGCGAGACGTTCGAGGAACGGCGCGGCCGTGAAGTCGGCGGTCGCGCGTTCCAGCGGTCCTCGCGTCGTCACCAGGAGGTAGCGGTCCTCGTCGATCCGAACGACCGCCCCGCCGAGCTCACCCAGGTCGCGTTCTAGCGCCCCGTCGGCCATGTCGAGTTCGACGAAGCCCAACGCCACCTGGGCGTCGGAGTCGTGTGCGCTGCGGATCCGCAGGGCCAGTGCATCGACCGCCTCCCGGATGTCCCGCGGCGCGGGGGCCAGCCGGACCACCGGCATCTCCTTGCGCAGCACGTCGTACGCCGACCGCAGGCAGGTGATCGCGACAGTGGCGCCGTGCCGCTGAGCGGCTTCGCGGTGGAACGCCACGACGTCACGAGAGCGTACGGAGGCAACGTATTCCATCGTGCGTACGGACGTCTCGGCCAACCCCGCCTCGGCGAGCGTCTCCGCGACCTCCACCGGCTGCAGGGTGTCGATGCTGACCAGGCTGAGGTCACCGCCGTCGCGCGAAAGGCGCAGTAGCGCCGCCAGGAGGGTGACTCCGCTGTAGGAGACGTGCCCAGAGGGCAGGACGTCGGCGCGTTCGGCGGTCGCGATGGCGTGCGGCACCACACCGGTGAAGAGCCAGCCGTCGACCTCGTGCCCCCGCGCCCGGATGATGCGAAGGGTCTCCTGCTCCCAGCGGTACGGCAACCGGATCGCCCGAAGATCGGCAGTGTCGTCGACCACGGACGCGACTCTGGGGACGAGATCGGAGGGTCCGACGACGCCGACCGTCAGTGGTGCCCGCACCACGACGCCCACCTGGTACGCAACCTCATGGGCGTAGGTTACGGCCCGGCCCCAAAGGCGCCGACGAGGACACCCTCACTCACCGGTCTGGCCCATGCCGCCCCGTGTCGCTCCCGTGTCGCTCCAGGCGGCGGCGAGGCTGGCCGGGGGTCTCTACCGTTGCAGCGCCCGGGCGCGGACCTGGGGGTGGAATGCCTGTCGGCCGCCGATCTCGACGCTGACCGCCTGCGCGGTTGTCACGAGGTCGGCGAGGATCGAGTCCATCGCCGTCCGGTTGAGCCGCACACTCGGTCCAGTCACCGAGATGGTGGCAACCACCTGGTCGGCGTGCCCGCGCACGGGAGCCGCGAGTGTGTTGACGCCGACGATCGTCTCCTCGAACGCCGCCGCGTAGCCCCGCATCCGCGCGGTGCGCACGGCCTGCACGAGTTCCACCGGCAACGGCGGTCGTACTGGCGAGACGTCGCCTGGAGTCCGCTCGCGCGCGATGCGTTCCACGTCGTTGTCGGCCATCCCGGCGAGCACCAGGCGGCTCGGTGCCCCACTCCACAACGGATATGGCCGACCGATCTCGAACGTACGACGCAACTCGGCGTTGCTCTCGACCTGGTCGATGTGCATCACTTCCTCGCCGACCGGGATCGACAGGCCGACCGTCTCTCCGGTCCGGTCACGCAGTCGGACCATGTGCGGCAGCGCGACGGCCCGCACGTTGATCCGGCGTTGGTAGGCCATTCCCAGCGCGAGCGTTCTCGGCCCGAGCCGGTAGCGGCGGTTCGCCGGATCCTGGATCGCCAACTCGGTCTCGACCAACCCGCGCAGCAGTCGCTGCACCGAACTCTTCGGCAGGTCGACGCGACTGGCGATCTGCCGGATCGTCAGGTCGGCCTCGGCCTTGCCGAGTGCGTCGAGGACCTGCACCGCTCGCCCGAGCAGTCCGTTCACGGTCTCAGCCCTTCTCTCACCCTGCATGGTCTCCCGGGCGGTCTCGGTCCGCTGTCCCAGCGAGGGTTGACCGTCCGCGGCGACGAACGACACAGTAGTGACGTCTGTCCCGATCTGAAGCTTGTTGTCCTTTTCCACGGGACACAAGGGTTCTGTGGGTCCAGTGCGTTGCCGGGACAGCAGTGTTCGCGGAACAACAAGGCGGGACGCCAGCGGAACGCAGCAGGCCAGCGGCACACTCCGGTCGCACCCGGGAGGTCGACATGCCTCGGAACCCATTCACCAGCGAAGGCCCGAACGACGGAACCGGCGATGAACCTGGCGCCGGAACCAACGGCCGAGTTGGCGACGGGAGCAGCGACGGTGTAGGCGAGGGGCGGGAGGCGTCCATCCGCCAGGTAGCGGCGGCGAGCCTCGCCGGCACCGTGGTGGAGTGGTACGACTTCTTCCTCTACGCCACGATGGCGGGACTCGTCTTCAACCAGGAGTTCTTCCCCACCTTCGACCCGCTGATCGGGACGCTGGTCGCGTTCGGCACGTTCGCCGCGGGATTCGTCACCCGACCGATCGGGGGCGTGCTGTTCGGCCACCTCGGCGACCGGCTCGGCCGCAAGCCGATGCTCGTAGTCACGATGATGATCATGGGGCTGGCGACGTTCGCGATGGGTCTGCTGCCCACGTACGCACAGATCGGCGCCGCGGCTCCTGTCCTGCTTCTCATCCTGCGGATGCTCCAGGGCATCGGGCTCGGCGGCGAATGGGGCGGCGCGATCCTGCTCTGCGTCGAGCACGCGCCGGACGGCAGACGGGGATGGTTCAGCAGCTGGCCGCAGCTCGGCGTGCCGGTGGGCTTGCTGTTGTCGACGCTGGCGATCAGCGGGGTCGGGCGGCTCGGTGACGCGGCCCTCGTCGACTGGGCGTGGCGGGTGCCGTTCCTGGCGAGCATCGTGCTGGTCGCCGTCGGCCTCTTCATCCGGCTCCGCATCAGTGAACCCCCGGCCTTCCTGCGGATCGTCCGTACGAGACAGCGGGCCCGGGTCCCGCTCCTCGACGTCGTACGCCAGCACCCGAAGATCACCCTGCTCGGCATGGGCGCCCGGATGAGCGAGAGCGTGACCTTCAACGTCTACAACGCGTTTCTCGTGACCTACACGGTCGCCGTGCTCGGCCTGCCGAAGAGCTACATGTTCGACGCCCTGATCGTCGCCTCGGTGGTCGGCTTCTTCGTCATCCCCCTCGCCGGGCGGGTGTCAGACCGGGTGGGGCGGCGGAAGGTCTTCATGGCGGGGGCGCTGCTGGCCGCGGTCAGTGCGTTCCCCATCTTCGTGCTCGTCGACACCGGGTCACGGTGGCTGATCATGGTCGCGGTCGTCGTCGGCTGGGGAATCGCCGCGTGCACGATGTACGGGCCCGAGGGCGCGATGTTCGCCGAGATCTACCCGACCCGCGTCCGCTACAGCGGGATGTCGGTCGTCTACCAGATCGGGGTGCTGCCGTCCGGTGCGGTCGCACCGCTGATCGGCACGGCGTTGGTCGCGAGGTTCGACGGAACGTCCTGGCCGGTGGCGCTCTACGTCCTTCTCATCGCACTCATCACCGTCGTGTCTCTCGTCTTCCTTCCCGAGACCTACCGCCGACCCGTCGACGACGCCGGGCCGCAGGATCCCGATCCCGCCCCCTCACCCGTCGTGGCTGAAGACCGGTAACCGGTGTCGTCGAAAGGTTTCCCGTGACTCGAACCTCCCCCAACATCGTTCTGATCCTGGCCGACGACATGGGTTTTTCCGACATCGGCTGTTACGGCGGCGAGATCGAGACGCCGCATCTTGACCGGTTGGCGCGCCAGGGCACGAGATTCACGCAGTTCTACAACACCGCGCGTTGCACACCCTCGCGGGCATCGCTCGTGACGGGGCTTCACCCCCACCAGGTCGGGATCGGCATCCTCAACTTCGACGACAGTCCGGACGGCTATCCGGGCAATCTCTCGGAGCACAGCGTCACGGTCGCGGAAGCGTTGTCCAGTAAGGGATATGCGACGTACATGTCCGGCAAGTGGCACCTGGCGAGCGACATGGAGACGCCCAACGAAGCCTGGCCCACCCGACGGGGGTTCGACCGCTTCTACGGCACCCTCGAAGGTGCGGGCAGCTTCTACCAACCACGCACCCTGGTGCGCGGCGAGCGGAACGTCGAGGACGAAAGCCTTGATCCCTCGTTCTTCTACACGGATGCGATCAGCGACAACGCCGTACGGTTCGTCGAGGACCATGGGGCCGACTCGTCCGACCGTCCGTTCTTTCTCTATCTCGCCTATACCGCACCGCACTGGCCGCTGCACGCCCATGACGAGGACATCGCGAAGTACCGTGGCCGGTTCGACGCCGGATGGGACACACTCCGTCAAGAGCGTCTTGACAGGCTGGTCGCCGAGGGGATCCTCGATCCGTCCTGGAAGTTGTCCTCACGCGATGCGCGGGTAGCGGCGTGGGACGACGTGCCGGACAAGGAGTGGCAGGCCCGGCGGATGGAGGTCTACGCCGCCCAGGTCGACCGCATGGACCAGGGCGTCGGCAAGGTGGTCGCCACCCTCGAACGCCTCGGCCAGCTGGACAACACGCTCATCGTCTTCCTGTCCGACAACGGCGGCTGCGCGGAGGAGATGCCGCCGGAGGAGGTGAAGGAGTTCGTCACGAGCTTCGTACCCATGAAGGAACACACCCGCGAAGGCGATCCGGTCGTGCCGGGAAACGTTCCCGGCCTGATGCCCGGGTCCGAGGCGACCTATCAGAGCTACGGCCGGGAGTGGGCGAACCTGTCCAACACGCCGTTCCGGGAATACAAGCACTGGGTCCATGAAGGCGGCATCGCGACGCCCCTCATCGTGCACTGGCCGGCCGGGCTCGAGGAGAGCGGCGCGACCAACCATCATCCGTACCAGCTCGTCGACGTCCTTCCGACTCTCCTCGACGCGGCCGGCGCGACCTACCCGGAGGAGCGCTCAGGGCACGCGGTGCCGCCTGCAGAGGGCGTGAGCATGATGCCCGCCCTGCGCGGAGAAGACGTCGCGGATCGTCCGTTGTACTTCGAGCACGAGGGAAACTGTGCGGTACGCAAGGGCCGGTGGAAGATTGTCCGCAAGCACGGAACGCCGTGGGAGCTCTACGATCTCCTCGACGACCGCACCGAGCTGCATGACCTCGCCGACCAGCATCCCGACCTGGTGGCCGCACTGGTGAGCGACTACGAAGCCTGGGCAGGCCGGTGTGGTGTCATCCCACGCGAACAGGTCCTCGAGCTCTACCGCCGCCGCGGCCACGGCCTGCCCCCGGAGTGACCTGAGCCCTCGACGATCGACGGCGAGGACAGGTCCGCCCGCGGGCAGGGCTTGTGCAAAGGCGTCCTCGGCATGCCCGCTGTACTCTCCCGACATGGTGTCTTCGGAGCAGTTGGCCGCCTTCGCGGTGGCATCGTTCATCGTCATCGTGATCCCCGGGCCAAGTGTGCTGTTCGTTGTCGGTCGCGCGCTGGCCCATGGTCGGCGTACCGCCCTCGCCTCGGTCGCCGGCAACGCCGTCGGCATGTATGTCGTCGCGGTGTGCGTAGCCCTCGGGATCGGGCTCATCGTCGAACGGTCAGTGCTCGTCTTCGCGATCGTGAAGTACGCCGGCGCCGCGTACCTCGTCTGGCTCGGCATCCAGGCGCTCAGGCACCGCCGCAAGCTCACCCCCGAGATCGGTGGCATCGGCCATGCACCACGCAACCTGGTGCGCTCGGCGTCGGAAGGATTCGCTGTCGGCGTCGCCAATCCCAAGGCCTACATCATGTTCGCCGCGATCCTCCCTCAGTTCGTCGACCGGCCGTCCGGCCACATCCCGAGCCAGATGCTCCTGCTGAGCGTCGTCCCGTTCCTCATCGCGCTGGTCTCAGACAGCGGCTGGGCGGTCACCGCGAGCGCGGTCCGCTCGTGGTTCGCGCGGTCGCCCCGGCGCGCCGAACTGGTCGGCGGTGTCGGCGGACTCTCCATGATCGGGCTCGGACTGTCCACGGCCATGACCGGCCGCAAAGACTGACCGGGATCACCACCAGGCCGGCCACCGCGCCAGCCGTACGACCTGGCCGTCCCGCCCGAGGCTGGACATTGCCGGGACGTAGCCGGACCCTGCCGTCAAAGGCCGGTGTCCTCGGCGATCTCGGCGTCCCCCTCGATCTCGAAGACCACCCGAAGCACCCGCGGATTGGACCACGTGGCGGCGTACTCCCCCAGCTGCCGAGTACCCCCGATCCGGTTGAGGCTCTCCGCATACCAGCACGGGCGCGGCGCGTCATCGCCCAACAGCGCGGCGACCTCGAGGTCGGGCACGTCGAGTGACACGTGGTGCCGATACCTTCGCAGCGTCATTCCGTACGCCTGGGACAGCAAGGTGTAGAGCGACACGTCGTCGGCCAGCCGCTCCTCGATACCGGCCAGCCGGTTGCCGGGCAGCACGGTCGTCCACACTCCGGCCACGACCCCGTCGACCAGGTTGAGCCGGCGGACCTCCACGAGTTCCCCACCGGCGGCGACCTCGGGCTCGTACGGATGCTCGGGCCGAGGTGCCCGCCTGCGCACGCCGAGCAGCTTGGTGCCAGGCGTCGCACCGGCCGCGACGACGGTCGCGGCGAAGCTCGGCGGCAGGTCCTTGCTGATCACGTAGTCGATGCGCCGCCGCACGAAGGTGCCCGACCCGCGGATCCGCTGGACCAGGTACCGATGCTCCAGTTCCTGCAGGGCGGCGCGGGCGGTGAGGCGACTGACGCCCTGGCTGGCGACGAGTTCGTGCTCCGAGGCCACCCTCGTGCCGGACGGTACGTCGCGCAGCTCCCGCGCCAGCTGGTCGGCCAGCTGGAGGTACGTGGATCGGCTTGTCATGACAACCACCTCCCGTCCGGCAGGAGAGTAGTCGTAAGCCTCGCGCGGATGCGCGCCGCCGGGACGGACGAGGCGATGCTCGCGGGAGCCGCGCGCTATGACGAACAGGACCCCGATGCGCCGAGGAGCAGCCTCGGACTGATCTCAACGCCGCTTGGCGTTGTCGCGTCCCGGCGGCGGCGCGGGCCTGTCCGAGCCGATGTCGGCGCGAGCATGGGTGAGAAAGTCGTTCTTGGCGCGTTGCACGCCCGCCGGGTCGTCACGGACGAGATCGATGAACCACCGGTCCGCCGCGAACCTGACGTCGGACGGCGCGAGCAGGCGTACGACCTCGCGCGCCTGGGAAAGGTCTTCTCGGAGCTGTGCCTGCCGGGCGGTCACCTCATTCGCCGCGCTGGTCGCCAGTGCGGTCGTGACCGCCATCTGGTCGGTGGCATCCAGATCCGCCTGTGCGTGGTCATTGCGTGCATGGCGTGAGTCGCCCGGGGCGGCGACGTTCCTGGCATCCGGCCGCGGGGCACGCAGATCGGTGACCACCCGTTCGTACTCGCTCGCGAGGCTCATGAACCGGGCATATGCCTCCTGCCGTTCAGCCAGCAATCTGCGCCGCTGCCGCTCCTCCGACCACGCCTGCCAGTTGTTGCGTTGCTCGACTGCCTGTCGTTCGAAAAGTTTCAGGGCACTCTTGTTGCTCCGCCACGAGGCGATCAGTTGCACGATCAGCATGATGATCACGACAGCGAGCGCGAGGGCGGCGATTCCGATGCCACGCTGGACGCCCGGGTCGAGAGCGTTCCACCAGTCCATACCGCCACCATGCCGCCCGCAGCATGTCTACGCGGCGCATTTCCAGTTCTCCGTCCGCACCGGCTGCCATTGTCTCGGTACGAATGTTCCGAGACACCGAAAGCTGGCATCTGGGTAAATGCGCAGATGGTTCACATGTCCCTTTGTGGCGGCTTTGGAGAAAGCAGAGCCCACAAGAAGCTGGCGTACAGTTAATCGTCGTGGTAAGCCAACGAGCGATCCGCACACATCTGGTCACGGTTCTCGTGATGGTGGCGCTCGCCGGGGTCTATCTCGGAACCGCGCTGCTCGGCGTTCTGCAGGAGTTCGGCTCGGGAACCCTGCGCACCATGTGGCCACCGACCGGTGTCGCCCTTGCCGCGCTGCTGTTGTTTGGTCCTCGGATGTGGCCGAGCGTCGCGCTCGGTTCATTCCTCGTCAACCTCATCGTTCTCGACCATCCACCGTTGGTGTCCGCCGTGATCTGTCTGGCGGCGACCCTCGGGGTCGTCCTCGCGGTCCTCCTGCTCCGCATGGCACATTTCCAGAACGGATTGGACCGGCTACGAGATCTGCTCGCCCTGGTATTTCTGGGCGCGATCCTGGGAACGTTGGTGAGTTCGGCGATCTCGGCCGGGACTCTCTATATCACCGGTGCGCTGCCACCGGAGACCTTTCTCACCGAATGGTTCCTGGACTGGACGAGCACCGCGGTAAGCGTCCTCGTCATCACACCCTTCATCCTCGTCGTGAGTCGACTGAGATGGCCACGACAGCTCCGACTTCGCCGGGCCGCGGAGGCTTTCACGATGCTGGCAGTGGCCGCGCTGGTGACACTGGCCGCGGTGCATAGTTCCACCGAACTGTTGTTCCTGGTGTTTCCCGTCCTCATCTGGGCGGCCGTCCGCTTCCAGCTCGCGGGCGCCAGCGCGGCCGCCTTGATCACCACGATCGTCGTGTCCCACGGCGCCGTCGGTGGTTTCGGGCCGTTCGCCGGTGGCGACGAGTTCACCAATCTCCTCACCATCCAGGCCCTGGACGCGTCGTCCGCGCTGACCGCACTCGCCCTCGCAGTGACCATCGCGGAACGCGACCGGGCGCACTGGGCGGTCGAGAACGCGGCCACCCAGCTGGCGAGTGTCGTTCACCAACTCGATCACCGGCTGCGCCCACGACCGCTCGCACCTCAGGTGCGCGCCATGGCGGACCAGCGGGGGGCTGAAGCCGGGGCCGCGGGCAGTGGCGAACCCACGTCCGGCGTCGCGGACCACGGCTGACGGCGGCGATCTTCTCCGACCACCTGCGGTTCTGAGCACCGTCTCTGACACCCCCGGGCGGCCGGATCGCCATAGCCGTCCGTACAGGGCGATCAGTTGAACGCTGCATCACCGGGCGACGTAGTGAGCAGCATGACGAAGTTCGCGGCGCGGGAGGAGGCTCTGGTCCGGGCCCTCTACGCCGAACACGGCGAGCACCTGCTCGGCTACGTCCGCGCCCTGGTCGGCGGCGATCTTCGCAAGGCCGAGGACATCGTGCAGGAGACCCTGCTCCGCGCCTGGCGGCACTCGGGGAAGCTCACGACCGATACCGCTCGGCCGTGGCTGTTCCGGGTCGCTCGCAACCTCGTCGTCGACGGCCACCGAGCCGCCACGCGGCGTCCCCGTGAGGTTCCGGCCGAGCTGCCGGGCGAGCCGCCGTTCGAGGGCCTCGCCCAGCGTGAGGGTCCCGATGACATCGACCGGGCACTGCTCGCCTGGCAGGTCGCGGATGCGCTGAGAGCGCTCACACCAGCGCACCGTGAGGTCATCGTCGAGCTCTACTTTCGGGACAGGTCAGTGGCCGACGCGGCGGCTGCCCTGCGCATACCGGCCGGAACAGTCCGATCCCGCTCCTACTACGCCCTCCGGGCGTTACGTCTGGCACTGGAGGAACGGGGGGTGACCGCACCGTGAGCTGCACCCACGCGCCCCGGCTGGGGGCCTACGCCCTCGGCGTCGACGATCCGGAGCGTCGTGCGATCGAACGCCACCTCGCGTCCTGCGCGCATTGCCGCGCCGAGCTGTCCGACCTCGCCGAGGTCGCCGCGATGCTCGCGACCGCGCGGTCCGCCGGCATCGTCGACGCCGAGGTCAGCGACGCCGAGGTCGGCGACGCCGGCGTCATCGACATGAGCCAGGAGAGCGAAGCGGTCGACGACCTGCTCGACCGCATCCTCGCCGCGATCGCGACCGAACGCACCGACCAGGCCGCCAAGGTGAGGGGCGTCCGCTGGCGGCGCCGCCGCGTTGCCCTGGGCATCGCCGCGGCGGTTGCGCTCGGCGGTTCCGTCGTCGGGGTGGCGGTGGCGCGTGGCGAGCTGCTGACACCGGACCACACCCCACTGGTGGCCGGCAGCTCGGCGTACGGCGTCACCGCCACCACCAGCGTCCGCGACGAGCCCTGGGGCACCCGGATCGACATGACCCTGCATGGCCTCCCACCGCTCACCTCGTGCCGCCTGGTCGCCAAGGCACACGACGGCCGGACCGAGACCGTGGCGTCGTGGCGGGTGACCTACGACGACGGGCTCGACGTCGAGGGCATGAGCGAGTTCCGCGCCGCCGAGCTCGCCGAACTCCAGGTGATCGACACCGCGGGACGCCGCCTGGTCACGGTCGCGGCCACACCGATCCAGAGGCCGGAGCGATGAGAGTACGCATGTCCCGGCGCCGGCTCGGGAGATGGCGGCGACGACGGTCACCATGACTGCGGTTACCGAGCCCCGCCCGTGTGGAGGTTCCGCTCACCGTCCGGCGTTCCGCGCCACGAGGTGGTCGACGATGTGGGCGGCGTCGTCACCGACGCCGGCCAACACCGACGACGGCTCGGAATGCAGCCACGGCAGCCCGACCGCGTAGAGCCCCGGATGGATCGTGACGCCTCGCTCGTGCCGCGGATAGCTCCATTCGTCGAGGATCGGGAGGTCGACCCAGCTGAAGTCGAGCTGGTAACCCGTGGCCCACACCACGGTGGTGACGCCAGCGGCGTCGAGGTCGAGCTCGGTCACGGTCTCCGGCGTGAAGTCGTCGTACGGCGGACGGTCGTCCGGTGGTGCGTCGATGCCGGCGGCGTCGATGTAGGCGTCGAACAGTGGCCGGAACTCCTTGTCGAAACCGGTCTCGGCGAGGACGAGCCGCTCGGCAAGGTCGGCCGAGAACCCGACCGCCGCACCGGACGCCCGCTCCAGCCGTCCGTACAACCGGATCCCCTGCCGGGCGAACTGCCGCAGGCTGATGTCGTGCCCGCCGTCCTTCCCGGACAGGTGCGGGTCGCAGCCGAATCTCGCCGCCGGCGAGGGCAGGTCGGCGACGGTCGGGAACGGCACACCCACCTCGGCGCCGTGCAGGAACGTCTGCATCAGCCACCAGACGACGTCATGTCCCCGGTAGCGGCGCGGAGCGCTGGGACAGGTCGAGACGGCAAGGAGCACCTCGCGACCGGCGTCGTGCAACTCCTCCGCGATCTGCGTACCCGACTGTCCGGTGCCGACCACGAGCACTCCACCGTCGGCGAGCTGCGACGGCCGGCGGTAGTCCTGGGAGTGGATCTGCAGGAGGTGCGGTGCGAGCTGCCCGGCGACCGGTGGAACCTTCGGCACCGGGTAGGCGCCGGTGGCGAGAACGACGTTGCGCGCGAGGAACGTCGTGTCGTCGGTCTCCGCCACGAGCCCGCCGTCGACGGCGGCAAGTCGGCGTACGGAGGTGCGGAAGCGGACGGGCGCGTGGAACGACGCCGCGTACTTCCGGAGGTAGTCCACCACCCCCGCGCGCGGCATGAAGGCGTCAGGATCGGGGCCGTCGTACGGCATGCCGGGCAGGACCAGCGTGAAGTTGGGCGCGACGAGACAGAAACTGTCCCAGCGATCGTGCCAGGCACCGCCCAGCGTGTCCCGACTCTCGACGAGCAGGTGCGGGACACTGGCCTGGGTGAGCCAGTAGCTCGTGGCGAGTCCCGCCTGTCCGGCCCCGATCACCAAGGTGTCGACGGTTTCCTGCGTACGAACGGACGGCCGGTTCATGACGCGCTCCTGACGACGCTCTGGGCAGAAAGTGCGGAACGGAGCGCCCCGAGGAACTTCTCGGGCGCCTCGACCGCCGGGTCGTCGCCGCAGTCCTCGATGACGTGCAGCGGCCAGCCGTACCGTTCGCTCACTGCCTGGGCGACGTGGAGCGGCGTCGCGAGGTCCTGGCGACCCCAGACGAGGGTCGTCGGGACACTGATCCGCGCCAGGTCCTCGGCCGGGATCGCCGGTCCACCGAACGCCGCCATGAGCGCGCGGAGGCTCGACTGCACGCTCGGCGTCTGCGCGCGGTCGACGTTGTACGCCCGGAAGTCGTCCCAGTGCCCGCCCAGCCGGCTCTGGAGCGTGTCGAGGTCGAGCGCACAGTGCTGCCACAGCCGGTCGTGGGAGCCAGGTGTGGGTTGGCTGAGGAAGTCGTTCAGAGCGACGCCGAAGTCGGGCGCCGGATCGAACGGTACGAGGCCCAGCGCGTCGACGAGGACGAGACGGTCGAGCCGGGAATCGGAGCCGCTGCCGCCGGTGTCTGCGCTTCCTGCGTTTCCTTTGCTTCCTGTGCTGCTGTCTGTGCGGTTTCGACTGCGGTGGTCGGCGGCGAACCGTGCGGCGATCGCACCGCCCAGCGCGAACCCCACGAGCGTGGGCGGCGACGCGCAGGTCCGGTCGATCAGGTCGAGGAGCCAGTCGAGCACCCGGTCGGCGTCCAACGGCGCGCCGGTTACCTCGGTGGCACCCTGGCCGGGCAGGTCCGGCGCGATGACGCGACGGTTGGCCACGAGGTCGGGGAGCACCCGGTGCCAGTGCGTGGCATTCCCGCCAGGGCCGTGCAGCAGGACGACCGGTGGACCTTCGCCGCCTTCCAGGACGGCGGTGGAGATGTCGCCCAGGTCCAGTCGTCGCTCGACGACGCCGATCCCCGCGAGAAGCCGCTTCCGAGCCTCGGCCGGCGGGTCGCCGCCGCTGGTGGCGGTCCGGCCGGTGGTGTCGTTCCCGCTGGTCATCACGTAGCTCCTTGATCCGTACGCAC
The DNA here is from genome assembly GCF_040120725.1 of Actinopolymorpha sp. B9G3. Lineage (NCBI taxonomy): Bacteria > Bacillati > Actinomycetota > Actinomycetes > Propionibacteriales > Actinopolymorphaceae > Actinopolymorpha > Actinopolymorpha sp. B9G3. The sequence goes on along the minus strand of NZ_JBEEAB010000004.1, from coordinate 75,649 downwards.
GCCCACGGTGCGCCTATCGGCACGCTAGGAGGCGGGAGGGTCGTCCCGCATCGGCAGAACCTCGCAGGTCAACGGCTTGGCGGGGAGGGGATGGCGCCGGACGTGGGTATTCCTGCGTACGCCTCGGTGGAAGGCGGAAGCGCTGAGGCGTTACACCAGGTCGTGCTCGTAGGCGTAAGCCGTGGCCGCCGAGCGCGACGACAGGCGCAGCTTGCCGAAGATGTTGCTGAGGTGGCGGGCCACCGTCTTCTCGCTGAGGACGAGCTCCTGCGCGATGGCACGGTTGGTTCGGCCGGACGCCACCAGCCTCAGGACCTCCAGCTCGCGAGCCGTCAGCCCGCCCGCGGCCTCCGGGCGGCCGACCGGCGGCGTCTCCCCTTCGGGACCCTGAGGAGGCTCGCTCAGCGCCCGGACCCGCTCGAGGTCCGGGGCGGCGCCGAGGTCCTCGAAGACCGCGCGGGCGGCGTCGAGCTCCAGCTCCGCGGTGTCCTCGTCGCCGAGTTGGCGGCAGGCGAGGCCGACGAGCACCCGGGCGCGGGCGACGTCGTACGGCGCGTCGACCTGGTGCCAGGTCCGCAGCGCTGGCCGGAGCGCGGCCAGGGCTGCCTCGGCGTCGCCTCCGGCGAGGGCGGCGGCACCCTCGGCCTGCGCGGCCGTGGCGCGCAGGAATGGTGCGGCGACGTCGCCTGCCAGCGTGGTCAGCTCGGCCGCCCCTTCCCGGGCCGCGTCGATGTCGTCGATCGCCAGCATGATCTCGACGTACGCCGCGAGGAGGCGCGGGCGGCGCACGCGTTCACGCTCCGCCTCGATGGCACGGCTGATCGCGGCGGCGGCCGCGCCGGCACGGCCCTGGGCGAGCCGTAGCTGCGCCAGCCCCGGCTGCGGCGGGCGACCCCAGTGGTTCGCCTGCCGGTACGCCTCCTCGGCGAGGCCGTACTCGCCGCGCAGCCGGTGCAGCTCCGCCCGCTGGTAGTACGCCGCCCCGGCGGCAGGGTGGCCGTGGGGAACCAGGAACCGGTCGCAGGCCTGGCGTACCTCGTCGATGGCGTCCGGCCAGGCACCGTTGACCTGCATGATCTCGGCTCGGTGCACCAGGCACTGCCCGCGGTAGGGCACCAGGTCAGGCTGCGACTCGCACCAGCGGGTCAGCGCGGCCGTCCACTCCCGCGCCCGCGGCAGGTCGAAGATCTCCTGGCAGGCCTCGATCACCGCGCAGTAGACGACCCCGACGACCATCGGCCCCACCTCGCCGGACGTGACCGCGACCATCACCTCGTCGAGCAGCGCGACACCCGCAACCGGGTCGCCGAGTCCGATGAGCGCCTGCCCGCGGCCGAGCCGACCGATGGCCAGCAGATCTACGTCGCCGCATCGCTCGGCGATCTCGGCCGCCCGCCGGAAGAGGTCGTACGCATGTGCCGCGTCGCCCTCGTCAAGGCTCCGCAGCGCCGCGGGCACGAGGAGGTAGCCCTGCACAGCGCACTCGCGGTTGGCCTCGTCGACGAGGCGCTGGGACCGGGCGAGCCACCCGCTGCCGCGGGCGAAGTCACCGCGCTGGAGGAGGAAGAAGCCGAGCCAGAACCCGCAGCGCGCCGCGTCCTCCGGGCGAGCGTCGTCGACATATCCGCGGTGCGCACGCGCCCATGACTCTCCGTCACCGTCGCCACCGATCAGGTAGCCCGCGATCGCCAGGCGTTCCAGGTCGTCCGGACCGAGGGGCGCCTCGCCGTCGGCCGCGGTCAGAGCCAGGTGCGCCTCGGACCACGCGTGCCGGTCGTAGGCCGCACGACCTCGCTCCAGTGCGTCGGATCTGCTCACGTGCGCCCCCATGGACTGGTGCCGCCACGGGGGCGACCAGGATCCGGCCCGCCGAAACGGCTCCAGCACTTTACCCGAACTCCGGCGGACACCACAGAGGCACCCTCAACGGGTGGAAGGTGAACATCCCGAAAATCATGCAATGCCATATCCGGACAGATTCCTTCAAGGCAGCGAAGACGCGGAATCCCCTACCCCACAAGGGGATTCCGCCGCTTGTCTGTACGGTTCTGTACGATGCAACAGACAGTCAATAGACCACTCCGGACATGTGTTGATAAGTTGGACCCACGTCGCTTAGCTTTGGTCCCGCAGGCCGCGGTTGGCACAATTCGCTGTGGCGCCCGCGGCCCGGCAACGACGCCGGGCCGATGGCGGGATATTTCCCGAAGCGCGACAGCCATGCGAGACCCATTTTGAACATGGGTCCGAATCCGGCCGAAAGCTGACGATCTCGAGCACCTGGGAGTGCATGCTGTGGCGCGAAAGGTCCAGGACCCTGCCCGATCAGCCACCGACACACACACGCCTTTGCCTGACCAGGCGAACGGGTCTGCGAGTCATGACGAAGAAGGCCAGCAGGAATTCGGCGACAACCCGATCGAGGTGCGCGACACCGACCACTACACGCAGGAGTACGTCACCAGCTTCGTCGAGAAGTGGGACGAGCTGATCGACTGGAAGAAGCGTGCGCTGAGTGAAGGTCGGTTCTTCATCGATCAGTTGAAGGCCCGCAACGTGCGCACCGTCCTCGACGTCGCCACTGGCACCGGCTTCCACTCGGTACGCCTGCTGGAAGAAGGCTTCGAGACCGTGAGCGCCGACGGCAGCCCGCACATGCTGGCGAAGGCGTTCGAGAACGCACGGGAGCGTGGCGGCCACATCCTGCGCGTCGTTCACGCCGACTGGCGGTGGCTCAACCGCGACGTGCACGGGGAGTACGACGCGATCGTCTGCCTCGGCAACTCGTTCACGCACCTGTTCTCCGAGCGCGACCGACGCAAGGCCCTCGCCGAGTTCTACGCGATGCTCAAGCATGACGGCGTGCTCATCATCGACCAGCGGAACTATGACGCACTGTTAGACGGCGCCTACTCGAATCGGCACACGTACTACTACTGCGGCGAGGAAGTTTCGGCCGAGCCCGAACACGTCGACGACGGTCTCGCCCGGTTCCGCTACACATTCCCCGACGACTCGCAGTACCACCTCAACATGTATCCGCTGCGCAAGGACTACATGCGTCGGTTGATGCGTGACGTGGGATTCCAGCGGGTCGATACCTATGCGGATTTCCAGGACACTCACCCGGAAAGTGAGCCGGATTTCTTCATCCATGTGGCGGAGAAGTCCTATCGCGCGGGAGATGAGATGACTGAGACCTATTCCTCAGCGGTCCACACCGCACGTGACTACTACAACTCCGCTGACGCCGACACGTTCTACGCGGCGATCTGGGGCGGCGAGGACATTCACGTCGGACTCTATGACGACGCGACCACCGATATCGCGGCGGCCAGCAGGCGCACGGTCGACTATCTTGCCGACAAGCTCGACCTCCCGCCGGGTACCCGGGTGCTCGACCTGGGATCGGGCTTCGGCGGTGCCGCGCGGCAGCTGGCGGCGAAGCATGGCTGCCACGTCACCTGCCTCAACCTCAGCGAGGTGGAGAACTCCCGCAACCGCGAGCTGAACGTCGACCAGCATCTCGACCAGCAGATCGAGGTCGTCGACGGGTCGTTCGAGGACCTTCCGTTCGAGGACAACCGGTTCGACGTCGTGTGGTCACAGGACGCGATGCTGCACAGCGGTGACCGTTCCCGTGTCCTGGAGGAGGCGGCGCGGGTCCTCCGCCCGGGCGGCCAACTGATCTTCACTGACCCGATGGCGTCGGACGGGTGCCCACGGGAGGCGCTCCTCCCGATCCTGAAGCGGCTGAAGCTCGACACGATGGGCACGCCGGCCTACTACCGCCGCGAGCTCGCTCGCCTCGGGTTGGCCTCGGTGGAGTTCGACGACCTGACCCCGCAGCTCGCCGCGCACTACCAGCGGGTACTCGACGAGACCACGCGGCAGGAGCCGGAGCTGGCGAGCCAGATCAGCCAGGACTATCTCGACAACATGAAGGTCGGGCTCCAGCACTGGGTGACCGGCGGACGTGAGGGCCACCTCGTGTGGGGCGTCTTCCTCGCTCGCAGCTGATCTGGGTTGCGACCGCCGGCTGGGCGGAGCGGCAAATGACCACGCTGAGCATGCATACGGATCCCGGGACTGGTGTCGACACCTGTTGCGGTACCACAGGCATGCTCAGCGTGGTCATTTGCCGCTCCCGCGGGAGGCATTTGCAGTTGCGCGCGGTCATGTGCGGCTCCCGCAGGGCGCATGCGCGGGCCCCCGCGGCTGGCGCATGTGCCGCCTCGCCCGGCGGCGCGCCTCCGTGGAGCCTGCCTGGGTACCCGTGACGGCCGGCGACGTCAGCGCGGGGACGCGGTGCTTTCTCGGACAACGAGGCTGGTGGCGAGCTCGATCCGGATCGGATGTTCGGCGTCACGCTCGGCCTTCTCCAGGACCGTCCGGGTGGCGAGCTGGGCCATCTCCGACAGCGGCTGCCGGACTGTGGTGAGCGGCGGCCACAGTACCTCGCAGAGTTCCACGTCGTCGAAGCCCACGACGCTGAGATCGTCGGGAATGCGCAGCCCGCGGTGGTACGCCTCGGCGTAGACCCCGCTCGCCTGGACGTCGTTGCCGGCGAAGATGGCGGTGGGCGGGTCGTCCAGGTCGAGCAGCTGAGCGACGCCTCGACGACCACCGTCGGCGAAGAAGTTCCCGAACCGCACCAGCGACTCGTCGATCCCGATACCGGCACGCCGCAACGCGGCCCGGTAGCCGTCAAGGCGTTCTTGACTGCACAGCAGCTCCGGAGGGCCGGTGACGATGCCGATCCGCCGGTGGCCGAGTTCGACCAGGTGCTCGGTGGCGGCCAGCCCACCGGCCCAGTTGGTCGCACCGACGCTCGGGATCGCCGGGTCGAAACCACCTACCGGATCCACGAGGACGAACGGTGTGTGCATCGCCGCCAGTCGTTCGGCTGCTGCGGCCGGCAGCCGGGACACCACCAACACCACGCCGTCAGAGCGGCGTGCGGCAAGGGTCTGCAACCACGGACGCGCGTCAGCGTTGCGGTTGTGCGTCGCGGTGATGACCAGCCCGGCGCCGCCCCGGTGCGCCTCCTGCTCCGCTCCACGCAGGACCTCACAGGCCCACGGCGAGGCGAGCTCGGTGATGACGAAGTCGACCAGGCCGACCCGCTGGCGCGGTCCCGCGCCACGCCGGCGATAGCCGGACTCGGTGAGCAGTCCCTGGATCCGGGCGCGCGTGGACGGTGCGACGTCCTCGCGGCCGTTGAGCACCTTGCTCACCGTGGACACCGAAACTCCCGCCTCGCGGGCGATCTTGGCGATCGTGACCATCGCCTTCGGGGCCGGCGGCCCCATCGTCCCAGGGGTCCCCATTGCCTGAACGGTGTTCGACCGCTCGTCCGTACCGTTAGATCCAGCCACCGTCAATCACCCACATCTGATTCGTACACATCCGGCTGTCGTCGGCCGCGAGCCACAGGACGAGGCGGGCGACGTCGGCCGGTACCAACTTCTCCTTCAGGCACTGGGATAGCGCGATCCGTTCCTCGGCCTCGGGTGTGATCCAGGTCCTCACCTGGCGTTCGGTCATGATCCAGCCCGGCACCACGGCGTTGACCCGGATGCCGTCCGGGCCGAGGTCGCGGGCCATCGCACGCGTGAGCCCCTCGATGGCGGCCTTCGCCGTGGCGTACGCAGGAAGCCCGCCGAACCCGCCGCGCCAGGTGATGGAGCCGAAGTTGACGATCGAGCCCCCACCGGCCGCACGCATCATCGGCGCAACCGCCTGCATGGTGAAGAAGTGCGGGCGAAGGTTGACGGCCATCTTGTCGTCCCAGTACTCAGGGGTCACCTCGTCGACCGCGTGGCGATCGTCGTTGGCCGCGTTGTTGACGAGCACACGGATCGGACCGATCTCCTGCGCCGCGTCGGCGATGCATCCCTGCAGCGCGTCGATGTCGCGGATGTCGCAGACCTCGAAGCGGGGAGCGGGCGAACCCTGAACCGCGACCTGCTTCGCGAGCGCGGCGCCCGCGTCGCCATCGATGTCGACAAACGCCACTTTCGCACCCTGTGCGGCGAACTGTGAGACCAGTTCGGCGCCGATGCCAGTGGCACCGCCGGTGACGAAGACCGCCCGGTCGCGCAGGCTGGGGTACCTGGCGTACTCAGCTGGCACGGGCACCACTTCCTTTCTGCAGGTCCGGCCTCTCAGCAGACTCGCCCTTTCTGCAGGATCAGCTCTTCGGCAGGATCACCGCGCGCCCGACCGCTCCATCGACGAGCGCGCGGTAGGCGTCGTTGACACCGGTCAGGGGGTACGCCTTGCCGAGCAGGTCCTCCAACGGAAGCCGCCCCGCCTGGTAGAGCGCGAGCAGCTTGGGGATGTCGGTCAGCGTGTTGGCCGAGCCGTAGAGACTGCCGATGACCCGTTTCTCCTGCTGGACAAGCTCGTTGAGCGGCACCTGGAACGTCGCGCCGACCTTGCCGAGTCCGATCGCGACGACCGATCCGCCGGTACGCAGGCAGGACAGCGCCTCTTCGATCGTCTGCGTACGGCCGATCGCCTCCAGCGCCCAGTCGACGCCGCCGGGGCAGATGTCGTGGACGGCGGGGACCAGGTCGGTCGTACTCACGTCGATCGTGTGGGTCGCTCCGAAGCGGGTCGCGAGCGCCAGCTTGTCCGGCACGACGTCGGCGACGATGAGCGGGTGCGCGCCGGCGAGCTTCGCGCCGATCACGCTGGAGAGCCCGACACCGCCCGCGCCCAGCACCAGCACGCTCGCTCCCGCGGCGTTGCCCACCACGTTGAGCACGGCGCCCATGCCGGTGATGACCGCGCAGCCGACCAGCGCGGCGATCCGGAACGGGATGTCGGTGGGGACGCGGATGACCGACTGCTCGGCGACGACGCAGCGTTCGGCGAAGCAGGACACTCCGAGCAGGTGTTTCACCTCCTGGCCGGAGTCGAGGCGGAGCCGGGTCGTGCCGTCGAGCAGTCCACCGGTCGCCTTCTGGATCTTCGCGGACTCGCACAGCGCGGGACGCCCCTCAGCGCAGAACCTGCACCTGCCGCAGCGGGGGCGCCACATCAGGACGACCGCGTCGCCCGGGCTGACGGTGGTGACGCCGGGTCCGACCTCCTCGACGATGCCGGCACCCTCGTGACCGGGTACGGCGGGTGTGGGACAGGCGAGGTCCCCGGTCATGTAGTGCAGGTCCGTGTGACAGACACCCGCCGCCTCGACCCGGACCAGCACTTCGCGCTCCCGGGGGGCATCGAGCGTGACGTCCTCGATGGCCAACGGCCGGCCTGGTTCGTAGAACACCGCTGCCTTCATCGCGCCCACGCCTCCTGGCTGGTCGTGACGGAGTCCTTCGTCCGCACGGACTCGCCGATCGCCAGGCTGATCAGGTGGTCCTGGCAGGCCTCGGCGAGCGGATAGGGCGGCGGCGCCTCGTCGCGGCACCACTGCGCCGTCTGTTCGAGCAGGGAGGCGACGGCGATCTCGTCGTCAGCCAACCGCGCACCCTGGAAGGCGTTGCGGTAGACGACCCTTCCCTCAAAGCTCACGTGGTCGAGGTCGAAGCCCTCGAGGTTGAGGTCGATCCCGGACTGCCGGCGGACGAGGAAGGACTCGACGGGCGTCGTCGGGTCGGCCATGCGTACGACGCGGTCGTCGACGATCTCGCCGTGTGATCCGCGGACCACGATTCGCCTGCTGCGCAGGGGATTCCACCACTGGTTCTCGGTGAAGTCGTAGAGCCCGACGGACCCGCCGAAGTCGAGCGTCGCGAGCGTGGTGGCGAGGTCCTGCGGGGTGCTGTCACCGGTCCACCCGGCGGGCGTCAGCGGATTGACCAGGGGAGCTGAGAACGCCTGCGCCGAGACGGTGACCGGCGCGAAGCCAACGCCGAGCAGGTGTCGGATCATCGACACCGCGTGGTAGAGGTGGGTCGAGGAGACGTGCGCCGACGTGGCCCTGCCGATCACACCGTCGCGTACCAGGGCGAGTCGAGCGGCGTGGCCGGGATAGGAGATGTACTGCTCGGCCACCTGGACCAGGCCGGTCGTGCCGACCGCCGCCCACAGGTCCCGCAAACCGTCCAGGTCCGGTGCTGGCGGGGTCTCGGCCAGCACCGGCATGTCGAGCGCCACCAGGTCCCTGGTCGCCTGCGGCGTCGCGGCCCACGGGACCGACACGATCACGAAGTCCGGCCGGTCGGCCGCCACCAGGTCCGCGATCGTACGAATGGTGCGTACGCCCCACTCGGCCTCGACCTCGGCGCCACGTTCGGCGGTCCGCGTCACCACACCGGTCACCTGGAACCGCTCGGGCATCAGCCGCGCCAGGCGTAGGAAGAACGTCGAACGCCAACCACTCCCGACGATGCCGTAGCGCGCCGCGGTTGCGGGACTCACCAGGTCACCCCCACCAGGTCTCGGCCGCCGGGACGAGCCCTTCCAACTCGGTCCACAACACGTCAGGGACCGGCCACCGGGCGAGCTCGAGGGTCTGCTCGACGCGTTCGGGCGCCGAGATGCCGACGACGGTCGACGCGATCCGGCTCTCCCGCATCGAGAACTGCAGTGCGGCGGCGGCGAGCGGGACCTCGTGCGCGGAGCAGGCGCGTTCCATTGCGGCGACCCGAGAGAGGAGGTCCGCGCCGCCCGGGCGGTAGCCGTACTTCGGTTGCGCCTTCGGGCCCTTGACCAGCATGCCGCCCGCGTAGGGGGCGCCGTTCAGGACCGCGACCCCGCGCGCGGCCGCGTCGTCGAGCAGCGGGCCGGCCGACCGGTCCAGCAGGGTGTAACGGTTGTGGGTGAGAACGACCTCGAAGACACCCGTACCGACGTAGCGGCGCATCTCGTCGATCGGTCCGCCGGCGACACCGAGGTGGTCGACGACACCCTCGTCCCGCAACGCGACCAGTGCCTCGACGGCCCCGCCGGGGGCCGTCGCCTCGCTGAAGGAGATCCGCTCCGGATCGTGCAGGTGGAGGAGTTGCAGGTGGTCGACGCCCAGGCGTTGGAGACTCTCCTCGACCGAGATGCGAACCCGCTTGCCGGAGAAGTCTCCGGTCGCTGGGTCGGGATCGACCTTGGTGGCGAGGACGAACCCGTCCGGTAGGCCGCCGATCTCGCGGAGGGCCGTGCCGATCCGGCTCTCGCTCGAACCGTTGCCGTAGCCGTTGGAGGTGTCGACGAAGTTCATCGGTCCCTCGAAGACATGCCGCATCGTCGCGACCGCGCGGTCGGTCTCCACTTCGTACCCGTAGAGGTTGGGCATGCTGGCGAGCGGACTCGTACCGACGCAGAGTGGCGTCACGGCCAGGCCGGTCGATCCCAGCTCCCGGGTCTTCATCGCTCTCCCTGGATCAGCTGCCGACGCACGGTTGACTCGGGACCTGTGGTGCGGCGTCTTTCGAATCCCGGCCGAAAGTTGCGATTGAGTGCTGGGGACGGTAGTTCGCGTGACGCTCGCGCGTCAAGATGCTCCTTCCGCGACCGGCCAGCGAGTTCACGCCTGGCAGACACGACTCATCGCTACGGTCCCGGCCACGGGACGAGGAGGGAAATCGACCGAAAACTTTCGGACTCCGGTCCGACAGACCGGTCACCTCACCATGTGGTCCATGACCCGCATCGCGTTGGCGAAGATGGTCAGAACCGGGTTCACGCCACCGTTCGTGACGTGCAGCGAGCCGTCGGCAACGCGCACGTTGTCGTGGCCCCAGACGCGTCCCCACGGGTCGGTCACCGAGCTGGCCGGGTCGGTCCCCATCCGCGCGGTTCCGGCCTGATGCTGTCCAGAGCTCGGCCCGCCGTGGACGGTACGCCGGCGACCCATCCCCTGCGCCACCGTGGCGCCGCTGGCGTCGAGCCACTCGGCGGCGCGACTGGTCAGGAACTCGTGTGCACGCAGGTCCTCCGGGTGGAGGGAGCCGGACAGGCGGGCCACCGGAATACCGAGGCGGTCCTTGACGTCCGGGTCGAGGCGTACCCGCGCACCGGCCGTCGTGACCTCCTGGATCGGGCCGGCCAACCGCTGTGCGCGCGGAAGGTAGTGACGCATCAGTCGCTTCGCCTCGCGGCCGTGCAGCGGTAGGACTCCGGCTCCGCGCAGGTTCCCGTGGGTGCTCACCGGCGTGGGCACGAACTCGTTGGCGAGCATGCCACCGCCGACGATGCCGGGGTTGTGGTGCCGGTAGTCGTTGGTGGCGATGGCGGGACCCGGCCCGAGCCCGTCGTTCACCGGGTCGGGGAAGAACCCGGTCGCGCCCACGTAGACGTGGCCCTGCAGGTGCCGGCCCACCTGGTCGGTGTTGTTGCCGAGACCGTCAGGTTCCTGGGTGCTCGTGCTGTTCAGCAGCAGCCGCGCGGACTCGATGGCGCCGGCCGAGACGACGAACTCGCCGGCGGCGACCTCGTGGCGCCAGATGGCACCGTTCGTGGCTCCCACCAGGGCGACGGCCGTCACGCGACCCTTCGCGTCGGTGACCAGGCGCTCGACCCGGGTCCCGGTGAGCAGGCTGGCGCGTCCTGTCGCGAGCGCCCGTGCGAGGACGGTGTTGTGCGCACCGTTCTTCGCCTCGACCCGGCAGGCGAAACCCACGCATTGGCCGCATCCCGCGCAGGCGTTCCGGCCGTTGTAGGGCTGGGAGTTGATCAACAGCGGGACGGCGAGGGTGCTGATCCCGAGCCGTTTCGCCCCGTGCGCGAGTACCTCCGCGGGCCTGGTGGACGGCACCGGAGGCATCGGGTAGTCGCGGGCCCGCCACGCACCTGACGTGTCACCCTCCGCGCTTCCACCGACGCCGATCTCCCACTCGGCGCGGTCGTACCAGGGCTCCATGTCGGCGTAGGTGACCGGCCAGTCGGCGAGGGCGCTGCCGTCCGGGATGCCGTACGTACTGGCCATCGCGAAGTCCTCGGGCGCGAACCGCCAGGCCTGGGCACCGAAGACGCGGGTTCCACCGCCGACGGTCATCGCGTTGGCACCCCAGCGGCCGTCGGTCGGGACGAGTGGGATGACGGTGCCGGCGACCTCGAGCGTCCGCGGGTTGTCGGCCGCGGGCGGTGCGGTGCGATCGTCGAAGCCGACGCCGATCCTGGCGTTGCGGAGGTGATCTGTGGCGAGGTGGTCGGCGCTCGGCAGTTCCCCGCGCTCGACGACGAGGACGGTACGCCCGGACTCGGCCAGGGCACAGGCCGCGACCCCTCCCCCGGCTCCGGACCCGACGACGATCGCGTCGTACCGGTCCCGGAGCTGGTCGCGCCGGATCACCGCCAAGCGGTCGAGGACCTCCGGCGTACTCACGCCCTCGTCCGTGCGCACGCTCGCCGGCCACCCGCCCGGCGGGTCAGGTGACCAGCCGAGCATCCGCCACGACACCGCATCGAGGTTGCCGCCGTTGCCAGGATCGGCGTAGTAGCCGTGCTGGACGAGCGTGGCGAACCAGGGGTAGTCCCGGTCCTCGGCCAGGGAGTCCAGCACCCGCAGCCGCTCAGGCTCGCCGGCGGAGACGAAGTCGCCGATCCCGAGCTCTCGGGTGGCCGCGACGACAGCTGCGACCGCATCGCGGATCCGTGGCAGCCACTCGCGGCGGTCGGCGGTGAGGATCGTGTGCAGGAATCCCAGGCCTCCCGACGCGGCCGCCGACGGCCACTCGTCGGCGGGCACGATCGTGTCGACCAGGGCGGTCAGCAAGTCCGGAGTCGCGTCGGCACCGATGAGGTCGGCAAGCAGCTCAGCGTGTTCGCGGGCATCAGGCATGGCAACTCCTTCTCCACTGACAGATGCGAGGCTAGGTCCCTTGCCGGCATACGGCGAAACTGATCACGCATACGTGGTCAACTTCGGCTCTCGCGTGTGTTGGTTGGCCGGTCGAAAATGCGGGCCGGTTAGCGGTGCCGGTGGCTCGCCGGGGCCGGTCAGCGGCGCCAGGTTTTGGTCAGGGGACGCCGAGCCTGGTCATTCCCCCGCCGTGCCCGGTCGCTCACACGCACAGGATGCTCGCCGACGCCGGGCCAGGCCACTCACCTGGCTGACCAGGCCAGAAAACCAGGGCCAGGCAACGACACCTCGCCAGCGCCCATTCGCCAGGCTGACCAGGCCGCCCACCGGGCTGACCAGGCACCTAATGGGGCGACACACTCCGCCCGACCAACACGGCGCACTCGGCCCACGTGGATCAGTCGAGGGCGGGGAGCTCGCCCTTGGCCGCGTACCACGAGACGGCTTCGTAGACGGCCTCGAGCGAGGTGTACCGCGGCCGCCAGTCCAGCAGGGCGGCCGCCTTCGCCACCGACGAGTTCGGGCTGTGGGCGATGTGGTTCCACGTTGCCTCGGCGTCGGCGGGCTCCACGGTGTCCTTCCATCGTTCGTACGGAAGGAACTCCAGCCGGGCGTCCTGCCCGTACCACCACGCGACCGACTCCGCATAGCCACGCAGCGTCAGCGCCGCCGGCGAGACCACATGGAAACTCTCACCCACCGACGCGTTCCGGCGTTCGAGCGCCGCCATGAACGACCGGGCGACGTCATCGGCGTGCACATGATGGAGCGTCTCCAGGCCGAAGTTGGGAAGGGCCAGTGGCTCACCGTTCGCAAGTTGCGCGAACACGCTGAGTTGCAGGTGACCCGCGGGGTTGATCGGCCGCCAGCCTGGCCCGACAATGTGGCCCGGATGCAGGATCGTGGCCGGCAGTCGGCCGGTGCGCGCCTCGGTGAGGAGGTACGCCTCGATCGCCGCCTTCTTCACGCCGTAGTCGCCGAACGGACGCCGGGGTACGTCCTCGGTCATCGGCGTCTCGATCGCCGGGCCGTGCACCCAGATCGTGCCGCAGTGCAACACATGTTGGACGCGCCCGCGGAGTGCCTCGCTCAGCTGACGGGCGGAGTCCGGCTCGAAGCAGATCAGGTCGATGACGGCGTCGGCGCCGAGGTCGGCGATGCGCTTGCCGAAGGTCCCGGCCTCGTCCTCGGCAACCCGGTCGGCGACGATCTGCTCCGTCCGCTCCCACACCGACCGGCGGCGGTAGGGCTCGCTCTGCCCGCGACTGACCGTGACGACCTCGTGGCCGGCGTCGACCAGGAGGGGTACGAGGTAGGAGCCGATGTGCCCGCTCGCTCCGATGACGACGACCCGCATGTCAACCCGTCCTTTCGTCCGACATTTGTGCCCCATGTCGGCACCAGACTAGCCCCGGGCTGACGCAGGGCTCGTGGTCCGCAACCATTCCGGCAGGGTCTCAGGCACCCCGCGGATCGGCGAATCTCTTGGGGACGACGTGCTAGATGGCCTTGTTTTGCTGGGCTTTCAAGACTCGGATTGTCGGTGGTCGCTCCTAGCCTACGGATCAAGGTCGACGGAATGCTGGCCAACGTAACAGGACGGGCATCCACGTCCTATATCACGCGTGTTATAGTCTGGAGGTTCGATGTGGCAGGTCGTTTACCGAGAAGAGGCTGAGCAGGAACGACTGGCAATGCCGAGGGTGGAGCGAAATGCATTGATCCATGCCGTAGAGAAGCTCGAAGCGTTCGGACCGCGGTTGGGATACCCCCACACGAGTGCGGTGCAGGCCTTTGCCGGGTTGCGTGAATTGCGCCCAAGGGCTGGTCGAAGTTCGTGGCGGGCCCTTTACAGCCAGATCGGTCACGTGTTCGTCATCGCCGCTATCGGGCCAGAGGCTCAGGGCGATCGTCGAGGCTTCGAGCGAGCTGCTGCGCGGGCACTTGCCAGGCTTGCAGAAGTGGAGGAGGACTGAAGATGCCGAAGCTTTCAAAGATGAGGAGTGCTCAGCAGATTCGCGCCGAGGATCTGCGAGATGCGGAGGTGCGGGCGGAGTACGACCGCACCGCGTTAGCACATGCCGTCGCCATGCGCGTGATCAAGTACCGGATCGATCATGGCCTGTCGCAGACGGCGCTGGGTCGCCAGCTCGGCATGGCGCAACCGGCTGTTGCTCGCCTCGAGGCTGGCGAGCACGAGCCCTCGCTGGAGACGCTGTCACGGCTCGCGCGTGGCCTCGGCGTCGAGTTTCATATCGACATCACCCCGGACGCTCTCGGCCTCCGCGAAACCGCGTGACGGTCATCCAACGGGCGCCTGTACGTCACAGGCGGATGATGCACCCGTCGTGGTCCCGTTCGCCCTCGGGATCGTCGAACCACCGGCCGCCCGATCCGAGGTACCGGAACCGGATCTCCTGGCCCGCCGGCACGGTCACCGTGACGCTGCGCGTGCCGTTGCTACGGCGGACGAGTCGATGCCGGCCCGGCGTCCAGTCGTTGAACGTCCCGACAGCCGACACCGGACCGTCGTGAATATCGTCGGGCAAAACGAGCTGAACCTTCGCCTGTTGGCCGTTCTGCTGGGCAAGGATGCGGATGGGCACGGGTTGTCTTCCTCTCTGGATCCTGCAGGAGGCGCCTGCGGGATCGTAGGCAAACAACCTTGATCAACGGTCGCCGACACCACACCCGAAACGTAACCGTGACGAAATCGCTCCGCCCTGGTAACGCGCCGCCGTCGTACCCACCCACATCACGCAACATCAAGCCCGAACCAGCGCCTCGATCTGCTCGCCCGCCCCGACCTCGCGGTCGCCGAGATCCACCGCACCCACTCCCGCCAGGGAAAGTTCGCGGACGCGGAGCGTGCCCTCGATCACGTGCACGTTGACGTCGACGCCTGCCTCGCCGGGCCGCTGGTCCACGGTCCCCCAGGCGTCACCGTTCGACCAGAACCACCGCACCGGCGACGACCCGCCTTCGGCGTTCGCTGCCGCGAACCGCAGGGTGCGATCGACACCGTCGTAGGCGAATCCGGTCCACGCGGGAACCAGTCCCCAACTCGCCATCGCGCGGACGTAGTGGTGCCCGCACTCGGCCTCGTCGAACGGATTCCGCCGCCGCCCGTCGAAACGACTGCGAACGGTCTCCACAACGCCGAGCGCCTCGCTCCGCATCCCCTCGAAGATCATGCCGACGGCAGCCGTGTACTCCAGGCCGGTCCACACCTCGTCGAAGTACGGGAAAGGCCGCGCCGGTCGGTTACCTCGCGGGTACGACGCCACCACGAGACCGGACTCGTCCCCCAACGCATAGCTGCGCATCGGGTTGAAGTGACCTGCCATGGTGTCGCGCCTGTTGTGGCGCAGGATGCTGGCGAAGGTGGTACGAATGTGGGCCGGGTCCAGTAGATGCCCGAGTCCACACAGGTGCGCGAGTTTCTGCCCCACAAGCTGGTCGGCGAGACACCCGTCGCCGATCTGCAGTTCCGGTTCGACGAGATCCTTCGCCCCGATACCGGCCAGTCGCAGGCCTGGGGCGATAGCGTCCTCCGACCCCGGCGGGCGGATCTCGTGCCGGTAGTAGTCGCCGTTCCACAGATGCTGGTCGATCCACTCACTCCCCCGCTGGAAGAGATCGCGACAGGTCGCCGCGAATTCCTCCTCACCCAGATAGCGGGCCATCTCCTCGCATGCACGCAGAGCCGCGAGGTACCACGCACCGATCTCCGGGTTGGGTCCGAAGTACTCCACGTCCATGGTGTTGTGCTGCGAGCCTTCCATCACGCCGTCCCGATCGGCGTCCCAACCGCCCCGGATCCACGCGAACTCCAGCGCCTTGCGTGCCTTCGGCCACAGAGTGCGGAGCAGTTCGTCGTCGCCGGACAACCTCCACTCGCGGTAGAGCTTGACGAGGCAACCCATCTGGCCGTCGGCGGCGGCGGCGCCTGGTTCGGCGAGGGCGCGTTCCAGTGGCAGCTGGATGCGGAAACTCATTCGCCCGTCGTCGGCCGTGCCGTAGAGAAACTCGACCTCGCGTAAGGATCTCGCCATACCGCCGAACAGGAATGGTGTCGCCTGCTCGTAGTTCCACACGTGTGTGCAGCTGCCCATGCAGCAACCTACGTCGTCGCTGCACCCTTCCCAGCCGAAGAACCTACCGTCGGCGGTACGAAAGCACGTCTGCGTACGCAACGTCGAGAGGTTGGACAGCGCGGCGTCCTTGACCGACTCTGGCAGGTCCGACCCCACCAACGCGTCGACGAACGCATGTGTGCGCCGCTCCAGGTCCGGGAGCACAGCCGCCGTCTCGGCCGCGACCTGCCACGCGTCGGCGTACTTCGTCGCGTAGTAGTTGCCCACCGTCAGCTTGCGGTCCCAGTCCGGTCGGTTGGGGAAGTGCCACGCGAGGAGGAACGTGAACTCGTGCGTCTCCCCCGGTGTCAACGTACGCTTGACGGCGACGGAGGCCATCGGCGCATCGTTGTCGCTGGGCCGTTCGTCGAGCTGACCGTCGGTGGTGAAGTCATCCCAGAAGTCCAGCAGCTCGCCACCCCAGGTGTGGTCCGCCCAGCCCGTCCGGGTGCTCACCGAGTCCTCGCCCAACGCGACCAGAGCGAGCGAACCCCACTGCTCGGCTGTGTGGCCGACTCCCTCCGAGGAGAGAAACACGCCTTGGCCGAAGGGCTCCTGGCGTACGACGTTGCGGTTGCGGTCCGGCTTGCCATCGGATCCATCGGTGCCGACGAAGTTCTGCAGGGTCCCGGCGAGGGAGACGTCGAGGTCGTGGTCGGCGTTGTTGCCGACGACATAGCGCAGCACCGCGACCGGGATGCCGCTCGCCTCGGTGTCGGCAGGCACGAGCGGGTTGAACGCCTGCAGGCGTACGGAAACGGGAACGTCGGGGTCGTCAAGGACCACTTGCCCGAACGGATAGGCCGCCAGGAACTCCGAGCTGGCGAAGCGTGGCAGGCCGTGGTTTGCCACCGCTGAGCCGTGGCCACCGCCGTAGAGCACGAGGTCGATCGGCCCCTCCAGCGCGCGGGCGACGACCTGCCCGCCGTCGCCACCACCACCAGCCGTCGGCGCTGTGCGCAGAGCAAAGAAGCTCCACTTCGGCGCGAAACCCTTCGCCGGACGATTGACGACTTCCCAGTCCCGCAGGTCACCGCGACCGCCCAGGCTCACCGTGCCGGTGCCGATGCCGCCGAGTGGCATTGCCAGCTGGAGCGACCGTTTCGCGTCGTAGCGGGTGAGTACGGGCCAGTCGAATGATTCAGCCATGGTGCAGGCTCCTCACGGTTGTGGTCCTCGGGAACTGTCGCGGACCCGGAGTTCGGTGGGCAGGGTGACCGCCTCCACCGGTGCGGTGCGGTCTGCAAGCCGGCGCTGCAGGAGTCGAGCCGCCTCGGTGCCGAGCAGGTACGTCGGCTGCTCCACGATCGTCAGCGCAGGCGCCATCAGCGGGGCCCAGGGTGAGTCGTCGAAGCCGACCACTCCCACCGCATCCGGGACGTCGACACCGCGTTCGCGCAACGCCCGCATCGCACCAGCGGCCATCAGGTTGTTGGCGACGAAGAACGCATCCGGCGCCTCCGCGAGGTCGAGCAGCTCGCCCGCCGCGACATAGCCACCCTCCACCCGGAAGTCGGTCTGGCGGACGAGACGACGGTCGACCTCCTGCCCGGCCGCGCGAACCGCGGCTGCGTAGCCCTTCCGCCGTTCGGCCGCCGTCGTCAGCTTGGACGGACCGGAAATGCATGCGACCCGTCGGTATCCCGCGTCGAGCAGGTGCCGCGTCGCCAGTCGGGCGCCGGTGTAGTTGTCGACGACGACGGTGTCGACGTCCTCGTCGCGGATCCGCCGGTCGATCGTCACCACCGGGACGTCGTGGTCGCGGAGCATGCTGATGTCGGTGCGGTCCGACGCGGGGGCGATGATGACGCCGGCCGCCTGCTCGGCGAGCACGACATCGAGGTAGCGGCGCTCGCGCGCGATGTTCTCGTCGGTGTTGCACAGGACGACCGAGTACCCCTCGTGCAGCGCGACCTCTTCGACACCGCGGGCCACCGAGGTGAAGAAGGGATTCTCGATGTCGGAGATGATGAGCGCCCACACGCTGCCGGCCTGGCGACGCAGGCTGCGGGCCACCCTGTTGGGCTCGTAGCCGAGTTCTGCCGCCACCTTTCGTACCCGGTCGGCCAGTTGCGGGTCGACCGTCGGCCGGTTGTTGAGCGCCCGCGACACGGTGGCCGCGGAGACGCCCGCTCGGGTCGCGACATCCCTCATGCGTACGCGGCGACTGCCCGCTCGCCCCTTCTCAACCATCGCCGGTCTGTCCCCCCGTGTCGTGCCGATCCGCGTTTCGCGCCGTAGCCGTCATCGTCCGGTTGGTGGCCCCGGCTTCCGACGCGGCCCGGACGAGAGGCCAACCGCGCAACCCACCGGACGTCAGGGAAAACGCCGAGAGCCCGGCCAGCAGGAGCAGCACCATGACGGCACCGTCGGCGGCGAGGGGAACGAGCAGCCACTGGTGATCGGGCAGAATCGTGGCGGTTCCGAGGAACGCCGTGGCAGCTGTGCCAGCGGCGAGTCCCAGGCGAAGCTCCAGTCCTGCGTTCCGGCGGACAGCGACGGCGAACGCCTGCAGGGACCCGGCGTCGCCGCGGACCAGCCGGTCGGTGGTTGCCGACATCGCGGCCCACAACGGTGCGGTGAGGATGCTGACCCGCTCCAAACCGAGTAATCGATTGCCGGCGAGATTATGACCGGTGCAGGTCCGTGTCAATACAGCTGTGCCATCCCGGCCGCGATCCAACCCGGGCCTCGATCCGCTCCGGAACCAGGTCAAGGTCATGCGCTAGCAACCCGGCGTCCGCTCAGTCGTCCTTCACGTCGAACCCGCGAGCGGTTCTCGCCAGCTCGACGAAGCCCAGCCGGTGGAAGAGTGTCAACTCGGCCACCTGCTCAGGGTTGGCGTACTCCAGCAGCCGGTCGACCCAGGCGAGATCCAGCGACTCGGCCACGAGCCCGAACAGCCACGTCGCGATCCCCTGCCGTTGGTAGGCCTCCAGGATGTGGAGATTGCCGATGTCGGCCCAGCCGTCGTTGCAGGCGACGGGCCCGGCGTCAGCGAGGTTCTCGACCTCGATGTAGCCCACACTTTCCTCGCCGAGGTAGGCATCCAGCGGGTCTCACCGGCGTCGCGGTAGCCCACGTTCACCCGGTCATCGTCGGCGTAGCGGAGCAGATGGGCCGCCGCGACCAGGCGCTCGCGCTGGTAGGCGACCAGGGTCGTGCGTTCTCTGACCCACGGATCGACAATGGCCTCACCGGGCTCCCGCTCGAGCTGGTTCAGAGCCGTGCTCACCGACACCGACATGCCGGCGCCCGGACGCCACGCCGAATTCCGCGTACGCAGGTGCCACCGGCCGCTTCGTACAAGGAATCTGCGTACGACCTATCGACTCCGGCGCGGGCTGAGCTCGTCGAGGGCGACGTCCACGTCGAGCTCGCCACGGGCGACGGCGTCGAGGAGCTGACGCCGGTCGGTCGGCCGGTCCGGTGGGCGGGGTGTTATCCCGAGAGCGGCGAGGAGGTCCTCCAGCCGCGCCCGGGCGGTGGGGTAGCTGACACCGAGGTGGCGTTCGAGCTCCTTGGTGTTGCCTCTCGCCGCGAGGAAGACGCGGAGCAGGTCGCGCTGCGCGTCGTCCAGCGAACAGAAGTCGCAGTGACGGAAGTGTCCGCGCACCTCCGTCTCGCAATGCTCACACCTGAGGCCGGCCACCGACAGCGGTTGCTGGCAGGTCGGACAGCTCTGCGGCGGTGGGTAGGTGCGTGCCTTCGCCATCAGCGTTCCGTACCGATCGCGACCGAGCCGAGGTTGCCGGTGACCTCCAGCCGCGCGGTGCCCTCGCCGAGGGTCCACTCGCCGCGTCCGACCTTGTGCAGGCGTTGGTCGACGCCGACGTCCGCGGCACACCGCACCACCACGCGTACGTCGGACTCGGGGAAAAGCACGATCCGCAGGTCACCGGCGTTGGCGTCGATGGTCGAGTGGCCGCGGGTGAGGGCGCACTTGACGACGGCGTCGCCGACATTGAGACGAGTGCGCAGGACACCGCGAAGCCCAATGAGCCGCGCCTCGCCGCTGTTGACCTCGATGTCGAGATCGGCGTTCGCGGGCACGACGAGAAGTCCCTCATCGCCCACCTGTCCGGAGACCTCGGTCAGACTGCCGTTGTGGCGCAGGGTGCAGTTGTTCGGACCCTCCATGCGAGCCTCGGAGGCCGTGGTGTCGCCGGCGACTTCGACCATGCCCCCACCGGACAGCTGACCCCGGACAGTGAGCGCCGGCCACTCATCTTGGCTGCCCTCCGCGGATGGGACATGCGCGGATGAGGCGTGGGTGGGCTGGGCATCGGCGGGCTGAGCATCGGCGGGCTGGGCGACCGTGCGTAGCGGAATCGTGGGTTCGGCGACCGTGGGTTCGGTGTCGTCGAGGGCGGCGAGGTGAAGTTCGGCCTCGTCCGTCGTCAGATTGCCTCGAGCCAACTCTGCCAGAATTGTTCGTCTACGCTCGTCAGTCATGGCAGTTAGTAAATCGTTGGTTTTCACAATGTCAATCATTCTGAGGTAACATCTTCCAGACTGGCCACAGGGAGGACATGGCGTGGACGACGCAGGCAGGCCGACTCCGGCCTTCGGGCTCTGCCACGAATTCCGCCAGCGGTCGCCCATGGCGCTCACTGCTGGAGGCGCCCCCGGATCGGCCGGTGCCCGCGCCCACGGGTAGCCGGCTGCGGCGCGCGGACTACCTGGTCGGCGACCCCGCCACCGTCGCCGCCGCGCTGGTCGAGCTCCACCGCCAGGTTGCGTTCGACCAGTTCGCCTTCTGGGCAAGGCTTCCCGGCCATACCCACGAACAGGCGCTGCGGTCGATGCGGCTGTTCGCCGCCGAGGTCGAACCTGCCGTACGCCGGTCCATGGCGAACCGTTGAGCGATTCTCGACGGAGGTTCCGCGTTCACGCCCGTCGATCCCGTGCCCCGCGCCGACTGGTGCCGCCCGGCTCCGGGAGCAGCCTCAGTGCCTCGGTCCGGTCGGTCGCCGACGGCTCGGTGTAGCTGCGGGTCGTCTCCAACCGGGCATGGCCGAGCAACTCCGCGACGAGGACGAGGTCGGTACCTCCGCGGACGAGGTTGGTGCCGAAGGTGTGCCGCAGGACGTGCGCGGTGACCGCGTCGCTCTGGCCCGCCGCCGCGGCGATGCGGGCGATGATGTCGCGCGCTCCGCGTACCGTGAGCCGGCTTCCGCGGTGGTTGAGGAACAGAGCCGGAGTGCTGCGGGCACCCGGCCAGTCCGCGCGTTCGGTGAGCCAGCGCCGAAGGTCGTCGCGCAGCTTGGGGTGAACGGGGACCTCGCGGATCCTTGTGCCGACGGAGCCGCCGTGGTTACGGATCCGGAGAAGACCCGCCGTGCCCCTGATCTCGACGTCGCCGATGTCGAGCCGGACGGTCTCGGCGATCCGGGCACCGGCATAGAAGGGTACGGCTGCAAGGGCCCGGTCCCGCGCAGACGGATGAGCCTCGACGGCGCGTAGCCAGCACAGCTGAGCCTGCTCGTCGAGTGCGCGGGGCGGAGGTGCCGTCACGTCGACCCGCTGAGCGGCCGCCCGCCCCATACCGCGCCGGATGTAGAGATCGTCGACGGCACTCAGCGCGTTGTTGATCGATGCCGGAGCGAGGCCGGCCACGGTCACCAGGTGGGTACGCCATTCCCGGACGGCACGGTCCCTGACGGCCGGGTCGGAGAGCGGGTCGCCGCCGGCATCCGTAGCATGCAGCCAGGAGTCCAGCCACACGAGGTACTGGCGGACCTTGGAGGCATAAGTCCGCCGGGACTCCGGCGACAGCGGCGCCTGGGCGAGCTCGGCGACGTAGATCGCGTGGGCAGACTCCAGGGCGGCCGGGAGCGGCACGGGTCCGCGCCGGCGGCGTCCGGCCACGGCGTACCGAGGTCCCCTTACAGCATTCACGCCGCGGATTCTACTTCCGAGAATGGTGGTTCTCGGAAGCCTTGCCGCGTAGTCTCGTGATATCCGTACGTACAGACTCAGCCTGTGGCCGCGGGCGACGCCTGCACCAGAGGCCTCTCGGCCTCGGAAAGGTGGACCGCGGTGACGTTCATCCATGGTGGCTACAAGCATGGTGGCCAGAAGCGTGGCGGCCAGCATCCCGCGGCTGCCTCGCCCGCCCCGCCGGCACCACGCGTGCAGTGGTCACCCACCCTGTCACGTCAGTCGCTGGTCCACGGTGGCTGGTGGCCCAGATCCATCGATCCGTACGCCGAACTGCCGGGGCTGATCCTCGCCGTCGACGATCGTCTCCTCGCGGTGACGAGTGTGATGCTCGGCATCCACGGCTGGGACAGCCGACCGCGCCAGATACGCGTCGCGGACCGCACCATCCGACTCAGCTGGTTCACGACCCAACCGGACGCACTCCTGACGGTGATGTGCGCCGAGAAGTACCGGGTCGACCTGCTGGTGATTCCTTCGGCCACCAGCCCCGCCGTCGCCGAGGCGGCGATGAACCTCGCCACACAGGCCGCGAACACCACGCCCGCACCGAAGATCCTCGCCGAAGCCGCGGCAGTCGTCGCCCGGGATGCAGCAGACCCGGCGGATGGCGGTGAGGCATGAGCGCGGCGTCGGCCGGACCGGGCGGGGCGACCGCACTACCACGACGCGGCGAACCAGCGGACAGATCCACGGGAGGCGGTAGTGACTACGCCGCGTTGACACGCCGGATTCGTGGGGCAGGGCTGCTTGATCGGCGTCCTGGACACTATGCGGTGAGGTTCGCGGTGACACTTGGGCTGTTCGCGGCGGCGGGGTTGGCGTTCTTCGCGGTGGGCGACTCGTGGTGGCAGCTGCTTGTCGCGGCGGGACTCGCGGTGGTGTTCGCCCAGATCGCGTTCCTGGCCCACGATGTCGGGCACCAGCAGGTGTTCGCGTCCAAGCGCCGCGCCCGGCTGGTCGGGCTCGCCCTGGGCAACCTCGGGATCGGGTTGAGCTACGGCTGGTGGATCGGCAAGCACACCCGCCACCACGCCAACCCCAATCACGTCGATGATGATCCTGACATCGGCGTCGGCGGGATCGCCTGGACCAAACACCAGGCCAGCCAGCGACGCGGCATCGCCTCCAGGACCTTCGCCAGCTGGCAGGCGTTCCTGTTCTTCCCGTTGCTGTTGCTGGAAGGACTCGCCCTGTTCGGCTCCGGCATCCGCGCTCTGTGGCGCGGTGAGGTCAAGCGCCCGGGAGTCGAGATGTTCCTGCTCTCGGTGCACGCGATCGGCTGCCTCTCGGCACTGTTCCTGGTGCTCTCGCCCGGCAAGGCGCTCGCCTTCTTCGCCGTGAACCAGGCCGTCTTCGGGTTCTACATGGGCTGTTCGTTCGCGCCGAACCACAAGGGCATGCCGCTGCTGGAGGAACGACTCGACTTCGTGCGCAAGCAGGTCCTCACCTCCCGCAACGTGCGCGGCGGATGGTTCGTCGACCACGCCCTCGGTGGGCTGAACTACCAGATCGAGCACCACCTGTTTCCCAGCATGCCGATGCCGAACCTGCGCCGCGCCAAACCCCTGGTCGAAGCGTTCTGCCGTGAACGCGGCATCGCCTACCACGACACCGGACTGATCCGCTCCTACCGCGAGATCCTCGCCTACCTGCACGAGACCGGAGCCAGCCTCCGCGCGCCCCAGCGGGCACTCTCCTGACTGGTCGGCAAGGTCGGTGAGCCTGGCGACATACCTCGCCGGCCACTCTAGAGTGCTGAGACATGGCATCGATTGTTCTGCGGGTGCGACTGCTCAGCGGCGCGCAGCTGGATCTCACCTACGAGGAACCTGAGGTCACCGACTCGGAGCAGGTCGTCGAGCACGTCATCTCCCGGCTCGCCCAGGACACCGGTGTGCTGCGTACCCGCCATGGTGACCGCCTCGTCGTGTTGTACGGCCGTGGTGTGGCCTCCATCGAAGTGACGCCCCGTGGTGCGGTCCTCTGACCATCGAGGACCGACGATGGTGGAGCCGACGGAGCAGGGACCTGAGCTGACACCGGCGCGGAGGGCAGCCGGCCGGGCCGGTGACGGCTGTGACGTCTGGTGCGCCACCCTCGCATCCCTCGAACGTCGGCATACCGTGCTCCTCGATCCGGTCGAGCGCACCCGGCGTACGGCCTACCGACAGCGCGCTGACGCGGACCGTTTCACGCTCGGACGTGCGTTGGTCCGGATCGTCGTCGGCGGTGCGCTGCGGATCCCTGCGGCCGGCGTACGGCTGGACAGCACCTGTGCAACTTGCGGCGAGCCCCATGGCAAGCCGCGCCTCCTGCACGTGGGGGCGCCGGGCGTGTCGATCACGCACGCGGGTGACCGCGTACTCGTCGCAGTGAGTACCGCGGGATCCGTGGGCATCGACGTCGAGTCGCCAGGCGGCAGCGGCGGCGGCAGCGGCGGCAGCGGCGGCGGTGGCAGCGGCAGCGGCGGCGGTGGCAGCGGCAGCAGTAGCACCGCCGGACGCGATGTCTCGGACCTCGCCGCATACGTGCTGACCCCCGGCGAGCGTGCCCACCTGTGGCAGCTCCCGGCGCGGCGCCAGCACGCCGCGTTCCTGCGCTACTGGACGCGGAAGGAAGCGCTCGTCAAGGCCACCGGACGCGGGCTCGCGCACGACCTCCGACGTATCGAGGTCTCCGCGCCCGACCAGCCGCCGCGGGTGCTGTCGTCGACCGATCCGGATCATCCGGCGGAGGTGTTCGCCCTCGCCGATCTCTGCCTGCCGGAAGGCTACGTGGCGTCCGTCGCGGTCCTCGCGAGCGGGCGTCGGCCCTTGGACGTCCGCCTCCACGACGCCGACCCGCTCCTGCGCAGGTGGAACACCCGACCAGGTGAAGCGTCAACAATGCCGCCCTGCGGCTTAGGCTAGCCTTACCTGGTGACCAGGGTCCGGCGTGCGGCGCACTCGCGTACCGCCCGGGTCGCCGGCCTTCTCGCCCTTCTCGTCCTGCTGCTGCTCGCTGTTCAGCTCAGCCTGATGGTGGGAGCGAAGCCGATCTCCCCCGCCGTGGTCTTCGACGCGCTCCACCACGCGAACTCCTCGACCGACCACCAGATCGTCCGGGGACTGCGCATTCCACGTACCCTGCTCGGCCTCGCCGCGGGCGCCGCGCTCGGGCTCGCCGGCACCCTGATGCAGGCGCTGACCCGCAACCCGCTCGCCGATCCAGGGATTCTCGGCATCAACGCCGGCGCGGCTGCGGCCGTCGTCGCGGTGATCTCGGTCTTCGGCGTCTCGGCGTTCTCCGGCTATGTCTGGTTCGCGTTCGCCGGAGCGGCCCTCGCGGCCGTCGTCGTGTACGCCCTGGGCTCGGCCGGCCAGGGAGGCGTCAACCCGGTCCGCCTCGCTCTGGCCGGCACCGCCGTGGCCTTCGCCTGCGTCGCCGTGACGCAGGCGGTGATCACGCTGGATCCCGAGGCGTTCAACGAGTTCCGGTTCTGGATCGTCGGCTCGCTCGCCGGCCGGGACGCCGGGACGCTGGTCCCGCTCCTGCCCTTTCTCGCACTGGGCGCGCTGCTGGCGTTGGGCCTGGCGCGGGCGCTCAACGCGCTCGCTCTCGGCGAGGACACCGGCCGGGCCCTCGGCGCCCACGTCATCCGCACCCGCGCGATCTCGGCGGTGGCGATCGTGCTGCTCTGCGGAGCGGCGACGGCGGCGGTCGGACCGATCGCGTTTCTCGGCCTCGCAGTCCCACACGCCGCCCGGCGCCTGGTCGGTGCCGACCACCGCTGGATCCTTCCGTACGCCATGGTTCTGGCACCCCTCCTGCTGCTGGTCTCCGACATCATCGGTCGGGTCGTGGTGAGTCCCAGCGAGGTGCAGGTCGGCATCGTCACCGCGTTCGTGGGCGGTCCGGTGTTCATCGCACTGGTGAGCCGGCGAAGGATCGCGGCGCTGTGACCGTCGTACGCACGTCGTCAGGCACGCTGGTGCTGCGCAGCAAGCGTCCCCAGGTGTCGGTGCGCGTGCACGTCCGCACGCTCGCCGTCGTGGCGGTGCTCGTCGCTGCCCTGACCGGCATCGGAGCGGTCGCCCTCGCCGTCGGCGACTTCCATGTGCCCCTCGCCGACGTCGTCCGCAGCCTCAACGGAACCAGCCTGGTTCCCGCGTACGACTACGCCGTCCGCGACCTGCGCCTGCCGAGGTTCGTGACCGCCGTGCTGGTGGGAGCGGCGCTCGCGGCCAGCGGCGCCGTCTTCCAGCACCTCACCCGCAATCCGCTCGGCAGTCCGGATGTCATCGGATGTACGCAGGGAGCCGCCACCGGTGCCCTGCTGGTCATCCTCGTCACCGGTGGCGGCTTCACGCAGCTGGCCTTCGGAGCTGTCGCGGGCGGTCTCGCAACGGCGGCGTTCGTCCTCGTGGTGTCCTGGCGTCGCGGCCTGCACGGCTACCGGCTCGTGCTCGTCGGGATCGGGCTCGCCGCCATGCTGCTCGCGGTCAACAACTTCCTGCTCGCCCGCGCCAACCTGGAGCGTGCCCAGGTCGCCCAGGCGTGGCTGATCGGCAGCCTCAACGCGCGCGGGTGGGAGTACGCCGGACCGTTGGCGCTCGCCCTCGCGGTCCTGCTGCCCCTGGTGCTGGTCCTCACCCGGGCGCTTCGCCTGCTCGACCTGGGCGATGAGGCCGCCCGCGCGTTCGGCGTACGTACCGGGCGGGTGCGCGCTGGCCTTCTCGTCCTCTCCACGGCGCTCGCTTCGGTGGCGACAGCCGCCGCGGGGCCGGTGATCTTCCTGGCGCTGGCCGCGCCGCAGATCGCGAAGCGGTTGACCCGGGCGACCGGGCCGATCGTGGTGACGTCCGCGCTGACGGGAGCGCTGCTGCTGGCGATCAGTGACCTCGCGGCACAGCGACTGTTCGCGCCCACGCAGCTTCCCGTCGGCATCGCGACCGGTGCAGTGGGCGGCGTCTACCTCGGCCTTCTGTTGGCGACCCAGTGGCGATCCGGTCGGTGGTGAGAAGGCGTGGGAAAGCATGCGTACGAAGGGCTGACAGCCTTGGAGGGACCGCGATGACCGAACCGCTCCAGCCGGCCAGAGATCGTCTGCGGGCCGAAGCCGTCAGCCTCGGCTACGACAACCGGCTCGTCACCGATGACCTGACGGTGTCGATCCCGGAAGGTTCGTTCACGGTGATCGTCGGCCCGAACGCCTGCGGAAAGTCGACCCTGTTGCGTGGCTTGGCCCGGCTCCTGGCTCCGCGCCACGGAACTGTCTACCTGGACGGGCGGTCGATCCAGTCCCTGCGTTCGAAGGAGGTTGCGCGCCGGCTCGGGCTGCTGCCGCAGGGATCTCACGCGCCGGACGGCATCACGGTGGCCGACCTGGTCGCGCGCGGCCGCTATCCGCACCAGCGGTTGCTGCGCCAGTGGTCCGCCGACGACGAACGCGTCGTCGCGCAAGCCATGGTTGACACCCGCGTCGACGACCTCGCGGACCGGCTCGTCGACGAGCTCTCCGGTGGCCAGCGGCAGCGGGTATGGCTCGCGATGGTGCTGGCCCAGCAGACGCCGATCCTGCTCCTTGACGAACCGACGACCTACCTCGACATCGCCCACCAGGTGGAGGTTCTGGACCTGTGCGCCGGATTGCACCGGGATGGTCGGACGCTCGTCGCCGTCCTCCATGATCTCAACCAGGCCTGCCGGTACGCCACGCATCTCGTCGCCATGCGGGGCGGATCTCTTGTGGCACAAGGAGATCCGCGGGAGATCGTGGACGCGCACCTGGTGGAGGAGGTGTTCGGCCTCGCCTGCCGGGTGATCGACGACCCCGAGACCGGTACCCCGTTGGTGATCCCCGCGGCCTCCCGCCACCGGATCGGATGAGGGCTCACGCGAAGCCGCTCCGGATCAGGAGGCCCGGGAGCGCAGCTTCGTGAGGATGCCTTCGAGGGTGTCGAGCACGGCGAGCGCGCTGCTGTAGCTCACGGTGTAGAAGTTCGGCATCGGGAACACCGCCTCCTCCTTGACGGCCTGGAGGTTCTCCCAGCCAGGCTTGCCCGTGAGCGCACGCATCGGCTTGACCAGCGCACCGGTGTTGTCGGCCTGCGCGACGATGACGTCGGAGTCGTCGATCAGCGTGAGCTGTTCGAGGGAGTACGCCTTGCCGGTGCCGGTCTTGCCGATGGTCGCGTGGCCGAAGCGCACCCCGATGTCCTGCAGGATGACGCCGATCCAACCGTCCGGGTAGAGAAGTGACCATTGACCTTCGCCGTAGGAGACCTCATAGAGCATGCTCCACTTCGTCCGCTCGAGGACGTCGGCGTAGTCGCGTTCGAGTCCGGCAGCGCGCTCGGTGTATTGCGTACGAAGCTTCTCCGCCTCGGCCTTGCGCCCCACCGCATCGGCGGCCTGGATCGCGACCTTCGTCCAGTCCGACGTCTTCTCGGCCATGAGGACAAGGGCCGGCGCGATCTTCGGGTACTCCTTCATCAAGGGGTCGGTGTAACCCGGCACGCCGTTGACGAGGATGAGATCCGGCTTTGCCGCAAGGACCTTCTCGATGTTGATCTCGACCCAGGACCCGATCGAGGGCAACGCCTGGTACTTCGTCAGGACGTCGCCTGAGATGAAGGTCTCCAGGTTCGGGATCTCCGCCGCCGCGGCCGGCGTGTATCCGACGTCGAGAAGCGGTGCGGCCATCTGGTAGCTCGTGCACACGACGCGTCGCGGTCGCACCGGAATCTCGACCGTGGTCCCACCGGCGGTCTTGAACTCGCGGGTGGTCGGCTGCCGCGACCGTTGCGGCGTACGACCTGTGGAGTCGTCGTCAGGTCCGCACGCCGAAAGCCCGAACGCGGCGGCACCTCCCAACGCACCGAGCACCAGTCCCCGCCGGCCGAGCGACTTCGATTCGGCATACGCCATCGGTGAACCCACCATTCCCTCATGTTGAGCGACGTGCCGCTGCCCGGCCGTACTCCTCGCACCTGCGGTGAGCTCACCTGGTGCACCCCGGCCACATTCCTCGTCCGGAGCACGGGTGACCCAGTCACCCGTGCCTCCGGCGACCCTGCGCGGCGGCTCCGCAAGCCATCTAAGCATGGTTAGCCTTACCTTACAAGCACATCCTCGGCTGTCCCGTCGCCGCTCTCCTCCTCCACCACACCGGCAGACGTCACCCTGCGGAATCCGGGCAACGCCACCGCGACGAGCACCACGACACACGCGCAGAGCAGGCCACCCACCACCACCGCGGCGCTCGGCCCCACCACACTGGCGGCACCCCCTGCCACCACGCTCCCCGCGGCCGGACCCACCGTTGCCTGCGCAAGCCAGAAACTGCTCACCCGGCCCATCAGGTGGTCAGGCGTATGACGCTGCAACAACGAGCGCTGCAGGATCTCCGACAGGATCATCCCCAGCCCCGCGACACCCAGGAACACCAACGCCAGTGGAAGATGCCGGCTGAATCCGAATGCCGCCATGCCCAGTCCCCACAGTGCCATCGTCCCGGTCAACGCCCGGCCGGGCAGGCGGACCCGACCCACCCATCCGCTGAACGCCGCGCCCAGGAACGCGCCGACCGCAGGAGCCGAGTAGAGCAGGCCGATCGTGCGTGGGTCGCCGTGCAGGACCCGTTCGCCGATCTCGGGAAAGACCGCGTACGGCAACGCGAACAGTCCGCCCGCCACGTCCATGAGGAGCAACCCGCCGATGACGCGATTCCGGCGTACGAACGAAAGTCCCTCCCGCATCGCCCGGATCGGGTGCAGATGCTCGACCGCCGTCGGCGGGCGACGGCGAACCCGGACGGTGAGTGCTACCTGGACCACCGTGGCCACGCAGGTGATGCTGTAACAGAACGCGACACCGGGTCCCGCGATGATCATGCCGCCAACCGACGGGCCGACCATCGTGCCCAACTGTGTGGTGATCGCGGTGAGCGCGCCAGCGGCCGCCAGCTGGTCCGGGGTGACGAGGTTGGGCGTGATCGCCAGCAGCGCCGTCTCGCTGATGCCGTCGATGACACCGATCGCCGCGGCACACAGATAGACGACCCACAGCCTCGGTTCGTCGGCGAACGCGTTGAGCGCAAGGGCCGCGAACACCACCGCCGCGGCCGAACGCGACAGGACCAACAGCTGGCGGCGTTCGTACCGGTCGGCCAGGATGCCGCCGGCCAGTGTCCCGGCGAGCAGGGTCGCGCCGGCGGCGGCATTCACCATCGCGACAGCCAGGGAGGAGTGGGTGAGCTGATAGACCTGGACCGACAGGCCCACCAGGGTGAGGCTGATGCCGAGAAGCGCGATCACCCGCGCCCAGAACATCAGGCGGAAGTCACGACTGGAACGCAACGGACGCAGGTC
Organism: Actinopolymorpha sp. B9G3; assembly: GCF_040120725.1. NCBI lineage: Bacteria > Bacillati > Actinomycetota > Actinomycetes > Propionibacteriales > Actinopolymorphaceae > Actinopolymorpha > Actinopolymorpha sp. B9G3. The sequence goes on along the minus strand of NZ_JBEEAB010000004.1, from coordinate 45,461 downwards.
CATCGCGAGCGTACCTAAGCGCATGCGAACTACTTCTGCTCGACCGTCATCGCCCTTTCTGGTCGCTGCTCATCGACCCTTCTGGTCGGCGTTCATCGCCTCGATCAGTGAGGCCGGCCGCATGTCGGTCCAGTGCTCCTCCACGTAGTCGAGACAGGTCTGGCGGGACTCGTCCTGGACCACCGGCGTCCAGCCCGCGGGAATGTCCACGAACGAGGGCCACAGGGAATGCTGACCCTCGTCGTTGACAAGGACGTGGAAGGTACCGTCGGGATCATCGAACGGGTTCGTCATGGGTCCTGCCTTCTCCTTTACGTGGTGTGGTTCTGCTGGCCGCCCGCGGCGCGCCGTTCGGCGCTGTCGCGGAGTCTCGCGTCGACGATCGGCGCCCACGCGGCAAGGGGTCCGGGGTCGGTGAGCTCGGTATGCAGGCAGGCGACGTCGTAGGTATCGATCCGGCCGGAGACGTACGCCTCCCAACGCCGGGGGGTCAACGTCGTACCTGCCTTGTCCGCGGTTGCGGCGACGAACAGGATGTCGCCGTCGACGACCTCATGCGTGGCCTTGCGCATCAGCGTTGACGCGTGGGTGGCGACGTCGACGACGGCGGAAAGGATGGTGGAGTCGAGCGCTGCCGCCGGTCCCGAGGCTGTTCCGTCGCTGTCCACCGCTGTGAGGCTGCGGAGCACGGTCGTCCTGTCGAGCGGACCGTCGCTCGCCAATCCAGCAAGGCGGGACAGGAATGCAAGGGCGTCCTGTTCGGCGTCGAGATCCCCTGCCGCCCGCTCGGCCTCCTCGAGCGGATACGCGTCGACGAGCCCGAGGAAGGCGACGTCCGCACCCTGGGTGCGAAGCTGGGTGGCCATCGTGTGGGCGACGAGCCCGCCGAACGACCAACCGAGCAGATGGTACGGACCCTCCGGCTGGACGGTGCGGATCAGGCCGACATAGTCCGCTGCCATCTCGTCGATCGTGGCCGGCATGACGGTGCCGGGATCGGCGAGGCCACGGGCCTGCAGGCCGAAGACCGGTCGTTCGTCGTCGAGGTGGCGGAGCAGGCCGGCGAACGGCCAGGCCAGTCCGAAGAGTGCGTGAACGCAGAAGAGCGGCGGAACCGTCGGGCTGGCGGATTCACGCAGAGGCAGCAGAGTCCGCAGCGCCGGCGCCGAGCGGCCCGTCGCGTCGACGAGGGCCGCCTGATCGAGGTACTCCGCGAGCAGGGCGACGGTCGGGTGGGCGAAGAGATCGGGGATCGGCACCCTGCGGCCGAGGGCCTTCCTGATCCGGTTCTGGAGTACGACGAGCAGCAACGAGTGGCCGCCGTGGTGGAAGAAGTTGTCGTCGATGCCGAGGGTGGGCAGGTCGAGGACGTCGGCGAACAGGTCGGCGAGGAGCTCTTCGCGCGGATTCCGTGGTGACCGTCCACCGCCGGTGGTCGTCGATGCCTCGGGCGCGGGCAGGGCGCGCAGGGCTGGCCGGTCGAGTTTCCCGTTCGGCAGTAGCGGTAGCTCGTCGAGGATGACGAACGCGGACGGCACCATGTAGTCCGGCAGGTCCGCCGCCAGATGCGCGCGCAGCCTGGCGGTGTCCGGAACGTCATCGTCGGACGGCACGAGATAGGCAACCAGCCGCCGGTCGGCCATCACACCGCCGTCGGTGGACGTCTCACGCACCACGACAGCGGCCCGAGCAATCGCGGGATGCCGCAACAGCACGGCTTCGATCTCGCCCGGCTCGATCCGGAACCCACGCACCTTCACCTGATCATCGACCCGGCCGAGGAAGTCCAGGGAACCGTCCGCCTGCCACGCCACCAGATCCCCGGTCCGATACATCCGCTCACCCGGACCCCCAAAGGGGCAGGCGACGAACCGTTCCGCCGTCAACCCCGGCCTGCCCAGATAACCCCGCGCCAACCCGTCCCCCGCCAGATACAACTCACCCGCCACCCCGACAGGCACCGGCCGCAAGCCCGGATCCAGCACGTACGCACGGGTGTTGGCATCCGGAGACCCGATCGGCAACCGAGACCCCGACCATGACGGATCGCACCGCCACAACGTCGAGTTCACCGTCACCTCAGTCGGACCGTACGCATTCACCATCACCCGACCCGCCGCCCACCGCCCCGCCAACCCCGCAGGCACCTCCTCCGTCCCCACCACCAAAGACGCCGACCCCGGAAACTCCACACCCTCAGGAACCGTCGCCAACACACTCGGCGGCACCACCAGATGCGTCAACCCGTGCTTGACAGCAAACTCCGCGAGAGCCACCCCCGCACGCGCATCCTCAGGCGCCACCACCAACCCCGCACCCGACAGGATCGCGAGGCTGAGCTCAGCAAACGTCACGTCGAAACCAGGCGAAGCGAACTGCAACACCCGATCCCCAGAACCAGACGGCACCACCCGATTGAACGTCGCCACCAGCGAGGCGACCCCAGCGTGCGACACCACCACACCCTTCGGACGCCCCGACGAACCCGACGTATAGATCACCCACGCCGCATTCCCCAACCGCGACGGCGACACCCGCTCCACGTCATCCACCCGAACCGACGACAGACCACCCAACTCGACAACGGTCTGCTCGTCGTCGCCCACCACCCACTCCACACCGGCCAACTCAGAACCCCACCGCCCAAACGTCTCCGCATCCGTCACCACCACCAACGGAACCGCATCACCCACCACAAACGCCAACCGCTCCACCGGATACGACGGATCCAACGGCAGATACACACCACCCGCCTTCACCACCGCCAGCAACCCCACCAACCACGACGCCGACCGCGGCAACAACACCCCCACCACCGACTCCGGACCCACACCACGCCGAATCAACAACCGCGCAAGCCGATTCGCCCGCCCATCCACCTCCCCGAACGACAGTCCACCCCCAGCATCCAACACCGCCAACGCACCCGGATCCCGACACACCTGACACTCGAACAACTCGGCCAGCGTCGCGGACCGCACACCAACCTCGGTCGCGTTCCACCCCACCAGCACCCGTTGCCGTTCAGGCGGCGACATCAGTTCCAGAGTCGACACCGGACGATCCGGCTCCTCGACCATGCCGGCGAGTACGCACAGCAACTGCGTGGCGATACGTTCCACCCGGTCCTCGTCGAAGGCATCCGTACGGAAGACGAACTCCAGCCTCAGCTCGCCGTCGCGGGGAAAGGCGACGAGGGTGAGGGGATAGTGCGTCGCGTCCCGGCCCGACACCCTGGACACCCGAAGGTCAGGCGTGGAAGGGAATGCGGCCGGATCGTACGGATAGTTCTCGACGACCAGCAACGTGTCGAACAGGTCCCCGCCACCTGAGTCGACACCGCCAGCTGCCGCATGGATATCGGCCAACGGCACATGATGATGCTCGATCAGCTCGGCCTGTTCGGACTGCAGAGCCGACAGGAAGTCCCTGACCGACGTCGTACGACCAGTCCGCACCCGTACGGGAATCGTGGTGATGAGAAGCCCGACGATCTCTTCCGCGCCCGCAAGCTCGGCCGGCCGGCCCGACACGGTGGCCCCGAAGACCACGTCGTCGCGTCCGGTCAGCCGCCCGAGCAGTAGACCCCACGCGCCCTGCAGGACCGTGTTCTGTGTCAAGCCGTGCTTGCGCGAGAACGCCGTGATCTCCGCCTGCAGTCCCGCCGGAACGTTCGTCACGAGCCGCCTGGGTGGTTCGGTCGCGGAGGTCAGGTTCCCGACCGTCGACAGCCGGGTTGCTCCGGCCAAGCCGGCAAGGGATCGCTGCCAACGGGCGCGGGATGCGGCGCGGTCGCGCCCCGCCACCCAGGCGAGGTAGTCGCGGTACGGCACGGCGGCCGGGAGTCCGTGCGCCTGGCCACCCTCGGCGTACGCCGCCATCAGTTCACGCACCAACACCGGCAAGGACCACCCGTCGACCACCAGATGGTGGAAGGTGAGGATCAGCCGATGCCGGCGGGGGCCGAGCCGGACCAACGCGCACCGCATCAGGGGCGGCCGAGTCAGATCGAAGGGAGCGGCGCGGTCCGCGTCGGCGATGCGTTCCGACCCTGCCTCATCCGTCGCCCCTTCCCCTTCAGTCGCCGCCCCTTCAGTCGCCGCCCCTTCAGTCGCCGCCCCGTCTGTCTGCGCTCCGTCTGTCGCCGGCACGGCGCGCCAAGGGACCTCGACCGTACGCAAGATGGTCTGGACCGGCTGGCCCGACCGCCGCTGGCGGAACGCCGCGCGCAACGACTCGTGCCGATCGACGACGCTGATGACCGCGGAACGAAGGATGTCGGGCCGCAGCTCACCGTCGAGGTCGATCAACAGCTGGACGACGTAGTGTCCGGCCGCGTTCTCCTCGAGCGTGGCGTGGAAGAGCAACCCTTCCTGCAAAGGGCCGAGCGGAAGGACCGCCTCGATCCGACCCTGTCGACTCGCGGTCATGGCCCCTCCCAGGCGAGATCGTCCTCGAACTCGGCCAGCTCGTCGGGTGCGAGCGCGATGGCCGGCGGTGCGGACGCCACTACCTCCTGGTGCGGTGTGGCGTGTCGGGCGAGGGCCGCGACGGTGCGGTGTTCGAACACGTCCCGTGCGCTGAGCGACAGTCCCGCCTTCCGCGCGCGGCTCACCACCTGGATCGACGTGATGCTGTCGCCGCCGAGTTCGAAGAAGCCGTCGTCGGCACCCACCTCGGCCAACCCCAGGACGTCGGCGAAGATCGCCGCGAGAGTCCGTTCGGTGTCTGTCGTCGCCGCCCGCCGCGCCGACCCACGCTCGGCGATCGCACCGAAGTCCGGCGCGGGCAACGCGTTCCGGTCGAGCTTGCCGCCCGCGGTAAGCGGCAGAGCGTCCAGCAGGACGAACGCCGCCGGCACCATGGCATCGGGCAGCCGCGCCGCTACGCCCGCGCGGAGGTCCTTTAGCGACACCGCGCCAGGACGGCGGGGCACCACGTAGCCGACGAGGTGACGCTGCCCGGGCCGGTCCTCACGCACGACGACCCGGGCTTCTCCGACTCCCGGGTGCGCGGCAAGGGCGGACTCGACCTCGCCCAGCTCGATCCGGTGGCCGCGCACCTTCACCTGGTCGTCCGTACGCCCGAGGTAGTCAAGGGCACCGTCGGCGCGGCGGCGGACGAGGTCGCCGGTGCGGTACATCCGCGTACCCGGTGGGCCGAACGGGTTCGCCACGAACCGTTCCGCGCTCAGACCAGGGCGGTGGAGGTATCCACGCGCGAGCCCCGCACCACCGAGATACAACTCGCCCGTCACCCCGTCCGGGACCTCGCGCAGTCCGCGGTCGAGGACGTGCGCCTGGGTGTTCCAGATCGGATGCCCGATCGCGGGTGCCTCGCGAAGGACCTCCGCGGTGGTGTCGCCCGGGCTGTCGACAGAGTTGTCGCCCGGGCTGTCGACAGGGGTGAGGTCTGCTGCGGTCGACCAGATCGTCGTCTCCGTCGGCCCGTACAGGTTCGTCACCCGGCGGCCGCACTTCACCAACTCCGTTGCGAGCGAGGCGGGCAGTGCTTCACCTCCGACGAGAATCCGCAGGCGCGGCACCGCACCCGATTCCGGTGCCGGACCCCCGACCACCGGCACCCGCCCCTCCGGGCGGTCGGCGAGAAACGCCCGCCACAGCGTCGGTGTGGCCTGCATGACCGTCGCCCCGGACCGGTCGGCCAGGTCCCACAGCGCGGCAGGATCCCGGACCGTCGCCGGCTCCGCGATGACCACGGCGGCCCCGACGAGCAACGGGAGATAGAGCTCGAGACCCGCGATGTCGAAACCGACCGTGGTCACCGCCAGGAGCCGGTCGCTGCCGTCGAGGGCGAAGCGTTCCCGCATCGACAGCAGGAAGTTGACGAGGGCCGCGTGCGAGACCACGACACCCTTGGGCTTGCCAGTGGATCCGGACGTGTAGATGACGTACGCGGCGTTGGCACCTGACGCCCGCACCGGGTCGCCGTCACGGTCCCCGGCGTCAGCGTGTCCGCCGTCGGCGTCAGCGTGTCCGCCGTCGGCGTCAGCGTGTCCGTCGTCGGCGTCAATGTGTCCTTCGTCGGCGTCAATGTCCGCGCCCGCCACACGGTCGAGCGGCGCCTGGTCGATGAGGAGGGGGCGGATCGGCATGGTGTCGGGCAACCGGACGGTCGATGTCGTACTCGTCAGCACGCAGACCGGCGCCGCGTCCGCCAGCATCGTGGCAATCCGCTCGCCTGGTAGGTCCTGATCCAGTGGGAGGTACGCCGCACCCGACTTCAGGACGGCGAGCAGCCCCACCACGAGGTCGATCCCCCGCGGCAGCGCCACCGCCACGATGCGTTCGGGACCGGCGCCATGCGAGGCAAGCACCCGCGCCAGCCAGCTCGACCGGGCGTCCAGGTCCGCATAGCTGAGGTCGACGCCGCCGCAGGTCACGGCTGTCGCGGTCGGCGTCCGCCGAGCCTGCCCCGCGAGCAGCTCCGGCAGCGTGGCGTCCGGGACCCGCACCGTGGTCGCGGCCGCCGCTGTCGCGAGCCGCGTCCGCTCAGCCGGCAGCAGCAGGTCGGACGTACCGATCGGATCGTCCGGACGTGCGGTCACGGACTCGAGGACCCGCAGCAGCCGCTCCACGAGGGCTCGGGCGGTCGCCTCGTCGAACAGGTCGGTGCTGTACTCGAGCGCGCCGTACACACCACCTCTGCCGGCCCGCTCGGACAGGTACAGCGTGAGGTCGACCTTCGCGACACCGACATCGACTGGAACGGGTTCGCTGCCAACGCCGGGCAGGGCGAGGTCGCCACCGGCGTGCTGCTGGTGCACGAGCAGCACCTGGAACAACGGGTGCCGTGCCGCAGACCGGACCGGGTTGAGCGCGTCGACGACCCGCTCGAACGGCACGTCCTGGTTGTCGAACGCCGCCACGTCGCAGCGCCGGACCCGGCCCATCAGCTCGACGAAGGTGGGGTCGCCGGAGGTGTCGGTACGCAGCACCAGCGTGTTGACGAAGAACCCGACCAGCTCGTCCAGAGCGGCGTCGGGCCTCCCCGCGACCGGCGTACCGATCGGAACGTCCGTCCCCGCGCCGAGCCTGGTCAGCAGGACGGCCAACGCCGCATGCAGGACCATGAAGGACGTGACACCGTGCCGGCGGGCGACCGCCCGGATGTGCGCGTGCAGGGCGGGCGGCACGTCGACGGGCACCCGGGCACCACGGTACGACGCCACCGCCGGGCGCGGCCGGTCCGTCGGAAGGTCCAGCTCCTCCGGCAGGTCGCGCAGCGTCTCGGTCCAGTAGCCGAGCTGGTCGCCGCCGATCGTCCCGGCCGGTGCGCGGCCATCCTCGAAGCCCAGGAGACGACGCTGCCAGAGGGTGTAGTCGGCGTACTGCACCGGCAACCGTGACCACCCGGGTGGGCGCCGCTGGCTGCGCGCCTCGTACGCGGTGGCGAGGTCACGCAACAGTGGACGGGCCGACCACTCGTCGGCGGCGATGTGGTGGACAAGCAGCAGCAGCACCTGCGTGTCCGGCCCCGCCCAAAACAGCCATGCCCTGATCGGCAGCTCGTGCGCCAGGTCGAACGCGTACCGCGCCGCCTCCCGCAGCCGATCGGTCCATGCGTCCGGCAGCGACTCCCCTGCCGAGGTGGCGTCGTCGACCGTACGCAGCTGCACGAGCGCGCGCGCCTCGGCTTCGGGCAGGACACGCTGGTACGCATGGCCGTCGGCCTCGACGAAGACCGTCCGCAGGCTCTCGTGCCGCGCCACCACGTCGGCCAGGGCCGATCGCAGCGCCCCGGTGTCGAAGTCGGCGGTCAGCCGCACCGCGACCGGAATGTTGTAGACCGGGCCCGGCCCGTCGAACTGGTCGAGAAACCACAACCGCTGTTGGGCGTACGACACCGGCAAGGGGTCGGGCCGTGCGGTTGGCGCGACAGGCTCCACCGGTGGCCGCACCGGACCGCCCCGGCTCCGCTCCAACCACGCCGCCAGGCTCGCGACGGTGGGCGCGTCGAAGAGCGCCCGGATCGGGACCTCGGTGTCGAGCATCCGCCGGATCCGGCTCACCAGCATGATGCCCAGCAACGAGTGCCCACCCAGGACGAAGAAGTCGTCGTCGACACCGACCCGCGGCAGGTCGAGAATCTCGGCGAACAGCTCGCACAGCAGCTGCTCGACCGGCCCGAGTGCGGTGCGCTCGTGGGTTGCCGGCACCCGCGCGTCATCCCGTTCACGGTCGCCGTCGGCGTGGGGGTCGACACCAGCGTGGGTGTCGGCGCGGGGGTCGGCGCCGGTGTCAGGGTCGGGCCGTGCGCGGGTGCGCCGTCGCGCTCCGTGGGCGAGTGGCTCGAGGTCCCCTACGGGCCGCCGCGGGTCGGCCGCGATGTCCACCAGCACAGCGTCCAGCGCGCGGACGATCCGCGCCGCGCGATCGGGCCCGATCACCGAGGGCTGGTACGCAAGTCGTACGGACAGCTCCCGCCCACGCGGGACGACGGTCACGGCCAGCGGATAGTGCGTGGCGTCCCGGCGTTCGATCCCGGTCACGGCCAGTTGGTCGACTGCCGGAATGTCTGCCTGGGGATAGTTCTCGTACGCCAGCAACGTGTCGAAGAGCTCGCCCTGCCTTCCCCGACCGTCCTGCCTCGCCGCTCCGTGCCATCCGCCGGCACGCTGGATCTCGGCCAGGGGCAGGTGCTGGTGAGCGAGCAGCCGGACCTGCGCGTCCTGGATCCCTTCCAGGAAAGAACAAACCCGTACCGCAGGGTTCACGCGCACGCGAACGGGGACCGTATTGATGAACAACCCCACCGTCGTCGCGGAGCCGGGCAGCTCCGGCGGGCGTCCGGCGACCGTCGTCCCGAAGACCACGTCGTCGTGGCCGGTGAGCGCGGACAGCACCGACGCCCAGGCGCCCTGGAGAACGGTGTTGAGGGTCAGCCCGTAGGCCCGGGCGAGCGTGGTCAACGCGGCGGACGTCTCGACGTCGACCCGGTGGTCGATCACGTCCGGCGGGCGGACGGACTCCACTGGTGGCACCTCGGCGGGGGCGATCGTGGTCGGGTCGGTCACCCCGGAGAGGTCCCGCCGCCACGCGTCGACGGCCGCCTGCCGGTCCTGGGTGGCGAGCCAGGCAAGGTGGTCGCGCGGGTGGAGCGAGGGTGCGGGGGCGAGCGTGGTGCCGTCCGGATCGTCGTACAGCAGGAGCAGGTCGCGGACCAGCATCGGCAGCGACCACCCGTCGACCACCAGGTGGTGCACCGTGAGGACGAGCCGCGCGCGGGCGGAATCCCTGCGGAGCAACGACATCCGCAGCAGCGGCGGTGTCGCCAGGTCGAACGGCCAGCACCGGTCCTCGTCGGCGATCCGGTCCGCCTCACCTGGTGCGGCCGGGCTGCCCGTCGCGGCCGCGTCGACGGTGCGCCACGGAACCTCGGCCTCGGCCGCGATCACCTGGACGGGCGTACCGTCCACGGCGTGGTGAAATCCCGCCCGCAGGCTCGCGTGGCGGCGTAACAGGGACTGGGCGGCGGTACGCAGGCGGTCGGCGTCGATGTCGCCGGCGAGGTCGACGAGCATCTGGATGACGTACGCCTGACCGGAAGGGTCGAGCGCGGCGTGGTAGAGCAGGCCTTCTGCCATGGGGCCGACCGGCAGAACCTCGTCGGCAGGACCCGCAAGCCCGGTGACGAGTTCGGGTGTCGCCAGGTCGGTCGGCTGTCCAGGAGTCGATCCGCCCGGGGGTGCGGCTGCCGAGCTCGGATCACCGCCCGTACGCAGGACGGTCGCCAACCGCGCGGGCGTGGGGTGGGTGAAGACGTCGGCCGGGGTACACACGAGTCCTGACGTACGAAGTCGAGCGACCAGCAGCATGGCCTGGATGCTGTCTCCGCCCAGGGCGAAGAAACTGTCCCGCACACCGACCTGAGGCAGGTCCAGCTGCTCCGCGAAGAGCCGGCACAGCCGCTGTTCATGCGGGGTCGTGGGTGCGGCGGCACCTACCAGCGCGGCGAAGTCCGGAGCCGGGAGGGCCGCGCGATCCAGCTTGCCGTTGGCGGTGAGTGGCATCGCGTCCAGCCGGACGTACGCAGCCGGCACCATGACGTCCGGCAACCGCGCGGCGAGTCGCTCGCGCAGGACCTCGGGGTGGGGCAGAGCAAGCGAGGCTGCTCCCGCTTCGGCACTACCAGGTTCGGCACTACCAGGTTCGGCACTACCAGGTTCGGCACTACCGGGTTCGGCACTACCAGGTTCGGCACTACCAGGTTCGGCACTACCGGGTTCGGCACTACCAGGTTCGGCACTACCAGGTTCGGCACTACCGGGTTCGGCGACGTAGTAGGCGACCAGCCGGTCGTCGCGTGCCAGCACCGCTGCCGCCGCGACGCCGGAGCAGCCGGCCAACGCTGCCTCGACCTCGCCCAGCTCGACCCGGTGACCACGCAGCTTGACCTGGTGGTCGGCGCGTCCGGCGTAGTCCAGTGCTCCGTCGGCCCGCCAGCGCGCGAGGTCGCCGGTGCGGTACATCCGCGCGCTCGGAGCACCGTACGGATCGGCGACGAAACGCTCCGCCGAGAGCCCCGGTCGGTCCAGGTAGCAGCGCGCGAGCTGGACGCCGCCGAGATACAGCTCGCCCGTCTCACCGATGTCGACCGGCCGCAGAGCGTCGTCGAGTACGCGGACGCCAGTGTTCCAGACCGGGCGCCCGATCGGGACGGGTCCCGGGGCGTCCGGCCTACACGCCCACGCGGTCACGTCGACCGCGGCCTCGGTCGGCCCGTACAGGTTGCGCAGCGCCGGGGCCACGTCCGCGACGGAACCGAACACGGAGAAGTACCGGTCCCGCAGGTCGGCGGGCAGCGCCTCCCCGCTACACACGACGCGGCGCAGCGACCGGCACCGCGATGCGACGTCGGGCTCGGCGAGGAACACCCGCAACATCGACGGAACGAAGTGCAGAGTCGTCACCTGCTCGGCCTCGATGAGCTCGGCGAGGTAACCGGGATCCTGATGGCCGCCCGGTTTCGCCACGACGAGCGTCGCGCCCGTGATGAGCGGCCAGAAGAACTCCCAGACCGACACGTCGAAACTCGCCGACGTCTTCTGCAGGACCCTGTCCTCCGGTGCCAGGTGGTACTCCCCCTGCATCCACGCCAACCGGTTGACGATCGCCCGATGGGTGACGACCACGCCCTTGGGGCGACCGGTGGATCCGGAGGTGTAGATGACGTACGCCGGATGGTCGGGCCGCGCGCGGTTCTCGGGTCCCAAATCCGGAGCGGGGCCTACCGCCTCGCTGACACGTCCTGCGGCACGTGACGCCGCTTCCACCGCGGGCAACGCTGCGGCTGGTTCGAGCGACGCAGCGCCCACGTCGAGCACGGGCACGCTGTCGGCTGTGAGGGAGTCCGCGACCTCGACGCTTGTCAGCACCGCGGCCGGGGCCGCGTCGCCGACCATGAACTCCAGCCGCTCTGCGGGATAGTCCGGGTCCAGTGGGAGGTACGCCGCGCCGGCCTTGTGCACCGCCAGCAACGCGACGACCAGCTCCACCGAACGCGGGACCGCCACCCCGACGATGCGTTCAGGTCCGGCGCCGTAGCGGACCAGTGTGCGGGCCACGTGCCCAGCCCGTTCGTCCAGCTCGGCGTAGGTGCAAAGGGAGCCCTCGAACCTGACCGCCGTCGCGTCGGGCGTCCGGCGTACCTGCTCGGCGAAGAGCTCCGCCAGCGTCACGTCCGCCACGACCCGGCAGCGTCCCTGCATCCACCCCTCATCCACCTGGGGCGGCGCGTCCGAAGCCGCCGTCATGACGCAGAGGAGGCCGATGCCGCGCTGACGGCGTACTCGCGGGTGGCCGGTTGCCCGCCGCTTGACCGCTCCCCCGGTCGGACCGACCGCTCCGCGGACTGCTCGGACCGTTCCGCGCGCCCGGTCGCCGCGACCGACGCGAGGATCTCTCCTGCCCGCACGGCGGTGTTGGACAGGAGTGAGGACGTGATGCCGTGCGTGTGTTCCGTACCGCCCTGCAGGTAGATCCCGGCTCTCACCTCGGGCGCCGTCACCACCCGGTAGTCGCGCCCGACGCTCAGTCGCTCGGCCGAGTCCCTGCGGAGATGGCGGGCGACATCTCCCAGCAGACCCGCCGGATCGGCCGGCTGGTAGCCGGTCGCGTAGACCACAACGTCGGCGTCGAGCACCTCCTTGTCCCCCGTCGTCAGGGACTCGACGACCGTGCGTACACCGGAAGGGTTCTCGACCACCTCGGCCACCCGGGAGGCGTTGCACACCCGCAGGCGCTGGTTGCCGAGGACCCGCTCCTGGTAGACGCGGCGGTAGAGCTCGTCGATCAGGTCGATGTCGACGACGGAGTAGTTCGTGTTGGCGTGGTAGTCGAGCAGCTTCCGCTTGACGTCCTCAGGCGCGCCGAAGAACTCGTCGACCGCACCGGGATCGAAGATCCGGTTGGCAAAGGCGCTGTCGTCGGCGGGACTGTAGCCGTACCGGGAGAAGACCCCGCAGACCTCGGCGGACGGGAACCGCCCGTGGAGGTACGCCGTGACCTCCGCCGCGCTCTGCCCCGAACCGACGACGACGAACCGCTCGGGAGACGGCGTGGCGGCAGCCAGGTTGTCCACCTTGTCGAGCAGTTCACTGCTGTGCCAGATCCGCCGTGACGAGGTGGCACCCTCGGGGAGGTACGGCCGTAGACCGGTGCCAAGGACGAGGTTCCGAGCGCGGTAGACGGCACCCTGCGACACCTCTTCCGAACCCTGGGCATCGCGCGGACCCGACGCGCGGCGGACGCGCACGTCGAACGCCGTCAGCGCCCCGCCTTCCCACACCGGGCGTACGCCGACGACCTCGTGTCCGTACGTCACCACGTCGTCGACCTTCGCGGCGGCCCACTCCAGGTAGTCGTGGAACTCCACCCGCAGGGGGAAGAGGTTCTTGTAGTTGATGAAGTCGACCAGCCGTTCCTTCGCCTGCAGGTAGCACAGGAAGCTGAACTCACTGGTGGGATTGCGCATCGTCACGAGGTCCTTCAGGAAGGACACCTGCATCGTGGCGTCGTCGAGCAGCATGCCGCGGTGCCAGCCGAAGTGGGGCTGGCGTTCGAGGAAGACCCGCGTGGTGGCGTCGTCCGGTGGGGTGCTGGCGTTGTGTTCGGCCAGGGCGATGGCGAGCGCCAGGTTCGACGGGCCGAAACCGACGCCCACGATGTCGTAAACCGACGGCTGGCCGCACACGGTCTGAGCTCCACTCCCCTGTGACGAACCCGTACGCTCGACCATTTCCCTCTTTTCATCGGAAAGCCGTGCGAACGCCCCGTTCTTGGCAACCCCGGCATTCGCGACTTAGGTAAGCCTTGCTTAACTATGGCGAGTTCATGTCCGCGATGCAAGGAGAAGTCCCTCATGCGAGTCGTCATGTTCGGCTACCAGACCTGGGGCCATCGCACCCTGCAGGCCCTGCTCGACTCGGAGCACGAGGTCGTCCTCGCGGTCACCCATCCGCCGAGCGACCACGCGTACGAGAAGATCTGGAACGACTCGGTGGCCGACCTGGCCGGACGACACGACGTGCCCGTGCTCATCCGCAGCCGTCCCGGCGACGACGAGCTCCTGGCCGCACTCAAGGACGCCGGTCCCGACGTGATCGTGGCCACCAACTGGCGCACCTGGATACCGCCGGAGATCTTCGCCCTCCCCCGACACGGCACGCTCAACGTCCACGACTCGCTGCTGCCCGCCTACGCCGGCTTCGCCCCTCTGCTGTGGGCGCTCATCAACGGCGAGGAGGAGGTGGGCGTCACCGCGCACATGATGGACGACGACCTCGACGCGGGCGACATCGTGCTCCAGCGGGCCGTACCGGTGGGGCCGCGGGACACATCCACCGACCTGTTCCACAAGACTCTGGAGCTGTTCGGGCCGATCACTGTCGACGGCCTCGCGCTCATCGCGTCCGGGCGTACCGACTGGGTGCGACAGGACCGCTCGAAGGCGAGCTTCTTCCATAAGCGCTCGATCGAGGACAGCCGGATCGACTGGGCCTGGCCCGCCGAGGACCTCGACCGGCTCGTACGCGCGCAGTCCGATCCCTATCCGAACGCGTTTACGTTCCACCGCGGCAATCGGCTGCGGGTAGTGGAGGCTTCAGTGTCCGAGGGGCGGTACGGCGGTACTCCGGGCAGGATCTTCATCCGCGAGGGTGATGGCGTCGTGATCGTCGCGGGTGCGGACGCCCGGCGCGGTCACCACCACGGGTTGGTTCTTCGGCGCGTACGTACGGACGACGGCGACGAACTCCCGGCGACGGACTACTTCCGCACCATGGGTGGCTACCTCACCAGCCACCCTGGAAAAGCGGGAGGTTGATCGGTTCGGTGTCGAAGAGGCAGTCCACCACCTGCGCCGGCGGCGAGGCCACCCCTGCCTGATCGTCGACGACGGTGGGCCGGCCGCCGACTCGGCCACGGGCAGGCGCAGCATGCCGTAGTAGCTGGCAGGCGGCCGGTTCACCGCTGATGTCAACCGTGACGGCCCGGCTGCCATGCGTCGAGGATTCTCTTGAGAGTCTGAGCGTGCAGGTTCGCGATCTCGACCCGAGCCACCCACTGGATCGGGTCAGCGTCGTGGTCGTCGGCATCGGCATCGAAGTCCTGCCGGATGCGGTACGAAAGCCCGTCCGCCTCGCGATAAGCGACGCCCAGACCACCCTGCTCGACGATCAGAGGCCATTCCACGTCATTGGCAATCGAGTCTTCGCTGCCATGCTCGACCACGACCGAGGCGGCTTCGGGCGACATCGCACGGACAGCGAACATCAGGTCCCAGGTCCGACCGGTGGCGAGCTGGTGGATGTGGTTGACGATCGCTTCGGTGTCGCGCAGACGTCTCGGACACGCGTTCATGGCGCGGTCGGTACGGCCGATCACGACGAAATCGGCTGGCAGCTCCTCGATCGATCACACCGCCATCCTGGCCTACCGCCCTCGCGTCCGGCCAAGGCCGGCAGGCCGTCGCTGGTCAATCAGGGCGGCGAACCTCCACGTGCGCCGGCGTCCGGACGGACCGCTGCGCGGTCCCTATGGCCGACCCACGCTCATGTACGTGAAGCCGGTGTCCCGCATTCGCTTCGGGTCGAGGAGGTTCCGGCCGTCGAAGATCAGCGGGTTGCGCATCGTGACCCGCGCCGCCGCCCAGTCGACGTCGTTGAGCTGCGGCCACTCGGTGACCACGATTACCGCGTCGGCTCCAGCCATCGCCTCGGCCGGGTTTGCGTGCCGGGTCGTCGACGTCCACGGTTCGACCTCGGCAGGGCGGGCCAGCGGGTCCCAGCATTGGACGTCGGCACCCTCCGCAAGCAGCCGCGAGGCGACGACGGTGGAGGGCGCCTCGCGCATGTCGTCGGTGCCTGCCTTGAACGTCATGCCCAGCAGGCAGATCCGGCGGCCCTTGAGGGTGCCCAGCTCGTTCTTCAGCCGCTGGATGGCGCGCCGCGGCTGCAGTTCGTTGACCTCGATGACCGCGCTGAGCAGCTGGAATGGATGGCCGGTGTTGCTGGCCATCGCGCGCAGCGCGCGGGAGTCCTTCGGAAAGCACGAGCCTCCGTACCCGAGCCCCGCCTTCAAAAAGTGCGGACCGAGACGGGGGTCCATGCCGATTCCCTTGGCCACAGTCTCGACATCGGCACCGGTCGCCTCACACACGGTCGCGATCTCATTGATGAAGGTGATCTTCGTCGCCAGGAGCGCGTTCGAGGCCAGCTTGACCATCTCGGCGGACGGGATGTCCATCACTTCCACCGGCCCGTCCACGCCCTCATGCAGAGCCGTCACGAGTCGGGCTGTCCTATCGTCCGCCGCGCCGATCACCACCCGGTCCGGATGCAGGAAGGTGCTCACGGCCCGGCCCTCAGCGGTGAACTCCGGGTTCGCCGCGTAACCGACGTGGGCAAGCCCGGCATCGTGCAGCACGGCGCGGACGCGCTCCCCCGTGCCGACCGGCACCGTGCTCTTCATGACCAGCGCGGCCAGGTGATCCGAGCGCACCTCCTTGAGCGCGTCGATGACCGCCCAGAGGTGGGACAGGTCCGCATCACCGGACGCCGTCGGAGGCGTGTCGACGCAGACGTACACGACCTCGGCGTCACGTACCGCCTCCTGAGCCTCCAGCGTGAACGACAGCCGCTCCTTGTTGCCGGCAAGGAGGTCGCCCAAGCCAGGCTCGAAGATCGGAACTTCACCGGCCTGCAACAGCCGGATCCTGTCTGGCTGGATGTCACACAAGACGACCCGGTGACCCAGCTCCGCGAAGCAGGCCCCTGCTACCAGACCGACGTAACCCGCGCCAAAGACCGCGACGCGACGTGGTTGGGGAGTCTTGCCCGGGAAACCGGCAATCTTCCTACGGGCCCTGGTGTAGGACTCGCCGGTCACGGCGACGCGGGCGCGGATCGCCTTCTTGCGGGCCTTGTCCTGTGTCATGACGTCATCCTGTTCAGCCGATGACCCACGCCCACCGGCTCAGATGACGGAGACAATCCCATGCGGCGCGCAGCACGCGAGTCGGTGACCCTTGTCCTCGTCACCGCAACCCAGCGTGGGTGGGGTGCGGCTCGGAGTCCGGCCAGCGTGATCGGCCGCGCAGCCACGATAGGGCACGCGACGCCGAACAGGGAACAGTGACGCTCTCTCGTCACGTACCCCTGCACAAGGTCGCGAGCGAACTGACCGTGGTTGGGACGCTAGCCTCGAGCCGTGGGATCAGAGCACGTCGACGACCTCGACCGACGAACAGCTCTGGCCAGGGCTGTCCGCGACCTGCTACTCCAGTCGCCACACGTGGTTGAGGTGCGTCCGTACGGAAGTCTCGGAGCCGGCAGCG
Organism: Actinopolymorpha sp. B9G3; assembly: GCF_040120725.1. Lineage (NCBI taxonomy): Bacteria > Bacillati > Actinomycetota > Actinomycetes > Propionibacteriales > Actinopolymorphaceae > Actinopolymorpha > Actinopolymorpha sp. B9G3. The sequence goes on along the minus strand of NZ_JBEEAB010000004.1, from coordinate 28,604 downwards.
ACCATTCGGACCGGTACTCCGACATCGATCTCGTCGCTGTCGTCAACGGTCTGTCGGACCGTGCCTTCGCCACGAAACTTCCCGATCTACTCATCCCGCTCGGACGCCCTTTGATCGCAGGGTGGGGACTCGACAGGCTTCCCGACACCTACGTCCGGACCCTCTACCTGGAGAGCTACCCGCTCTTCTGGCACATCGACATCGGTTGTGAGAGCTCGAACCATGAACCCGGCGCGGACATCGCGCAGCACTATCACTGGCCCCAGATCTTCAAGATGTGGATCGCGGCGGTCAAACAACTGATCCGCCACCGGGACGACGGATCGGCATTCCTGCAACACATCTCCCGCTGGGCAGACATCTCATCGTTGCGAGGCTCGGCAGCCGACCGCCTCGGCCAGAGCCTCGAACTCTGCGTCGCACGCGCTCGCCGACGCGGCGCACCCTGCGAAGAGGTCTACCGCCGATGCGCTGCGCTTCGCTCCATCTACCTGACATCCCGACCAGCAGGGCCACGGCGGCCCGCGGGGGGGTCGGCGGGGTCTTCATGATCACGTCACTCGTGCCATGCTGGTGGCCGTTCCTGTGGAGAGGACGCCAGACCCCGATGCCCGGACGAATGACGCTGCTCGACCGCACCGTCGAGGCGATCCGCCCGCTCGACGGTGACGCCATGGCCGCCGCACACATCCGCCAGGACGGGCTCGTCAAACCCCGTGGTGCGCTCGGCGACCTCGAACAGCTCGGCCGTCAGCTCGCCGGTCTCGCCGGCCAGTGTCCGCCGCCTGTGCCCAAACCCGCCGGGCTCGCACTCTTCGCCGGCGACCACGGCGTCCATGCCCAAGGCGTGTCGCCATGGCCGCAGGACATCACCGCAGCGATGGTGTCGACGTTCCTGTCCGGGCGCGCCGTCGTCAACACGCTCGCGCGCCAGGCCGGCGTCCGCGTCCAGGTCGTCGACGTCGGTATCGCGACTGACCTTCCCCCGGCGCCCGGGTTGGCGCAACGCCGGATCCGCGCCGGTACGCACGACCTCACCACCGGGCCCGCGATGACTCGGGGCGAAGCCTCCCAGGCGATCGAGGTCGGCATCCACACCGCGACCGATCTCGTCGCCGAAGGGTGCCGCTGCCTGCTCACCGGCGACATGGGCATCGCCAACACCACTCCGGCCGCAGCGCTGATCGCGGCCTTCACCGGAGCTGCGCCCGAGGACGTGACCGGACGCGGGACCGGAATCGACGATGCCACCTGGGCAGTCAAGGTCGATGTCGTACGCCGTGCACTTGACCGGCACCGCCTTGATCCCGCCGACCCGCTGGGGGTCCTGGCGGCCGTGGGCGGGTTCGAGCACGCGGCGACAGTCGGGTTCCTGCTGGGCGCCGCGGCGGCACGCGTTCCGGTCGTTCTCGACGGGGTCGTCGCGGGAGCGGCGGCCTTGGCGGCTGCGGCGTTCGCTCCTGAGGTGACGGGGGCATTCGTCGCGGGCCACGTCTCGGCCGAGCCTGGCGCCCGCCTTGCCCTGTCGACGCTGGGGCTAAAAGCCGTCCTCGATCTGGAGATGCGCCTGGGTGAGGGATCCGGTGCGGTTCTCGCGCTGCCGGTCGTCCAGGCCTCGGCCCGGGTACTGCACGAGGTCGCGACGCTGGCGGACCTGCAGGGCGGCGCCGACTCCGTGGCGCCCGGCATCCGGCGTCGGATCCTCGTCCTGGGCGGCGCGCGCTCAGGCAAGTCGGCGACCGCCGAACGCATGGTGGAGTCGGCTGCCGCGGTCACCTACGTCGCCACCGGACCGGCGCCCTCAGCGGACGACCCGGAATGGCGGGAACGCGTCCAGCTCCACCGCGACCGCCGGCCGGCCCACTGGACGACGGTCGAAACCCGTGACCTGGTGGGATTGCTGGCCACCCGTACGAACGAACCGCTCGTCGTCGACTGCCTGGGCACCTGGCTCGCCGCCACGATGGATGACCACGACATGTGGCGAGATGACAGTGCTGACTCCGACCCGGACACGGCCGCGGCCGCGGCCGACGGTGCGGCGGACATGGCCGCCGACGATGCCGCGGCCAAGGTGACGGCAGAGGTCGATGCCCTGGTCGAGGCCTGGCGCAGCACCTCCCGGACGGCCGTCGCGATCAGCAACGAGGTCGGGTCGGGGATCGTCCCGGCGACCCGTTCGGGCCGGTTGTTCCGCGACCAGCTCGGCCTGCTCAACTCCAGGATCGCGGCAGAGTCCGACGAGGTGTGGCTGGTGACGGCCGGCATTCCCCAGCGGCTGCGATGACCGTCGACCAGCCAGCGGGCGGTACACCCACTGACCAACCAACGGCCGGCGCACCCAGGGACCAGTCTGAACGGCGGGATGGCTGGGGTTTTCCCACCGCGGTCGGCCTGTTCACGGCCATTCCAGTTCCCCGACATGCGGCGCGGCACCTTGACCGGCAGCTGGCCGCACGGGCGCTCCGCTGGCTGCCTGTCGTCGGCGCGGGGCTCGGCCTGGTCGCCGGCGTACCCCTGTTCGCGAGCACGGTCCTCGCCCCGTACGCAACCGGGGCGGTCCTGGGGTCCGCACTCGCCGTCGCTGTCCTGGCGCTCGCCACCCGTGGCCTTCACCTCGACGGTCTCGCCGACACCGTGGACGGACTCGGCAGTGCGGCTCCGCCGGCGCAGGCGCTGGCGATCATGCGGAAGCCGGACATCGGCGCGTTCGGTGTCCTGGCCATCGTCCTGGTCGTCCTGATCAAGGTGGCGGCACTTGCCACGGTCTCGACGGCGTACGGGGCGGGTGTCGGCGTACTCGCCCTGGTCGCCGCCGAGCACTCCGGACGAGTCGCTGTCGTCCTGGCCGCCCGCACCGGTGTTCCCTCGGCCAGACCCTCCGGCTTCGGCGCCCTCGTTGCCGGATCAGCCGACCGCACGGCGCTCCTCGGTGTCGCCGTGACGACCGCGCTGCTCGCCGCTGTCCCGCTCGTGTGGGGTGCGCCCGCGACATCCCTCCGCCTGCTGGCCGGGGCCGCCGTCGGGCTCGCCGTCGCGGAGGTGTGGCGGCACCGCGTCGTACGCCGGATCGGCGGCGTCACCGGCGACGTCTTCGGCTCGATCGTCGAACTCGCCTCCGTCGCCGTACTCCTCACGATCGCTCTGAGCGCAGGAGGCCGATAGATGACGACCCGAAACAGCACGGCTGTCATCACCCTGCGTCCGCGCTCGGTCCTGGCTCTCGCACTGGCGAGCGTGGTCGGGCTCATCGGCTTCGGCTGGCCGTTCGTGGTCGACGCCTCCAGTGCCATGGGTGAGCACAGCGACGATGCGCCGTACCTGTTCATCGGCGTACTCCTGCTGGTCGTCGCGATCGTCTACGCCGAACTCGCCGACGGTGGGATGGACGTCAAGGCGGTGGCGATGCTCGGGGTTCTCGCCGCCGTGGGCGCCGCCCTGCAGACCCTCAATCCCGGGGCGGGTGGGTTCGATCCGGCGTTCTTCCTCCTGATCCTCGCCGGACGGGTGTTCGGGCCGGGGTTCGGTTTCGCGCTGGGGGTCGTGGTCATGCTGGCGACCGCGCTCATCACCGGTGGCGTCGGTCCATGGATGCCGTTCCAGATGTTCGGGCTCGCGTGGGTGGGGTTGGGCGCCGGCTGCCTGCCGCGGGCGTCGGGATGGGCCGAGCGCTGGCTGCTCATGGCGTACGCCGGCGTGTGCGGGTTCGGCTACGGCGCCCTGCTCAACCTGTGGTTCTGGCCGGTCGCGAGCTTCCTGCCGGCCGGCGCGTCGTTCGTACCCGGCGGGGCGATCCTCACCAACCTCAGCCACTACGCCGTGTTCTACGCGACGACGTCGCTCGGCTGGGACGCCGCTCGCGCTGTCCTCAACGTCCTGCTGGTGCTGGTGGCCGCGCGGCCACTGCTCGTGTCGCTTCGTCGTGCGGCTCGCCGCGCCGCTTTTGACGCGCCCGTCACGCTGGAGGCAGAAGTCCGCTGACGGAGCCGGACGGTCCGATCCTGCGCGGGCGCTGGCGTTGGGATGAAGGTGGCCCTCACCCAACCGGCGTCCGCCGGTAGACAGCGCCCGATGTCACTGATCACGCATGCATGATCATTCCGGCGAGTGCGGCTGGTCGGGGGTTTCGTCAGACGGCAAGTGTCGCGGCTCGGCCGGTACCTGCGCGGCGAACTCCCAGCGCGACTTCTCCAAGCTCGTGAGTACGCCGAGGACGATGGTCTGGCTCACCGGGTCGATCGCTGCGAGCGGCCCCAGTGCGTTACGGGCTCGTGCGATGGCGGCGTCGATCTGGTCGATGAGCGCACCCATGGTCTTGTCCTCGCCGACGAAACCGGGCGGGAAGTCCGGAAGGCCTGTCGTCGTCGCCACCGTCGCAGGGCGCACGTCCACGCAGGCGCCGAACACGACCATGCGCAGCGCCACGTCGTCGCTTCGCACCCGTATATCGGCAATGAGCCGCTCCAGAGGTTCCCGGATCGCGGGCACATGCCGGCCGTGGAGGTGCCACTGTGCCTGCTTGCCATACAACACAGGGCGATCAGGTCGACCAGCAGCGGCTGGAGAAACGAGGTGACGACCTTGCCTGCCACGCTGCCCGACAGTCGGCCCGCCAGCGCGAGCGGAAATCGGTCGGGCGCCGCGGGAGACGATCGACGGGAGTGCATCATGACCTCCCCTCGCACGCTGCCCGTACCCCTACCCGCGCACCCCGATGACAACACCAGGAAGAGTGGGTCGGTGGTCGCGAACCTTCAACCAGGACGGGCGAAACGCACCGTTGGTCACTGCTGTCAAGCTAGCCTTGACAGCAGCGCCGGACGATGGTCGACGCTGGCTGTGACCGCGGGTCAGACGCCGATCCGTCGGCCGGTCAGACGGCAGCGAGGGCGGCCAGACAGGTGCCCGACACCTGGGGCGACGGCGCGCCGTTCGGGTACGCAGGGTCCGGGACCGCTGCCCGCGTCGCCCGCCCCAGGGTTGCTCTATAGCCTGTCCTCGGGTCTTACGCAGATGGTGGCAATGGAGGGAGAACCCGAACTCATGGTTCCGGCCGGGGGAACCACGGGGCGCCTGATCCGACACGCACGCCGCTGGACAGGGAGCGGAACGTGTCGGGGCCGATGAAGCCGCGCCCTTCCGCGCTTTCCGACATATCCGAACTGCTGATCCGGGCCCAGTCCGGAGAAGCCAGCCAGGTCCTGGACGACCTCGAGGTCCTCCTCGGGCAGGCCCAGGTCCAGCATGCCCACGACCGCGCCCAGTGGCTGAGATTCGTCCGGTTCGCGGCGTTCCACGAGCTGCGCCGCTACGACCGCGCCGACGAGGTGGCGGTCGAGATGATCCGGCTCGCCGAACCGTTCGACGACCGGATCTGGGAGTCGTTCGGCCACGGACTCCGGGCGATGGCGCTGCTGCTCCGCGGCAGCTTCGAGCCGGCCTACGACGAACTCGCCCGCTCGGTTGTTCTCCTCGAAGAGCTGACGACGCCGAGCTACGCGGTCGGACACGCCATCAACGCGGTCGTCCTCGTCCTGGTCCGCCTCGACCTCTACGAACTGGCCACCCAGTGGCTCGAACGACTGCACGACGTGGCGACAGCGCTCTCCGACGCCGTACTCCAGACGTTGTACGCCTACAACTCCGGCTGGCTCCAGCTCAACTGGGCAGCCGAGCTCGAACTCATCGGCCAGCTCGACGAGGCGCGCGAGCACTACCGGAGGACCTTGACGGCTTTCGAAGCGGCACCGGCGGGCGTCGACGTCATCGAACGTTCGTACTGGCCTCGTGAGGTCATCGTCCAGGCCTGCGCAGCGCGGGCGATGCTCGGCGAAGGCGAGTCTGTCCTCCCGGAGCTCCGCGCCAACATCGGCGCGGTCGCCGCCACGCAGCGCCAGGAAGCGATGCTGATCGGCTATCTCGCGATGGCGCGGGCGTACGCCAACGAAGGCGACTCGCGGCAGGCACTCGAGCAGGCGGAGATGGCCTGCGCGGTCGGCGACACCCTCCCCCGGCTGCAGGTGATGGCCGCCCGTGCCTACTGGGAGTACGCCCACCTGCTCCGCTCCCGCGACGGCACGACACCCACCGTCGACGCGTTCGCCCAGCTGACCTGGCGCCTCGTGCACGACCGCTGGGAGGAACGTCGGGCGCGGATGCAGTCGTTCTCCGAACGCCTCGACTCCGAACGGACCCGCGACGAGCTGCGTCGCCGGGCCGCGGCGTACCTCAGTGATCCGCTGACCGGCCTCGGCAACCGCCGGCTGATCGAGATCCGGCTTCCCGAACTCCTGGTGGAGTCGGCGGCGACGGGTCGACCGCTCGCGGTGGCATTCGTCGACATCGACGACTTCAAGAGCGTGAACGACGAGCTTTCCCATCTCGTGGGCGACGATCTGCTGCGTGAGCTCTCCCAGGAGATGCGGTCCACGCTGTCCTCCGACGACGCCATCGCCCGCTTCGGTGGCGAGGAGTTCGTGGTCGTGCTGCCCAACCGCACCGCCAGGCAGGCGTACGACCTGATCGACGGCCTGCGCCAGCGGATCGAACAACGGGTGTGGAACTGCCTGCCCGCCGGGCGACGGATCAGGATCACGGCGGGGCTCGCCCAGTCGTGGCACGGCGCCACCCGGACACAACTGCTGGCGGCCGCCGACGAGGCGTTGCTGCGCGCCAAACGCCAGGGGAAGAACCGCGTCGAGATCCGCGCTCACCCGCTGCCTGACGAGCCGTAGGCCCAGTCCTCGAATCTTGTCCTCGCGACCCATGGCGTCGGCCGGGCGCGGGTGAGTAGGGTGGCGCCCGCGTGGCTGCCGTTTTGTCGCAGAAAGACTCCTACGTCCGACTTGAGGCACCCCGCGTACCTTTCCACCGGCATGTCGTGCCTTCAGGAGCAGAGTTGGCCCTCGCATTCGTCGTCGCCGTGATCGTCGCCCTGGTCGTCGCGGCGCTCATCGGTGGGATTGTGCTGATCATCAGCAAGCGCAAGCAGGCGTCCGGGTCATCGGCGGTGACGTGGAACTACGGACAACCCGTCCGGCCGCCCGGCTGGGGGTTCTCGCAAGGACCACCCCAGAGCAACGCTTGGGGCGCACCAGCGCCCGCCCATCCAGGTCCCTCACCGGCCGGGCACACCACGCCCAAGGGGACGCTTGGCTGGGGCCCGCCTCCCAGCCAACCACTGGGCCAATCGCCGAGCCCTCCCATCGGCCCACCTCCCGGCCAACCCCAGGGCGGTCCAGGCTGGGGCCCACGAGGGGGCCAACCCCAGGGCCCTCCCACCGGCCGGCCGCCGGGGCCGCCACAGGCTTCGCCGGGACCCGGCGCGCCGCAGGGCTCGTTCTCCGGGCACTCGTCCTCCGGGCCACAGCAGGTCCCACCGAACGGACCCGTCTGGGGCTCACCGGCGGCCTACCCGGCGCCACCGCACAGCGGTCACCCGGTGCCACCGCACAGCACTCACCACCCGGCAGGGGATCCGTCGCCGGGCGCACCACCAGGACGGTCACCCCACGGTCAACCACTGCGCCCGCCCGGCTCCGACCCACAACCTGCACCTCACCAGCAGGGAAACGCGCACCCGCCGGAGTGGCAGAACCACCAGCAGGGGCAGACACCACCACCACGCCAGGCGCAGTACGACGGCCGGACCTCCTGACGCTGCTGATCATCGGTGGCCGAGAGCGGCGGTCGCACACCTGTCCGACCCGTTCCGACGGTCGCGAATTCCCGCGCCCGGAAATGGTTTACATGACAAGGCTCCCCCAAACCGCCTCCTCCGACGTACGGTCGATGGCGTGACTCGACCCTCGACGCTCGGTGGACTCCGTGCCACCGACCACGTTCAGCGCACTGTCAAGGAAGAGATCCGCGCCAATCTCACCGCCGCGCTCGCGGACGGGAGCAATGCGTTCCCCGGCATCGTCGGGTTCGACGACACGGTGTTGCCGCAGCTGGAGCGGGCCCTGCTCGCCGGACACGACCTCGTGCTCCTCGGCGAACGCGGCCAGGGCAAGACCCGGCTGATGCGCACGCTCGTCGGCCTGCTCGACGAGTGGACACCGGTGATCGACGGCTGCGAGATCAACGACCATCCGTACTCCCCCAGCTGTGTCCGGTGCCGCCGGCTCACCGCGGAAGCCGGTGACGACCTGCCGTTGGCCTGGAAGCACCGCGAGGACAGGTACGGCGAAAAGCTGGCGACGCCCGACACCAGCGTCGGCGACCTGGTGGGTGACGTCGACCCGGTACGCGTGGCGGAGGGTCGCACACTCGGTGACCCGGAGACGATCCACTACGGACTCGTCCCGCGCACCAACCGCGGCATCTTCGCCCTCAACGAGCTGCCCGACCTCGCCGAACGGATCCAGGTCGCGCTCTTCAACGTCCTGGAGGAGCGCGACATCCAGGTCCGTGGCTACACGCTGCGGCTGCCGCTCGACCTGCTGCTGGTCGCGTCGGCCAACCCCGAGGACTACACCAACCGGGGCAGGATCATCACGCCTTTGAAGGACCGGTTCGGCGCGGAGATCCGTACGCACTACCCGCTCGAGGTGGACGAGGAGATCGGCCTCATCGCCCAGGAGGCCCACCTCGCCGCGCCGGTTCCGGAGCACCTGATCGAGGTCGTGGCGCGGCTCGCCCGCGGACTGCGCGAGTCTCCGTCGATCGACCAGCGGTCGGGTGTCTCCGCACGCTTCGCCATCACCGCTGCCGAGACCGTCGCCGCTTCCGCGTTGCGGCGTTCGGCTCTCACCGGTGAGTCCACGGCGATCGCCCGGATCTGCGACCTGCCCGGCGTACTCCCCACCCTGCACGGCAAGGTGGAGTTCGAGATGGGTGAGGAGGGACGCGAGCACGAGATCTTCGCTCATCAGCTGCGTGTCGCCACGGCCGAAACCTTCCGCGACCGGCTGCGTGGCCTCGATCTCGCGGGCTTCACGGCGCGGTTCGAGGAGGGTACGACGGTCGAGACCGGCGAGCTGACCCGTGGCGACGAGCTGCTCGACCAGATGGGTACCGTCCCCGGCCTGGCGAAGGTCCTGGACCGGCTCGGACTCGGCGACGCCGCGTCACCGGGTGAGGTCGCGTCGGCAGTGGAGTTCGTCCTCGAGGGCCTGCACCTCACCCGCCGGCTTGCGAAGGAGACCGTCGACGGCATGACGGTGTATGGAGCGTGAAGTGACGACTGAGCGAAGTGGTCGGCCCAGCGAGGTACGAGCGACGCCGTCCGCGCAGCGAACGAGGAACCCGAACGCGACCATCGAGCATGGAGCTTGATGATGCCTGACCGGAGGTTCCGTTACGGGCCGTGGGACGGCGGGCCGGATCCGCTGACCTCGCCGTACGACGTCCGCGAGGCGCTCGACGAGCTCGGCCGCGAGGTGCTCTCCGGCGCAAGCCTGCGCGAGGCGCTGCGCGAACTGCTCCGCCGTGGGCCGGAAGGTCGACGCGGTCTCGACGACCTGCTCGCCCGTGCGCGCCAGCGCCGCGAGGAGGTACGCCGACGCGGTGACCTCGCTGGCACCCTCGACCGCGTACGCCAGATGCTCGACCAGGCCCTCGCCGCCGAGAAGGACACCCTCGCCCGTGACCCGGGTGACGACGCCCGGATGCACGAGATGGAGCTCGACACACTCCCCGACGACACGGCGCGGGCGGTGCGGGAGCTCTCGTCGTACGACTGGCAGTCCGACGAGGCGCGGCAGACGTACGAACAGATACAGCAGATGCTGCGCAGGGACGTCCTCGACGCCCAGTTCGCCGGGATGAAGCAGGCGCTCTCCGGCCAGGACCCGGCAGTCAGCGAGGCCGTCCGCGACATGCTGGCCGACCTCAACCACCTGCTCGCGGCGCACGCGCGGGGCGAGGACACGACCGACAAGTTCGCCGAGTTCATGGACAAGCACGGCGAGTTCTTCCCGGAGAACCCGCGCAACACCGACGAGCTCATCGACCTGCTCGCCCGCCGGGCGGCCGCTGCCGAACGCATGATGCGGTCGCTGTCGCCGCAGCAACGCGACGAACTGGCCCGGCTCATGCAGGAAGCGCTGGGTGATCCCAACCTGGCCTCGCAGCTGGGACAGCTCCGCGACAACCTTCGCGCCCTGCGTCCCGGACTCGAGTGGGACGCACGCGCCAGGATGCGCGGGCAGGAACCGCTTGGTTACGGCGAGGCGGTCGAGGCCGTCGCCGACCTCGCCGACGTCGAGGCCCTGATCGAGCAGCTCGCCCAGGAACACCCCGGTGCGACCCTGGACGACGTCGACGTCGAGGCGCTCGAACGCCAGCTCGGCCCGGGAGCCACGGTCGACATGCGGGCGTTGCGGCAGCTTGAGCAGGAGCTGGAACGCCAGGGCTACGTCGCCCGCGGACCCGACGGCCTGCGCCTCACCCCGAAGGCGCTGCGCCGGCTCGGTGAGGCCGCTCTCAGCCGGGTGTTCCAGCAGCTCGAGTCCACCGGCCGCGGCGACCACGACGACCACCGCACCGGTGCCGCCGACGAGCCGGTCGGGACCAGCCGCGAGTGGCGGTTCGGCGACGAGCATCCCATCGACGCGACACGTACGGTCCACAACGCCGTGCTGCGTTCGGCCGGCACCCGCTCGGGACCACCGGTGCACCTGAGTGTCGAGGACTTCGCGATCGCCGAGACCGAACGCCGTTCGTCCGCGGCCGTCGCGCTCTGCGTCGACCTGTCGTATTCCATGGTCCAGGAGGGCCGCTGGGGTCCGATGAAGCAGACCGCGCTCGCGCTGTCGCATCTCGTCGCGACGCGGTTCCGGCAGGACGCGCTGGAGATCATCGGCTTCGACCGGGTGGCGCGGCGGCTGTCTCCCGTCCAGCTCGCCGAGATCGAGCCGGACTGGATCCAGGGCACGAACCTCCAGCATGCGTTGATGCTCGCCGGCCGCCACGTACGCCGGCACCCCGACGCCGAGCCCGTCATCCTCGTCGTCACCGACGGCGAACCCACCGCGCACCTGCTGGCTGACGGCGAACCGTTCTTCTCCTGGCCGACCACGCACGAGACGCTGCGGGCGACGATCAACGAGGTCGACGCGGTCACCCGCTACGGCGCGACGCTGAACTTCTTCATGCTCGGCGAGGACCCGGGGCTGGCGCGCTTCGTCGACGCGGTGGCCCGGCGCAACGGTGGCCGAGTCTTCACCCCCGACCTCGACCGGCTCGGCGACTTCGTGGTGGCCGACTACCTCCGGGCCCGCCGCGGCTTCCGCCGGTCGGCCTGACTGCGCGCTGGCCTGACTGCGCGCTGGCCTGACTGCGCGCTGGCCTGACTGCGCGCTGGCCTGACTGCCGGCTCGACACGCCGGGGCCACCGCATAGGGTGGAGCGCTATGTATGACCGTCTGGTGTGGATCGACTGCGAGATGACCGGGCTCGACTTGCGGGCCGACGCTCTCGTCGAGGTGGCCGCGCTGGTCACCGACGGCAACCTCAACGTACTGGGTGAGGGTGTCGACCTGGTGGTCAAGCCGCCACAGCAGGCGGTCGACCAGATGCGCGACATCGTACGCACGATGCACACAGCGTCCGGCCTGCTCGACGAGCTCGCGGGCGGGGTCTCGCTCGCGGAGGCCGAGGAGCGCGTCCTGTCCTATGTCCGTACGTACGCGCCGGAATCCAACAAAGCTCCCCTCGCGGGCAACACGGTCGCCACCGACCGGGCGTTTCTCGCCCGGGACATGCCGGCACTGGAGAGCCATCTGCACTACCGGATCGTCGACGTCTCCTCGATCAAGGAACTTGTCCGCCGTTGGTATCCGCGGGTCTACTTCGCCAGCCCCGACAAGACGGGAAACCACCGGGCGCTCGCCGACATCCGCGAGTCGATCGACGAGCTGCGCTACTACCGCGCGGCGGTCTTCGTCCCAGCGCCTGGCCCCGACTCCGCCGCGGCCAAGACGATCGCCGAGGAGATCCTCGGCAAGCCGACCGGCGGTACCCAGCCCGCGCCGCCGGTGTCCGCCGCGACCGAACCCGTGCCCGCCGAGGCGCCGGACGAGCCGTCCACGGCGACCCCGGCGCGGCCGGACTCTCCTGGTCCGGAGACACGCGCCGAGGGCACCTGATCTCGGTGCGGGAGCCGGCGGGCGCCCGGCTACACTTGGCGGGTCGCGAAGCGCTGCTTCGCGGCAGTCGTCCGTACGGACCCCGGTTCGGTGCTGCTGATCGGTGTGCATACGGCCGTGGTGGGTGTAGCTCAGTTGGTAGAGCACTGGGTTGTGGTCCCAGTTGTCGCGGGTTCGATCCCCGTCACTCACCCCAGAGGAAAGCCCAGGTCAGAGCCATGATGACCTGGGCTTTCCGGTGTTATGGGGTGCTGAGGGGGAGCCTGCTGGCCGGTTTTGGGGGCGAAGATGGGGGTGATCTTGAGCGGGAACCCACTCAGGGCCGGGCGTTCGCGCTTCTCCAGCCTTGCCGGTTTGCGTCAGACCGACCCTTCGCGGCAGGTATCTGTGCCCGCCTGTGATGGGGCTTCGGCGTGCCGAACTGGTTGGTCGCGGACCACACGTCCTGACGCACGTAGTGGAGCCCGAAGACTGGCGAACGAGGAGGACGGGACCCCGGCAGGGTCGGCTCGTGGTGGCCTGGCCGTGCCGAGTCGGCGTAGAGTGCCGCGCCTCCAACTGATCAGGTGGTGGTGACGATGTACCGGCTCAGCACAGTCATACTCAACGTGCCAGACGTCGACCGGGCGGCCGAGTTCTGGAGCAAGGCCCTTGAGCCCACTGACAATCTGCGGCTCGCTTGGCGTACCGCCAACTCAGTGGCATTCCAGCCATCAGGTCCTGGTGGCGTAGGGCTGACGTTCAATGCCAATGATCAAACGCACTTCGACCTCAACACGCTGGGACCGGACGGCGACACCGAGGAGCGCGACGCTGACGTAGCTCGACTCCTCGGGCTCGGGGCCAGGCGCGTCGAGTGGCCCCACCGTGACGGCATCGTCGTCCTAGAAGACCCCAACGGGCTCAAGTTCTGCGTGATCTGCTGACCTGGGTGCAAAGTCGAACGTCGCTCGGCCGTGCCCGCACGAGGACGGCGCCCCGGCGCCGCCCGCTAGGTGCGCCGTAGGGAGCCCAACCGGGCGGTCCCAGGGTGATTGGACCCACCTCCGCAGACGGGTTGTGGTCCCAGTTGTCGCGGGTTCGATCCCCGTCACTCACCCCAGCAGACAGGGCGGCCGATCTCCGGATCGGCCGCCCTGTCGCGTGGAGTAGAGCAAAGATGTCGCGTCACCCAAGCTCGATTTCGATCATTGGTGAACTCTGAATAAGCTCCTCGAGTGGGGCTTGGCTGAGATACCACGAGGTCTGCACGTCGATGAAGACCTGGTGGCGCAGTCGGCGATCAGTGATCGGCCGCGCAGTGCCAGGCAGATCCCGATCTTCGATGTGGACGATCACCGCAGGGTTCGCGAGCACATTGGCGTACCAGTGCCGAGGGCCCGGTGTACCCGTGACGACGAGCCGCCCGTCCACATGGAACCACCAGATTTCGATGCGCACAGGTCGACCCGACCGGCGTCCCCAGGTCGTGAGGTCGATGGTCCGATTGGCCGCGAGCGCCGCGATGTCGATCACGTCCGTCAACCTAGGACCTCCACCGCGGTTCAGGTCAAGCGGCTGGCAGCCTGGCAGACAGTGGCCGCGTGCCGAGGAAGACCTCGTGAGGAGGATGTACGCAGGACAAGCACCTTCACAGCCGGAGGACCCATGAAGCCCTGGTATGCCGCGAGCCTCGTCCTCCTTGTGCTCGGCGTGCTCTTCGCGGGAGTGTCGTTCGTACGACTGCGCACGCTGGAACGGTTGCGCCGTCAGGGCGTCACGGCGACCGGCGTCGTGGTCGGGCAGGATGCGAGCTTCCAGTCCTCGTCGGCCGACTCGAGCGGCGGCTTGGTACACGCTCCGGTCGTGCGATTCACCACCCGGACCGGCCAGGTCGTCCAGGTGAGACCTCCGGCGCAGGCGACCCACACGAGCTACATCCCGGGGCGGCCGGTGGTCGTCCACTACGACCCGGCGGCGCCGGAGCGCGCGGTGGTCGCGGGCTTCGAACGCGGCATCTACCGGATCTTCCTCGCGATCGGGGTGACCGCGCTGGTGGTGGCCGCGGCGCTCGCGGTGCTGCCGGCGTCGGGTCGGGCGGCGGTGGTGGGACTGCTGCCGGTGCTTGCTCCGCTGGGTGTGGGGCTGGTCTTCGGCGGGATCGGGTGGGGCAGAGTCCGCAGGGTGGTCCGGATCCAGCGTTCCGGCGTGGAGGCGTCCGGCGTCGTCGTGGGAGAGACCACGAGTCGGACCCGCGACGGCATCGCCGTCCACCACCCTGTCGTCCGCTACGTACTGCCGGACGGCCAATGGGTGGACGTCCCGTCCTTCCGCGGCACTGTCTCCCGGCGGGCGCAGCAGGGCCAACAGGTGGTCGTCCGGTACGACCCCGCCGATCCCGGCAAGATGCTGCTTCGCGGCGACGGGCCGGAGCCGGTCTTCGTGATCTTCGCGATCGTCGGCGCCGTCGCGCTGGCCGCGAGCGTGGCGATCGCGTTCGTCCTCACCGGCCTGGGCGGCAGCACCTGAACTTGGGGCCTGGGGCCTGGGCCGTCAGCCCCAACAGCCCCGGATGCCCCGCTTCCGTCCCGTGATCATGATCGTGATCATGAGGGTTTTTGGGGCTTATCGTCCGCTTTTCCTTCATGATCATGGAACGGTGCCTCGACACCGCGTCGCTCAGGCACCGCCTAGGCTGCTGGCCGTGGAGCACTTCGATGTCGTCGTGGTCGGCGGCGGGCACAACGGCCTGGTGGCCGCCGCCTACCTTGCCCGGGCGGGCCGGTCGGTCCTGGTCCTCGAACGCCTGGACCACCTGGGCGGCGCCGCCGTGAGCGAACGAGCTTTCCCCGGCGTCGACGCCAGGCTGTCGCGCTACTCGTACCTGGTCAGCCTGCTGCCGGACCAGATCGCCAGCGATCTCGGGCTCGACGTACGTCTCGCCTCACGCGCGGTCGCGTCGTACACCCCGGTCGTCCGTGACGGCACGCCCACCGGCCTGCTGGTCGAGCGCGAGCCTGGTCCCGCGACCGCCGACTCGTTCCGGCGTCTCACCGGTGATGACAAGGAGTTCGACGCCTGGCAGAGCTTCTACGCCGACCTCGCGGAGGTGGCCCGCCGCCTCGCGCCCACGATGCTGGAACCACTGCGGTCGGCGGCAGACGTACGAGAGTTGGTCGGTACGAAGGCCTGGGAGCGGTTCCTCCAGCGGCCGCTCGGCGAGGTGGTCGAGGAGTCCTTCGCCGACGATGCCGTCCGAGGCGTGGTCCTCACCGACGCGCTGATCGGCACGTTCACCCACGCCCACGACTCGTCCCTGCTGCAGAACCGATGCTTTCTGTACCACCTCATCGGCAACGGCACCGGCGAATGGAAGGTGCCGGTCGGCGGGATGGGCGCGGTGACCGCCGCGCTGGAGTCCGCGGCGCGCACGGCCGGCGCCGACCTTCGCACTGGCGTCGAGGTGGTCCGGGTCGACGCCTCCGACGACGGCGCCGAGGTCGCGGCTGTCGTGGCCGGGGAGGAACGCGTGATCTCCGCGTCCTTCGTACTCTCCAATGTCGCGCCAGCCACACTCGACCGGCTGCGGGGCCGGCCACCGGCCGAGGCTCCTGAGGGTGCCCAGCTCAAACTCAACCTGCTCCTGACCCGGCTGCCACGGCTGCGGTCCGGCGCCGACCCGCGACACGCGTTCGCGGGAACGTTCCACGTGGGCGAGGGCTATGCCGACCTGCAGCGGGCGTACGACGATGCGGTGGCGGGACAGTTGCCCACCGCACAGCCGAGCGAGCTGTACTGCCACACGCTGACCGATCCGTCGATCCTCTCCCCCGAGTTGGCCGCCCGAGGGTGGCACACCGTGACGGCGTTCGCGCTGCACACCCCGGCCCGGCTCTTCGGCCACGACAACGCCAGTGCCCGCGACCAGGCGGCGCGGAACTGCCTCGCCGCGCTCAACGTCCACCTCGCCGAGCCGATCGAGGACTGCCTGGCCCGCGATGTGGACGGGCGGCCCTGTCTGGAGGTGAAGAGCCCGCTCGACGTCGAGGCCGATGTGGGCATGCCGGGCGGCCACATCTTCCACGGCGACCTTGCCTGGCCTTGGGCCGAGACGCCCGAAGAGTCCGGTAGGTGGGGGGTGGAGACGGACGTCCGCAGCCTGCTGACCTGCGGCGCCGGAGCCCGGCGGGCCGGAGGTGTGAGCGGCATCGGCGGACACAACGCCGCCAGGGCCGTCCTCGATGTGAGCGGCTGAGGGTCGGGCTGCTATCCTCTCCGAGGTTCACGCGCCGCTAGCTCAACTGGCAGAGCAGCGGACTCTTAATCCGCGGGTTCGGGGTTCGAGTCCCTGGCGGCGCACCCGCTCTGACCTGGGCAAACGCCCAGGTCGTTTCATTTGGCCAGATGATCGTGACACCGATCAGCAGTGCAGCCATGACGCACCCCTCGACGGTAAGGCCGAGCCGACGGTTCTCTGCCAAACCGCGGCGTCGGCAACGGCCAAGCCGGCCGCTACATCAGCCAGCTGCACCCACTCATCTGGTGCCTCACACCAACTCGACCCGGACCTGTCCGACGCGGATCCATTCCGGACGGCTGTGAACACGTCCGATGAAGGGGAGTACTACGAGACGACCTTGATCATCGGAACGTGCCGCCCTCGTGCCACTGGCCGACCGACTCGGGTTCCTCTATCGGACAACAGCGAACTCGGCCGATTGCCGAATAGCGTCTCAGTACGGGGCGTGGCATCTCCACCGCCATCCGGGTCGCCCGCGCACGCAGCTCGTCGGGGTACTTCCTGGGTAGAACCATGACTCTCATCCTCCATGGATTGAGAGCCTCCATCAGACCCGGGGGCGTTCACACCGCAACAAGGCAGCCGTGTTGCGACCACCGCCAGAATCCGCCGATCCCCGACCGGACACCCGCCGGCCGTCGGGGGAACGTTGTGAACGCACGGACATGCCTAGATGAGTGCGTTGCCTGCCCCGTCCGCGCTGCACGCTCGGTGGCCGCGCCACCCCGTTCGGGACGCTGTCTAGCGCCGTCGGTACGCCAGCCATCCCATGGTGACGAACCACGCGTGCACCTGCACCGCGCCGATTCGCTGCACGAGGCCGGCGATGCCGTGTTCGGCGCCGTCGGCGGTGGGTTGGAACGTGATGAAGAATGCGACGAGTAGTGCCAGGGTGAGCGGGCTGCCGACCAGCAGCCAGGTCCCGAACCGCCGCCAGCCGGGGACGCGGCGGAAGTAGCGGCCAGCGATCAGGAAACCGACGATCGGGGTGCCCAGCGCCAGGAGGAAACCCAGCGTGTGCGGCATCATTGCTTCGAGGTTGAACAGGCCGCACATCACCTGACCTACGCCGCTGCAGGCCAGCAGTATGAGGGCGGTCCGGCGCAGGTTGGTCCACTCCGCGGCGCTGGTGGTGCGGAACACGCCGATGAGGCCAGCGATCAGCATCAGACCGCTGAGGATGAATGCCGCGTTCATGTACGGGGCGGTGGCGCCCATGCCCAGCCCGCTGATCGGCTGGCTGATCGGCGAGTAATCGGTGAACCGGTGGTCGAACAGGGTGTAGCCGTTGCTCACGGAGCCGAGGACGAGCCAGGCCGCCGTGAAGAGAGCCGGACCGACCACGGCGCCGAGTGCGAGCCACCGCATCGGAGAAACGGATCGGTCGAGGATCTCATTGCGGAGCTCTGAAGTACCCATAAGTGGACTAGTCATGTTGTGACTATAGACCTCGCAGCAGCTACGCTCAATGGGTGTCCGCACCGCGCCGCTCTGTGCTTGCACTGGCCATGCTGTCGATGCTCAGCGAGGAGCCGATGCACGCGTACCGGATGCAGCAGCTGATCAAGGAGCGTCACAAGGACGACGTGGTCAACGTGAGCCAGCGCAACAGCGTCTACCAGACCATCCAGCGGCTGGTCCGCGACGGCCTCGTAGAGATCGCGTCCACCGAACGCGCCGAGAACCGACCGGAACGCACCACATACCGGATCACCGACGCCGGCCGGACGACAATGAGCGAGTGGCTGCGCACCATGCTGTCGACACCGGCGCCGGAGTACCCAGAGTTCCCCGCCGCACTCTCGTACCTGCCGAACCTCTCTCCCTCGGATGCGACCGCCGCGCTGACCGCTCGCATCGGCCGGCTAGAGCAACGACTGACCGTGCTCGACGGGGAGATCGCCCACGTCGCCAGGTTCCTGCCGCGCCTGTTCGCTGTCGAATCCGAGTACCAGCGCCAGGTGGTGGCGGCCGAGCTGACGTACGTCCGGAGCCTGGTGGAGGACCTGCGCGCCGAACGAATCACATGGCCGTTCGTGGACGGCGCGCCCGCCTGGCCCGACTGACCCGAACTCACCACGCCGCGACCTGCAGGCGGCATTCGCGTAAGCCCGACCACAAGACCGACTCGCCACCTCCGTGACCACTAGGCCCAATCACCCTCATCTGCCGCGGAACGTGCGGGTCTCTCGTCTCAAGGGACGCCGACCTCCCTCGTCGATGTCCGTATGGGGAACGGCGCCCGAACACCGCGATGACGCACAGAGGATCAGCGTTCCGACCGGGGCCGGGTTGTATGGGGATCCTTAACGACCGGGAGTCGACCGCCGGGGCATCGGCATCATGATCGGTTTGGTTTTTGCCAGATGGAGATGCTGGAGTTGCTGTCGCCGGTGAACTCTGCTTGGTCCCATCCGGCGTAGCGGTTCACCAGATCGAGGCCCGCCAGCTTGGCCATGACATCCATCTCGGAGGGCCAGACGTAGCGGTGGTGACTCGTGCCTGGGCTGACCACCACGCCGTTCTCCAAGGCATAGTGGTGGCACAGTAGGCGTTGGGTTACGAGGTCGTAGCTGTCGAAGATGAGCTGGGTGTCCGTGGCGGTGGCGGGTACCACGGTCTGACCTGGCGGGAGCTGACGCAGCTGGGGAACCCAGACCTGGATCACGAAGTATCCGCCTGGCCGCAGATGCCGCGCAGCGTTCTGGAAACAGGCGATCTGCTCGTCCTGGTGCAGCAGGCACGTGATCGCGTTGGCGATGAGGAAGACGAGCTGGTAGTCGCGGCCGGGCGCGTCGGCCGTGGCCATGCTTCCCACGGTCACGGGCAGCTCGGCGGCAGGCATCGCGGAATGGAGCACCTCGACCATCGCGGGCGACACATCGATACCGGCGACCGGAACACCGCGCCGAGCAAGCGGCACCCCGATCCGCCCCGTACCGATAGCGAACTCCAAGGCTGGACCGTCTCCCGCCAACTCAGCGAGAAAGTCAATCATGGGAGCGGTCGCCGCGGTCTCCACTGCCTCATCCGGGCTCCAGTCGGCCGCGATACGGTCCCATCTCTCACGCTGTTCGGCACTCGAGTCCATCACCATCGGTGGTCCTCGCGCCAGATCGCCATGGTGAGCGATCCTCGCAAACGGGCATCCGGGCTGGCCACTGAGTTTCGCGAACAGACCAAAGGGTGTCCTAATCGGTGCGTCATACTGCGGAATGCGTCACAATCTCGTTGATGTTGCGCGCTCGACGGTCGAGGGGACGGAGCGCGGTGACATCGCCGATCCGTGGACCGTTCAGAATGCTCATGGCAGAGCAGCAGCCGCAGCGGCGCGTACGGGTGATGTTGTCTTGAAAGTGCTGCGGCT
This sequence comes from Actinopolymorpha sp. B9G3, assembly GCF_040120725.1. Lineage (NCBI taxonomy): Bacteria > Bacillati > Actinomycetota > Actinomycetes > Propionibacteriales > Actinopolymorphaceae > Actinopolymorpha > Actinopolymorpha sp. B9G3. The sequence continues at coordinate 8,866 of NZ_JBEEAB010000004.1, read as the reverse complement.
CAAGATCTGATGGCGCTCTTCCGCTCGCGGAGGTCAAGCAGCGGGATCATGGCGCCCAGTCACACGGCTACGGGCTTCGGGAGGAGCGACCCCGGTGGAACAGGTACACGCAGACAACGTGATCGAGTTCGGTGGCGTTTGTATCGACTGCGGACCGGATCAGTTTGAGAGCATGGTCGCGTTCTACGTTGCCGCGCTCGGGGCGGAGGTGGTCCACCACGAGGAGGACTGGGCTTCGCTCTGCGATCCACGCCGCACTTTCATCAACATTCAGGCCCAGGACTGGTACGTGCCACCTGTGTGGCCAGAAAACGTGGCGGGGCGAACGAAGATGATCCACTTCGAGTGCGGCGTCAGCGACATGGAGGCGGCGGTCGCGCTTGTGGTCCAGTCAGGTGGGATGGTCGCGCCGTACCAGCCCTACGACCGCGACCCAAGTCGGCTGGTCGTTGTGCTCGACCCAGCTGGCCATCCGTTCTGTCTCCTGGCCTCGTGAAGGTCGATCGCTGGTCGCCGGAGCATCCGAGCTGGGAGCCAAACCCGTCCGCCGACAGTGCGCGAATCCAGACATGTACGCACCCTGCACTGCCCGGCTGCGCATGGAACGGGCCATCCGGACCCCCATCCACGGCTGAGCGAGACCTGGGGAGACAGCTGATGTCGATGCGGTTGCCCCGCTGCCGTGCCGGTGCGGTGGGTGCCCTCTACGAGATCTGGCGCCGCGATGCTGACCCTCTCGTGTTGAAGGTCTATCCGGCGGACCTGTCGCCTCGCATGCGGACCGAGGCTTACGTGTACGGGTTGCTCGCCGGCGTTGACGGCGTTCCGGCACCACAGGTTGTCGCCAGCGATGACTCCGGCACAGTGCTGCCCCTGGCCTACTTGTTGATGACACGACTCGATGGCATACGGCTCGCGGACGTCCGCGACAGGCTGGCCGAGGAAGAGGCCTGGCGATCTACCGTCAGATGGGGCAGATCCTGCGCCGCATCCACACGATCCGGTTTGCCAAGTGCGGCGAGATCTCCGGCGGCGAGTTGATCGCGGCTGGCACGAACGCGGACTACATGCGCGGCATGTTTGCGCAGCAGCTACAGGATTTCGACGCCCTCGGTGGTCCGGCCGACCTTGGGGACCCGATGCGACGGTTCGTCGCACAGCACGATCCAGCACTTACAACCAGTCAAGGTGGCGTGTTGTGCCACAACGACTACGTGGACGGGAACATTCACGTGACCGAGACCAGCCACGGATGGCAGGTCAGCGGTGTCGTCGACGTCGAGAGGGCCGTGGTCGCCGATCCACTCTTAGACGTTGCACGCAGCACCCGGTCGAAGTCCGCATGGTTTGCCGCCTTCGGCGCCGGCTACGGTGTTCGTGTCGGCGTCGACGACGAGCTTCTAGCCCTCTATGATCTGTACCACGTCCTGGAGCTGTGGGACTGGTTCGCCAAGAGGAATTGGGCCGAGCAGCTTCCCGACCTCGAGCGCGACATCGCCCGGCGCGTCACCTGATCAGCGCCCGCGGCAATCCTTCCGTCCGAAACCCCTTCGGCAAACGGACGATGGTTAGGGGTGCTGGCACAATCGAAGCCCGTGGCAGCTACGCACGCCGTGCGAGATCCCGTTCTTGTCCCTGAACTCCTGGTCCGCTCTCTTGGTGAAAGTCTGGACTTCTGGTGCCGGCTTTGCGGGTTCGCGGTGCTGTACGACCGTCCCGATGAAGGGTTTGCCTACATCGCCCGGGGCATGGCGCACGTGATGCTTGAACAGGAGGGCGTCGGACGCAACTGGGTCACCGCACCTTTGGACCGACCTCTTGGGCGTGGTGTCAACTTCCAGGTGTACGTCCCCTCGATCGAACCGCTGGTGGAGGCCCTGCGCGAGGCTGACTGGCCGCTGTTCATGGAGCCGGAAGCGAAGTGGTATCGGACTGGCCAATCCGAGGCCGGTGTCGTGCAATTTCTCGTCCAGGACCCGGATGGGTACCTGATCCGGTTCCAGTCTTCAGCCGGGCCGGAGGGCTGACGATCAGGGCGCGTAGCGCGTCCGGTAAGGGATCCGCATATGACACGCCGCCGGAGTCGCACGTATCGCGCAGCGCCCAGGCGCCCGTTGGCCGCTGAACGCGTACCCGAATCGGCGGTCACCTGATCGAGAACCGGTGAGTCGCACCGCGGCGATGCTCGCCGACTGTGACCAGCGTCCGAGCGCTCTTTGCGCGGTCGCCCCGTATGCGGTCCTGGCGTGTAGACCGATCCATCAGAGCCGCGCTGCCATGCCGATGACAGGTCATCGATGTTCAGTCTCAGGCCATGGCCTTCGTCGCGTTCTCGTGTCGCCTGATCCAAAGGATGATGGATTCGTCGTCGGTTGTGAGCGTGAGCATGCCTTGATTCCGGGGGTCCCCATCCGCGGCGGACAGATGCATCGTCGAAGACACCGCCGAAGTCACTTGCTCGCCACCACCTGAGTGGCCACGGTCGTCATCACCGATCATCTACTACGCGATGTCTTGGCCGGTGAGCGGGCTGCGGCCCGGCGCCGACGTGCTGCCGCCCGTCCAGCTATCTGTTGGCTCGCCCAACAGGCCTAGTGTCCGGCCAGCTCAGCCACGACCGGCGCGAGCGCCTCGGCGAAGTCGGCGCCGAAGACGAAGTAGGAGAAGCCGATCTCCTCCCGTCGCCGCTGATCTCGTCGGCGGCAGGCGGAGACGCGTGTGGATGGCCGCTTCAGGGTCATCAGATTCGCGAACCCCGGCCACGACCGCCACCCCATCGCGCAATGGTCCCGCACCAGCGAGCCGGTCACCGAGGCAGGAGTGCTCCACCACTGACGGACATCAAGATACAACCACCACCATGCGGCGGTGCGGCGTCCGGTCATAGGTGCCGGCACAGGTGACGAGCCGCAGCTCCCGCGTGTTGGTCGCCTTCCGAATCTTGTCGTACGGCAGCTCGTCCTTGTTCGACCCGTTCCAGCCGCACAACCCTGAACCGGTACTTGGCGCCGGCCCGGTCGGTGACGGTGATGGCGTCGCCGGCGCGGAACTCGCGGAGCCAGCAGAACACGTCTGGCCCGGACTTCAAGTCGACGGGCGTCCGCGATCATCGCTGGGCCCCTCCGGGCGCCGACCTTCGGTGTACCAGCCGGCCTGGTTCGAGTCGTAGGCCGGCGTCTGAATCGACCCGTCCGGGTTGGTCCTCGAATCTGGTGGCGAGCACGGACATCGGCTCGCGCAGCCATATCGACAGAGTTACAACCTTGCTGATGTTGTTCAGACGTCTGCACTGACCGTCGAAACCGACGTGCGATGTGTCCTGGCCGCCTCTGGGACGCACGCGCAATGATCGCGTGCGAATAGGCGGAGCCGACGGTTCTACAGACCAACAGCACGACCCGCTCTGACCTCGCGCTACGCCTCTCCAGGCTCATACTGTGGGGCCGATTTGAGAGGAGCTGCTCGCCCTCAGCGTCAGTGGACGTGTTCCCCAATCCCTCAAGAGCCTCGGCCGTACCAACGTCCGCGCCCTATGGGGTCCCCGTCAGAAGCCCTGCGGTGTCCGACACCACCGGAGCCGGTCGCCGGGCCAGGGCGCGGGCGGACCAGATGCCTGATACCAGGCCGACGCCGGCCGCGCCGTTGACACCGAGCACGGCCCGTTCGGTCGCACTCGCCCGCGGGCCACCCAGCGCCAGCAGCGCACCGGTCACGGATCCGTAAGCGGCGAGCTGGACACCGCGCCGAGATACCGTCGCGGCGGTGGCGATGGAGTCGAGCAGGAAACAGGCCTCGGCCAGGCCGGGGCCGCAGAGGACATGCGCACCCCACGGAGGCGTCCGGTCAGCCGCCAGGATGCCGATGCCACAGTCCGCGGCGGCCAGCGCGGCTCCCGGTCCGTCCGAGACCAGCGCCACGACCCGTCCCTCGGCCTGGAGCTCCCGGATCTCCGCCGGCAGACGGGTTCCGGACGAGATCATCCGCCCGGGAGAGAGTCGCCTGACCACCCCGGCGCCGTTGCCGGCGATGAGGAGCTCACCTGCCGCCCGCGCGGCCGAGAGGAGGGCCCCCGCGAGCGGCGACACCCCGGGCTCGGCGGCGAGGATCGCCTGCAGGGTGCCGTGCCAGGTGAGCCCGAGCACGACCGAACCGGGTCGGCGTACCCGCCGGGCTGCCGTCTGTGCCGCCGCCGGGACGCCCGGTGCGACCGCGGCGAGCGGGCCGAGTGCCCAGACCCGACTGCGCCGTAGCACCCGTGGTGCTTCCGGTTCGAGTAGGACGCCGACCCTTTGACGTAGCCGGCCTTCGGTTTCGGTCGCGCCGTCCAGGGCGACGAGCGGCCCCGCGACGAACTGGGCGGTGTGGAGGACTCGAGCGTCGATCACCACGGTGTCGATCCGGTCGAGCCTGCGCAGCGCGTCGCCGTCGACGACGAGAACCCCGCGCTCACCGAGAACGCGGGTGAGTTCGGCCGCGAAGCATTCGCGGGTCAACCGGGCCGCTTTGGGCGCGCTGGCGGCCAGGAATGCGGCCGTCTGGCGTAGGTCGCCGGTCGCGGCGAATGCCGTACCGCCGGCAGCCAGACCGACCAGGCCTGCATGGTCGCCGTACCGTTCCACCGGTCCGCGCGGCAACGACGCCGAGCGCGGTGGCAGATGGATCGGCGCGCAGCGCTGCCGACCCGAGCAGAGCTCGGCCTCGCGCTCCTTCCAGACCCGGCGGCGAGCCTGGACCTCACCCACCAGTGCCATCCGGTGCGCGGCGTCGATGATCAGGCCGATCGGGCCCTGCGCAAGTCCCTGCGCGAGCGCGTTGACGAGCGCGAGGCTCATTTCGGCAGAGGTCCAGCCGAGCAGTGACTCGACCTGGCTACGCAGGCGAGGCGTGTGCTCGACAAGCGGAACGAGCGCCGCTATCTCGAGCGGCAGCCGCGCCGACCGGGCGATCTTGCCTGCCACGCTCACGCTGAGACCGGCCAGGTCGGCGCCGAGCATGATCAGCTGACGCTGCAGGGGTTCGACGTCGCCGGGGTGCTCGGGCCGCTCCAGGAACCTCTCGTCCGACATCTGGTGCCGGTCCTCGACGGCGTCGATGGTCGCGACTAGGGCTTCTATCGGTACGTCACCGCCGGCGAGGTCGACCACTACCCGGCCGAGGACCGCGTTGACGGCGGCCCAGTCGACTCCCGCCACCTTCCGGAGCGCCGTTTCGAGGTCCGAGACGAGAGCCTCGGCGTCGATCCGGTGCAGGCCGCGCACTTCGATGTGCGCGCGACCGCGCCGCACCCACCAGCGGCGGCTGTCCCGATTACGGCGTGCCGGCAGAGCGGGCAGCGGCGGCAGCGACGGGAAGGAGCGCAACGACGGTAAGGACGGGAGCAACCTCGACAGCGGACCGAACACCGACCACACCTCCTCGTCGTAGGCGCTGCCAGGCCGCCCGGCCGAGACCGCTACCTCTGCCTGAGAGCAACCCCGCGGAACGCCACAGCGAAACCACCCGGTCCGGGTGGTCCGTATGCTGGTCCGTCCCGAGTGGTCCGTCCGGGTCGCCGCCGTTCCGCGGTCAGGAAGCTCACGGTGTCGCGATCCGCGCGCGGCGGCGGCACCTCGAGCCGGTCGAGTAACCCACCGCCTCCCGGATGTCGTCGAGGAGCAACGACGCCAGATCGAGCGAGACGCCATTCCGGACGACGATTCGCATCACGATGGTGCCCTTCGGGTAGCGGTACGCCAGCACCAGCCAGCCGCGTTCCCGGTGGCGGTCGGACAAGTCGAACAGATCCCAACCCCGGCAGTCGTGGTCCGCGAGCCGCCAGACCACCACCAGCAACTCGGTGCGGCCACCACCTCGAAACGCCCCCAAGGTCGGCAGGTACGACGCCACCCTGCGGCAGGCGCCCCGCACCCGAAGCCGCACCGACCCCGCCGCAGAGTTGTAGTACTGCAACAGCACATGGCCGCCTGGCCGGGAAAAGTTGAGCGCGTACTCCGTCCGGATTCAGCACGCTGGCGGCCCGAGGCGCCGCCTCATCACCTGTCCAAGGACGGCGTCGAGGTCGACGGCCACTTCTTCTGCGGCGCGCACTGTGCCCGCTCCAGACTGCCGCACGCTGCGGAGATCCAAGACGCTGCCGGGACCCGACCCAACTGATCCGGGGTCGACCCCAGACACCACACCACCGGGCTGAAGCAAGCCCACCACCGTCTCGATGCGCCGGGGCGACGCCGCTCCGTCGCTTCTTGGTGTCCTGCCTCCCTCCTGACGCGCTGTTGCCCAGGCGGAACCCCGCGGCGAGCCGCGTCGCGGGCCTCTACCCATGGCATCGGCGAGCGCGGGCACGCCAGCATGAAGTTTCATTCATGCCTAGACAAGCTGGTGGGAGTTGCTGCAGCTCGACGAAACGGCCGTTAACGTATTACATCACTGGTCATCGCCACACGGCGTTCTCGTGCAGTGACTCCGGCAAGGACGTTGGGCGGGCTTGCTATGGGTCTTGGGTCCGCACTCCAGGGCCGGCACGTTTCCCGTGGCCCCACTCCAGCTCGGTCCCTGGTACTGGGCCGCGAACTGCCCGGCACAGAAGGTCCGATTAAGGGGCGCCCGTGGGGATGGGACAGGACCGTCAGCGGTACGGGCGCAGGCACAACTCGGAACAGGGGTAAGAAGTGGAGGATTGGCCAGCTTCGACGTCCGGGTCGACGCTGCAGCCGGATGCGCAGCAGATGCTGGTCGAAACGGCTCGACGGGTGGTGGGGATGCTGGTTGCTGGCTTGGCGGGCTTTGATGCGGGCATCGCGCAACGCAACGCCTGGGAGGCGACGTGCGCTGATCTGCAACGCCTGCGGATTGACACTCACCCGAATGATGTGCGGCCGCCCGAGTGACCACTGCCTCGAGATGAGTGAGCTTCACGCGGCTCTGGTGGCCAGAGAACACGCGGAGTCTGATGTCCGCAAAGCCGTCGCCGCGCTGCTCCAACGTCCGCAGAACGTAGACCTGCAGGGGACCGTCAGGCTCAGCCAGATCAGGGAGAGGGTCGCCCGCATCCGCTACGCGACGGCGTTGCAGGCCGCCGGATGGGCGGTGCCGGAGGACTTGCTCGACGACATACCCGACTGCCAGCGGCCGTAAGAAGGAAGTCTGCCTCCGGGTCTTACTCCGGCCCGGCCAAATACGCCGGCCACTGGTTCGGTGCCCTCGCTGGCGCGCTACTTCCCTACGCTGTCCTGGATCTCTTCGGGTGTTTTAACCCGGATGCGCAACGGTTGCCGGGGTGCATCCGGGCTTAATCAGAAGCATGTCCGCCGCGGGATTGCCGTCCCGCGGCGTGGCTCGTTACAGGCCTGCCTCGTGGTGACTTCTCACCCTGGGCCGAACGACCGTGGCTGACTCCTACCGGAACGTGGTCGGGGTCTACACCCATGCCGCGACCCACAGCTACGCCATCGTCGCCGCCCCGAACGGCGCCATGATCGACCAGGCCACCTTGCCGACGACCGCAGCCGGCCTGCGGCGCGCGTGACTGGATAGGACGCCGCAGTGGCGGTGACCTCGGCGGCGTCCTGGGCCGCTGCCGAGGGAACCAGCTCCTACGGCGCCGTGCTGGCGACGCGCTCTCAGAGGCCGGCTACCGCGATCACGGGATTCGAACAAACAACAATTAGATAACCTAAGACCCCGGCCATCCCCCACCGGATCGTCGTGGATCAACCAGGTGGAACGCCGGCTTGGGGTCCTCGTTCCAGACTTTGATCCACTCACGCACCTCTTTCTCCAGGGCTGCAACGCTTTTGTGGACGCCGCGGCGGAGGATCTGTTCGGTGAGGCCGGGGAGGCTGCGGCGTCTCCGCAGGCGAAGACGCCGTGGTGGTCAGGCAGTGAGAGGTACTCGTCAACGATGAGCCCCCCTTTGTTCATGGCCAGGCCGAGTCGTTCGATGAGGAGGCCCGGGCGGACGCCTACTAACCACACCAATGATCGCGTGGGTACGAATTCTCCGTCGGACAGCCTGACGCTCGCGTCTGGGGCCTCGCGGACGGAGGTGTTGGTGCGGATCTCGACGCCGCGACGGCGAAGCACCCGGTCGGCCGCCGGAGAAGGCCGTGGGTGGAGCTCCGGCAGCAGCTGGTCGCACCCCGGGAGCCACGATTCTGGGAAGGCACTGTGTGACCGGGCCCTCGGCGGTCGCCGGACATCGAGGGCCCGGCATTGGCGGACGTGATGCCTAGCAGCCTCAGGCCCTTTGAACCCAAGCGCGCAGCCCGGTCAGTCGTACGCTCAGGAACCGTGGAGACCATCGACGGCTTTCTGCTGAAGCGGGTAGCTGACCACGAGCGGCGGGCTGTGGTCGACTACAACAAAGGTCTGAGCCAGCTCGATCTCGATCGGGCTCTCGGCACATGCCACGCCCGGCGCCAGTTGGTCACCCTGTACCGAACGTCTGTGAACAGGCAGGAGGCAAGGTGTGCATACGCCCTGGTTGTGGCAATTGTCGCGGAGCTGTACGACGATCACCCTGACTACGATGAGGACTGGCGCCCCATAGCGATCTCAGCTGCTCACCTTGACGAGCCTTGCCGCCAGCGCTTTCCAACCGAAGGAGACGGCCCGCCCCCGGTGATGAGAAAGGGAAAGCGCTTCCGATGGATATGAAACTCGAAGTTGTCGTGATCCCGGTCGCTAGGTCAGCGAATCGGACCGTGAGTTGAGCCCGGTTGGCGGCCCAGCCCTCGCTACTACCCCGTGGTTGAGATCTTTTGACGGTTCGTTTTGGTGAGGATCTGGTCGGCGGTCTTGGTCCAGACGAAGGGGTGGCAGCGGTCGTTCCAGCCGGTGATGAATTGGCGGATCTTGGTGATCAGGT